>NZ_JBBEOG010000002.1:0-308559 GCF_037860835.1 Aquipuribacter nitratireducens | reverse complement strand
CGAACACGGTGACGTCGCTGAGCGGGCCACCCGCCACCCGGATCGTCGTGAGGTCGAGCTGGCCCTCGGTGGGGTACGTCTCGGCGCCGTCGACCTGGATGAGGGGCTCGCCCTCGCTCGTCGTGCCGAGGGTGTCCCGCACGGGACCCGGCGAGAACACGACGTACGGCACGGGGGTGGCGGCGACGACGCCGGCGAGCACGACCGCGCCGAGCCCCGCCACCAGCAGCACGACGGTCCGGGCGCCGAGGCGGAACGGGTTCTCGCGTGCGACGGGCTCCTGCCGTGGCAGGAGGGGCGGGGCGCTCGTCATGCGGTCTCCGGTCGGCGGTCGGCGGACTGACGGCTCGAGCGTGACCCACGTGCCTGGGTGCTGGCTGGGAGGGAGCCGATGGCCCCAGGGTAGGTCCCGGCGGCGTCCCGACCCGCGCCCGTGCTCCCGCGCGCGGCCCGCCTCCGCGCTGCGCGAACGGCGCGCCGTCGCGGGAACCGCACCGGGCCGACGGGTGGTTCCCTCGTCCAGACGCGCGCGAGTGCAGGAGGCTGGTGCCATGAGCGACGACCGACGCATGGGTTTCGGACCGGGGAACGGCCCCGACGGTCCCGACGGACCGGGTGGACCGGGCGGACCGGGCGGACCGGGCGGACCGGGCGGTCCGGGCGGTCCGGGCGGTCCGGGCGGTCCGGGCGGTCCGGGCGGTTCGGGCGGACCGGGCGGGCCGGGCGGGCCCTTCGGGGCCGGGGGCTTCGACCCCTCGATGTTCGACCCGGCACGGCTGGGCGAGGTGTTCGGCCAGCTGCAGCGGATCTTCGCGAGCGGTGAGGAGGGCCCCGTGGCGTGGGGCCTGGCCCGGGACTCGGCCCGGCAGGCCGTCGCGGGCGAGGACCCGTCCCCGTCGTGGGGCGAGCGGTCGGCCGTCGAGCAGGCGGGCCGGCTGGCGGAGGTGTGGCTGGATGCCGTCACGAGCCTGCCCGCCACGGGGAGCACGACGCAGGCGTGGTCGCGCGCGCAGTGGGTGGAGGCGAGCCTCCCGACGTGGCGGACCCTCGTCACGCCCGTGGCCGAGAAGATGGGCCGCTCGATGGGCGGCGTCCTCGAGTCCGGCCAGGGCGAGCTGCCGCCGGGCGTCCCGCCGGAGATGGCCGGGCTGCTCGCGGGGGCGGCGCCGATGATGCAGCGCCTCGGCGGCGGCATGCTCGGCATGCAGATCGGCCAGGCCGTCGGCCGGCTCGCGGGCGAGGCCGTGTCCGCGACCGACGTCGGCCTGCCCCTCCTGCGCGACGGCATGGCGCTCGTCCCCGTCAACGTGAGGGCGACGGCCGAGGGACTCGGTCTCCCGCTCGACGACGTCCGGCTGTTCCTCGCGCTCCGGGAGGCCGCCCATGCCCGGCTCTTCGCTCACGTGCCGTGGCTCGCGCCGCGCCTGCTCGGCGCCGTCGAGGAGTACGCCGCCGGCATCGACGTCGACGCGTCGCGGCTGCAGGAGATGCTGGGCGGTCTCGACGTCAGCGATCCCGCACGGCTCCAGGAGGCGCTGACCTCGGGCATGCTCGCGCCCGCGGAGTCGGCGGCCCAGCTGGCGGCCAAGGCCCGCCTGGAGAACCTGCTCGCCCTCGTCGAGGGGTGGGTCGACACGGTCGTCGCCCACGCCGCCCGCGACCGGCTCGCGACGGTCGAGGCGCTGCGGGAGTCCGTGCGGCGACGCCGCGCGGCGGGCGGGCCCGCCGAGCAGACCTTCGCCTCCCTCGTGGGCCTCGAGCTGCGGCCGCGGCGCATGCGCGAGGCCGCCGCGTGGTGGGTCGAGCGCGGCGAGTCGGCCGGGGAGGGACGCGACGACGTGTGGCAGCACCCCGACCTGCTCCCCGACCTGCAGCAGGACGACGCACCGGGGGCCGCGGAGCCGTCCGGCGCCGAGGACGCCGACCTCGACGACGAGCTGCGCCGCCTGCTCGAGGCGGGGCCGGGCGAGGGGCCGGGCGAGGGGCCGGGCGAGGGGCCGGGCGGGGCCCGTTAGTCCTCGCTCCGCGGTTCGGTGACCTCTCCGGTGTCCACCCCGGGGTCGACGTCGCCACGGACCGCGGTGTCGAAGCCCTCGAGGAACCCGCGCGCGCGCTCCGTGCGGGGGTAGGGCGCGAGCAGCTGCCAGAAGCCAGGGCCGTGGGACGGCTCCAGCAGGTGGGCGAGCTCGTGGAGCAGCACGTAGTCGAGCACCCACTCCGGCAGCCCCTTGGCCCGCTCCGAGATCCGGATGGTGCCGTCGGACGGCGTGCACGACCCCCAGCGCTGCTGCTGCTGGCTGCTCCACCGCACGCTGGTCGGCAGGGCCCTGCCCTGCAGGTAGCGCCGGGACAGCGCGGCGGCCCGGCCGGCGAGCTCCTCGTCGGAGGGTCGGCGGCGGGCCTCCTTCTCGTCGAGGCGGGCGACCATGCGCTCGACCCAGCGGCGTTCCTCGGCCGGCGAGAGGCGGGCCGGGACGAGTACGACGACCCGGTCGCCCTCCCGGTGGGCGCTGACGGTGCGACGGCGCCGCGCGGAGCGCCGGACCTCGACGCGGGGCCGCGGCTGGTTCCCCGACCCCGCCATGCCGGGGACGCTACCCGCGCCTCAGCGGCCCGTGAAGCGCGGCGCGCGGCGCTGCGCGGCCGCGCGCAGCCCCTCGGCGGCGTCACCGGTGGCGAGCGTGACGGACTGCGCGAGGGCCTCCCAGCGGGTGGCGGAGGGCAGGTCGGCGTGCCCGCCGGCCCGCAGAGCCGCGACGGTGAGCCGGGTGGCGACCGGCGCGTGGCCGGCGACCGTGCGCGCCAGCGCGAGCGCCGCCCCGAGGACGGCGTCGTCGGCGTGCACGGCGGTGACGAGCCCGAGCCGCTGGGCCTCCTCCGCCCCGACGCGGCGCCCGGTGAGGAGGAGGTCCTGGGCGGCGGTGAGCCCGACGGCCGCGACGAGGGTGTGGGTGAGGCCCATGCCCGGGTGGAGGCCGAGGCCGGTGAACGGCACCGACAGGTGCGCGGAGCGGGCGGCGACACGGAGGTCGCACGCCAGCAGGAGACCCACCCCGGCGCCCACGGCGGGACCGTTGACCGCGGCGACGACCGGCACGGCGAGGTCCCGCACGGCGAGCCACTCCGCGTAGTAGCCGCCCATCCGGCGGCGCAGGTCGTCGACGGGCGCGCCCGGTCCGGTGTCGTCACCGAGCCACGAGAGGTCGCCGCCGGAGCTGAAGGCGCTCCCGGCGCCCATCACGACCACGGCCCGCACGGTGTCGTCGCCGCGGACCTGCGCGAGCGCCTGCCGCCACGAGCGCGTGAGCTCGAGTGTCATGGCGTTGCGCCGGTCGGGGTCGGACAGCGTGAGCACGACGACACCCGCGTCGTCGGTGTCCCTCCGCACGAGCACGCGCGGTGTGCGGTCGGGGTCGGCCGGCTGCCGCGTCGTCGCGTCCACGACCCGAGTGTGGGGCACCCGCCGCGCCCCACCCTGAGGGCGCGCCCGGGCTGTGGACGACGACGGCGACCCGTGCAGCGCCTGTGGATGCCGCGTCCCGGGCCGCCCGGGCGTGCGAGCCTCCGGGGATGAGGTCGGACGTGGTCGTGTGGGCGCCCGGGCGGACCCGGGCGGTCCGCGGCACCACCGCGCTTCAGGTCGGGTCCGGGCGCCGGGCCAGGGTCGTCGACGGGCTCGGCCCGGCCGACTGGGCGGTCGTGGCCGGGCTCGACCGGGGCGTCGACGCGGCACGCCTCGACGAGCGGGGGCGCTGGCTCGTCGCGCTGCTGCGTGGCTGCGGGGCGGTCGTGCCCGCCGTCGCCGCCCGGGTACCGGACGCACGAGGACCCGGACCGGAGGTCGCCGTGGTCGGCGGGCGCGGGCTCGGCATCGTCCTGACGGCCGTCCTGGCCGCGTCGGGGGCGGGCACGGCGGCACTCGTCGACGACGCCACCGTGGGCCCTGACGACGTGCTCCCAGGCGGTGCGTGCGCCGGCGACGTGGGCCGCCGCGCGGTCCACGCGGCGGCCGAGGCGGTGCACCGGGTGGCGCCGCTGGCGCGGACCGGCTGCCCCGCCGTCCCGGACCTCGTCGTCGTGGTGGCGGAGCGTGCCCACGACGCCCCTGCGTCGGCCCCGCTGGTGCAGCAGGGGGTCACGCACGTGCCCGTCCTGCTCCGCGACGACGACGTCCTGGTGGGACCGCTCGTCGTCCCCGGCCGTGGTCCCTGCCTGCACTGCGTCGACCTGCTCCACCGCGACGTCGACCCCGCGTGGCCGGACGCGGTGCGCGGCCTGCGGGCACGCGCGCTCGCCGGGGCCCGGCCCGTCCCGTCCGCGGCCACCAGCGCCGCCGTCGCGGCGGTCGTCGCGCGGTTGTCCGCTGCCGTGCTGCCGCGGGCCGTGACCGCTGGCGCCGTCGCCCCGCCGGGGGCCGGCGCCAGGGTCGACCACGACGGGGAGGTGGAGTGGGAGCGCTGGTCGGCCCATCCCGCGTGCGGCTGCGTCGGCCTGCCCCACGACGAGGCGACCGAGGGGTGGGTGGGGCCACCCGGGCGGGGCGACCGGGACGGTGCGACCATGGCCGGGTGAGCGACCTGCCCCGTCGGACCGTCGCCCGCACGGCCCGCCTGGCGGCCCTGCCCCTCGGCATCGCGGGACGCGCCGCGCTCGGCATCGGCAAGCGCGTGGGCGGACGCTCCGCGGAGGCCGTCGCCGCCGAGATGCAGGCCCGCACCGCCGAGCAGATCTTCCGCACCCTCGGCGAGCTCAAGGGCGGGGCGATGAAGTTCGGGCAGGCGCTCAGCATCTTCGAGGCGGGTCTGCCGGAGGAGCTCGCCGGGCCGTACCGCGCGACGCTGACGAAGCTGCAGAACGCGGCGCCCCCGATGCCGAGCAGCACCGTGCACGCCGTCATGGCGGAGGAGCTGGGCCGGCGCTGGCGTTCCCGCTTCGCGGACTTCGACGACCGCCCGGCGGCCGCGGCCTCGATCGGCCAGGTCCACCGCGCCGTGTGGCAGGACGGCACACCGGTCGCGGTCAAGGTCCAGTACCCCGGCGCCGGGGAGGCGCTCATCAGCGACCTCGAGCAGGTCGCCAGGGCCGGGCGCCTCGGCGCCTCCTGGATCCCCGGCCTCGACATCGGCCCCATCCTCGACGAGCTGCGCTCCCGCATGGCGGAGGAGCTCGACTACGAGCTCGAGGCCCGCAACCAGCAGCAGTTCGCCGAGGCGTTCGACGGGCACCCGGTGTTCGCCGTCCCGCGGGTGCTCGCGGGCGGCGAACGCGTCATCGTGTCGGAGTGGCTGTCGGGCACGGGGATGGCCGAGGTCATCGCCTCCGGCGACCAGGAGCAGCGCGACCGCGTCGCCCGGCACTACGCCGAGCTGCTGCTGGCGGGCCCGCGGGACGCCGGGCTCCTCCACGCCGACCCGCACCCCGGCAACTTCATGCTCACCGACGACGGGCGCTTCGGCGTGCTCGACTTCGGCGCCGTCAAGCAGCTGCCGGAGGGGATGCCGCCGGAGATCCACGTCCTGCTGCACCGGGCCCTGGCCGGAGACGCCGACGGCGTGCTCGTGGGCCTGCGGGAGGCGGGCTTCGTCAAGCCGGAGATCGACATCGACGCCCCCTCGTTGCTGGCGTACCTGGAACCGTTCCTCGCCCCCGCCCGCGTCGACGAGTTCCGCTTCAGCCGCCAGTGGCTGCGGGACCTCGTCGCCCACATCAACGACCCTCGCCGCCCGACGTGGTCGGTGGGGCTGCGGCTCAACCTGCCGCCGGAGTACCTGCTGATCCACCGCGTGTGGCTGGGCGGCATCGGGGTGCTGTGCCAGGTGGGCGGCGTCATCCCGGTCCTCGACGTGCTCGAGGAGTACCTGCCGGGCTTCGAGCGACCGTGACAGCGCCGGGACGAGGTCGGAACGGGGTCGCAACGGGGTCGGGACGGGGTCGGACACGGAAGGGCCCTGAGCAGCACACCCGGTTCGGGGGCTGCTCAGGGCCGGTGGACAGGAAGGGCCCGGTCGGTCACCGTGCGGTGCTCAGCGCACCGGACCAGGCACGGGCCTCGCTGCGCTGGGCGGCGAGCGAGGCGAGGTGGACGAGGCGGCGGGCGCGGGCGTTCGAGCGCTCGCTGGCGCGCCTGCGGCGGATCGCGAGGACGAGCCTCGCGTTGCGGGCCGCCGCCAGGTCGCGGGCGTGCGCCTCGCGGGGCAGGTCGAGGACGAGCATGGACACAGCGGTCTCCTTGGTGTGGGCCACGTCGCTGAGGAGCGCGGCACGGTCGGTGTGATGCATCTGCAGGTGGTGCGGGTGGTGCGGGTCAGGCGACGGCGTCCTTGCGGGGACGGCCGCGGGGCCGCTTGCGGGGGACGACGACACCGGCCAGCACCAGCTGCCCTCCCCACACGCCCCACGGCTCGCGCCGCTGCAACGCGCCGGCGAGGCACGAGCGCGCGAGCGGGCACGCGGTGCACAGCGCCTTGGCGTGTTCGACGTCGTCGGGCCGCTCGGCGAACCACAGCTCCGGGTCGTTGACCCGGCAGGGCAGCTCGCGCCAGGGGACGGGGTGGTCGGTGTCGGTTGTGGTCGGGTCCAGCTCGGTGACGGTCACCGTCGGGTCCTCTCCGGGTCGGCGTCCGGGTCGGGTCGACCGGACGGGTCTCGGTGCGGGGGCTCGTGGCCTGGAGGGGGCTCCGGGGCCTTCCCGAACCGGCGACGCCGGGAGACGAGAAGAGCCGCGGACCCCGAGGGTCCGCGGCTCCGACGTGTCGGCCTGGTGGGCCGCTAGCCGGAGGTCCGGGGACCGGAGGGGGCGGGGATGACGGCACCGAAGCCGCCGACGACGCCGCGGAGCTTCGCGGCGAAACGGGCGTCGAGGTCCGAACGGAGGCGCACTACTCCCCTGGTGGCCGGGACGGTGGCCGCGTGAGCACGGCTGTTCGTGGCCACGGCGTTGCTGCCGTACCCGCCTGTCCACTGCGTGGTCGTCATGCTCATCTCCATCGGGGTGCACCTCCTCCCACCTGACGCGCGCGGGCCTACCCGCGCGCTCGCTGTGGGGGAACGGTAGAGCCGGGTGGCGTCGAGGCGCCACCCTATTTTTCGGCGGCCGCTCGCACGGTCGTCTCAGACGCCCCTCAGAGGGGCCTCAGACCGGCTCAGCCGGCCCCGGCGACCACCTTGACGACGTCGGCGCCGTACCGGTCGAGCTTGACGCTACCGACCCCCGGGACCCCGACGAGCTCCGCGACCTCGTGAGGTCGGCGCTCCGCGAGGGCCTCGAGGGTGGCGTCGGTGAAGACGACGTAGGCGGGCACGCCCGCCTCCTCCGCCGTCCTGGTCCGCCAGGCGCGCAGCGCCTCGTACACGGCCGCGTCGTAGCGGGGTGGGCAGTCGGGGCAGCGTCCCGCCGTGCGCTGGGCGGCGGTGACGAGCGGTCCCCCGCAGCCCTTGCACAGCGCGGGGCGTGCGGCCCGTCGGGTGCGCCCGGACCGTCCGCCGTCGCCCGCGTGGGTCCGCGACCGACCGGGGTGCGCCTGCTCCGCGGCCGTCCGGGGCCGGACCCCGTCGAGGAAGCGCGACGGGCGGCGGTTCCCGCGCCCGCCGGGGGTGCGGGCCCGCGCCCACGACAGGTGCGCGACCTCCCGCGCCCGCGTGACGCCGACGTAGAGCAGCCGTCGCTCCTCCTCGACCGCTGCGGGGGTCGCGGCCATCGACACGGGCACGAGCCCCTCGGAGAGGCCGGGCAGCAGGACCACGTCCCACTCCAGGCCCTTCGCCGCGTGCATGGTCGCGAGGGTGACGCCGTCGAGGGCGGGCGCGTGCTGCTGGGCCGCGCGGTTCTCCAGGTCGGCGACGAGGTCGGGCAGCCCCGCCTCCGGCCGCTCCGCCGCGAGGCGACGGGCGTGGTCGACGAGGGCGGCGAGCGACTCCCAGCGGTCGCGCACCTGCCCGCGACCCGAGGGCGGGTCGGGGGACCACCCCGCGCTCGACAGCACGTCGGTGACGACGCGGACCAGCGCCGGGTCCTCGTCCCTGGTGGCGCTGCCCTCGGCGGTGTCGGCGACGGGCCGCGGCTCGTCGGCCTTGGCGGCGCCCCGCAGCAGGAGCACGGCCTCGCGGACCTCGCGCCGCCCGAAGAAGCGCTCGCCGCCACGGACGACGTACGGGATGCCGCGCTCGCCGAGCGCCTCCTCCAGCACCTCGAGCTGACCGTTGGTGCGCACGAGCACGGCCACCTCCTGCCGGGGGACACCCGCCGCGACAGCCGCCGCAACCCGTTCGGCGACACCCGCGGCCTCGGCGACGTCGTCGTCGTACTCCGTGAACGTCGGCGCGGTCGGGATCGGCGCGGTCCCACCCGGCTCGGCACCGGCCCGGACGGCCCGCAGGCGGACGCCCGAGGTGGCGCCGAGGACCCCGTTGCCCAGGGCCACCACCTCCGGGCGCGAGCGGTAGTTGCGCACGAGGTGGACCGTCGTGGTCCCGGGGTGCGCGCGGGCGAAGCCGTCGAGCAGGGACGCGTCGGCGCCGGCGAAGGTGTAGATCGTCTGGTTGGGGTCGCCGACGACGCACACGTCGTCGCGTTCCCCCACCCACGCCTCCAGGAGGCGCTGCTGCGCCGCGGAGACGTCCTGGTACTCGTCGACGGTGAACCACCGGTAGCGGCTGCGGACCTGCCGCGCGACGTCGTCGCGCTCCCGCAGCATCGCCACGGTGAGGAGCAGGACGTCCTCGAAGTCGATGACGCCGCGCGCGGTCTTCGCGTCCTCGTAGGCCTCGAGGACCCGGGCGACCACGGCCGGCTCCTGCCCCGCCACCTCGCCCCGCCCGAGCCGCTGGGCGGCCGACGCGTACGAGGCGGGGGTGAGGAGGCTGACCTTCGCCCACTCCAGCTCGGCGGACAGGTCGCGCACGACCGCCCGGTCCGGCCGGATGCCGAGACGCGACGCCGCCTCGGCGACGACAGCCGCCTTGTGCTCGAGCAGCGCGGGGGGCGGTCCCCCCACCACGGCCGGCCAGAAGTGCTGCAGCTGGCGCAGCGCCGCGGCGTGGAAGGTGCGCGCGACGACCCTCGGCGTGCCGAGCCGCCGCAGCCGCTCGCGCATCTCCCCGGCGGCGCGGGCGGTGAACGTGACGGCGAGGACGTGCTCCTCGGCCGTCGCACCGACGGCGACGGCGTGCGCCACACGGTGCGTGATGGCGCGGGTCTTGCCCGTGCCCGCGCCCGCGACCACGCACACGGGGCCCCGAACCGCCTCGGCGACGGCGCGCTGCTCGGGGTCGAGCGGCGCGAGGAGGGCGGGCACGTCGGCCGGGGCATGTGCCATGCCCCGATCCTCGCAGCGACCGCGGACACCACGCGCCCGACCCGGACAGGCTGTGGAGGAGGCACGAGGTCGACGGGAACAGGCCGCACCGCCGGACGGTTGGCATGCGGGACGGACCGCGGCCCCGACGCGCGGTCCACGACACCGCACCCGTCCGAAGGAGCCGTCCACGTGAGCACCCCCGCCCCTGGCGCCGTCACCATGTACTCGACGCCCTGGTGCGGCTACTGCCGCCGCCTGAAGTCGCAGATGGACCGCGAGGGCATCGCCTACACCGAGGTCGACATCGAGCAGGTACCGGCGGCCGCGGAGCTCGTGATGAAGGTCAACGGCGGCAACCAGACCGTGCCGACGGTCGTGTTCCCCGACGGCAGCGCGGCGACGAACCCGTCGCTGGCGGAGGTGCGCGCGCGCCTGGGCGCCTAGTGGGCGGGGGGTGCCGCCTCAGCGCCAGACGCCCTCCTGACGGATCTCCGTCCCGAACCACCGCTCGACGAGGCGGCGCGCGACCGACACCGACGGCGGCAGCGTGACCTCGCCGCCCGCCACCGCGTCGGCCAGCCCCTCCCGGGTGAACCACCGGGTCTCGGTGATCTCCGTGCCGTCCGGCCGGGCGTGCTCGTCCTCCGTCGTCACGTGGAACGCGAGCATGAGCGACGCCGGGAACGGCCACGGCTGGCTGCCGAGGTACTCGGCGGCGGAGACCCGGACGCCCGCCTCCTCCCACAGCTCGCGGGCGACCGCCTGCTCGAGGGACTCGCCGGGCTCGACGAAGCCCGCGAAGGCCGAGAAGCGACCTTCCGGCCAGCGACCCTGGTGCCCCAGCAGCAGCCGGTCGTCCGGCCCGGACACCGTCATGATCACCGCGGGGTCGTGACGGGGGTGGTGCGTGCTGCCGTCGGCGTCGCAGACCCGTTCGTGCCCGGCTGCGCTCGGCCGGGTGGGTCCCCCGCACCGGGGGCAGCGCCGGTGGGTGCGGTGCCAGTGCTCGAGCGCGACCGCCTCGGTGAGCGCACCCGCGTCGGTGTCGTCGAGCAGGGCGCCGACCTCCCGCAGGTCGCTCCAGCGGCCCCTGGCCGTCGTCCCGCCGACCGTGCCGTCGGGTCCCTCGTCCGGGCCCCCGAGCAGGGCGACGACGGCGGCACCGGCCCGGGGTCCGCCCTCGGGGAAGCGGCCGAGCAGCACCGGGACCGGACCTGCGAGCGGGTCGGCGCCCCCCGCGGCGGCCGCGGCGGGACCGCCGAGCCGGTCGAGCAGCCCGACCGCCTCGTCGCCGCCGAGCAGGTGGAGGACCGGCGGGCCGTCGCCGTCCCTGAGCCGGGCCCGGCCGTCGAGGACGCGGAGGATCACGGTGGACGGCTCGCCCAGCACCCGCTCGAGGAGGCCGGGTGTCGCGCGGTCGTCGCCGATCTTGTGGAGCCGGGACCGGGAGAGTGCGAGGTCGGCGAGGGCCACGCCTCCAGGGTATGCACCGGCGCTCGCCCTACGGTGGGCGCGTGCCCGTCCCGTCCCCCGGCGACCCCGCTCCTCCGGGCGCGCCGTCGAGCCCGCCGCCCGACGCGTCCGGCACTCCTGTGAGCGCCCCGGCCAGCAGCGACCGCCCGCGCTCGCCCGCCACGCTGGCGGCGCTCCTCGTCGCCGCGGTCCCGGACCTGCGACCCGCGGCGGTCGCGCCGGCGCACTCGCACCGGCAGCACGTCGACGCCGCGGTCGTCCACGACGACGAGCAGGGCGTGTGGCTCGTGCTGGCCCCGCGCGACCTGGCGGCGTCGCAGCGGCTGGCGGCGGAGACGGAGGCGGTCAGGCTCCTCGCCGGCGTCGTGCCGTTCGACGTGCCGCGACCCCGGGCCGACGTCGCCCTGCCCGGCGGCGGGCGGGCGATCGTGCTCGCCGCCCCTCGCGGTCGCCCGGTCGACCTCACCCGGCTCGCGGCGTCCCCCGCGGTGTGCCGCTCGGTCGGCCGGAGCGTCGCCGCGCTCCACGACGTCACGACCGCCGTCGTCGAGCGGGCGGGCGTGCCGGTCCACGACGCCGCCGAGGTACGGCGTCGCCGCCTCCTCGACCTCGACCGCGGCGCCGGGACGGGGCGGGTCCCGCCCGTGCTCCTCCAGCGCTGGGAGGAGGTGCTCGAGGACACGACCCTGTGGGACTTCAGCCCCACCGTCGTCCACGGCGACCTCGTGGCCGAGCGCCTCGTCGTGACGGGCGAGGAGGTGACGGCCGTCCTCGACTGGACCGAGGTCCACGTCGGCGACCCCGCCGAGGACCTCGCGTGGCTGGCCGTGGGCGCGGAGCCGGAGACGGTGTCCCTCGTCATGGAGTCGTACGCCCGGTCGCGCCACGGGCACGTCGACGACGAGCTCCTCGCGCGGGCGGTGCTCCACGGCGAGATGGCGCTCGTGCGCTGGCTGCTCCACGGCGTCGCGACCGGGGACGAGGGGGTGCAGGACGACGCCTTCGGCATGCTCGAGCAGCTCGCCGGCTGGGTCGAGGCCGAGACCGAGGCGCGCCGGGCACAGACGGGGACGTCGGGCGACCCCGAGGTCTCCGAGGAGCAGCCCGAGCAGACCGAGGCGACCGAGCAGCCCGACGAGGACCCCGGGGAACCCGAGCAGTCCGACGGGGAGCCCGAGGAGCCCGAGGAGCCCGAGGAGCCCGAGGAGCCCCGGGATCCCCGGGAGTCCCAGGACGGTCGTCCGCCGACGGCGGACTAGCGTTCCCGGCCGGCTCCTGGTCCGGTCGAGTTCTCGAGCAGGCGCACGAGCCCGGCCTCGTCGAGCAGGTCGCGGGGCCGGACGGTCGTGCCCGCCGGACCGGACCCGGCGTACCAGAACGCGGCGCCCACCCGCTCCGGCGGCAGCCCGTGCGCCCGCGCGGTCGCCAGTCGGTACACCGCGAGCTGGTGCGCGCGCGCGGCGGCCGCCGCCCCGCTCGGCGGCGACCCGGTCTTCCAGTCGACGACCTCGAGGTCGACGTCCGCTCGGACAGCGCCCGTGCGCGCGCGACCCCCGCCGGTCGACCGGTTCAGCGGGCGGACGACGGCGTCGACCCGGCCCCGGAGCACGACCGGTCGCCCGTGCACGACCAGGGTGGTGCTGAAGGGCACCTCGACCCCGACCAGCTCGGCGTCGGCCCACTCCGACCGCTCGAAGCGGGCACGGAGCTCCGCGAGGCCGGCGTCGCCCGCCGCGTCGTCCGCGGCACCGAGCAGCTCGTCGGTCTCGAACAGGCCGCGGCGCGGGCCACCACGGCGCTCCAGCCACTCGTGGAAGCGCGTCCCCTCGCGGGCCCGCACCTGGGGGCGGGTCGGGACGGGCCGCAGCAGGTCGGCGCGCGCGCCGTCGGGGTCCGCGGCGAGCGCCACGACCTGCGACGCCGACAGGTGGCCGGGCAGCGCCCGTGCGGCGCCGCCGCGGGCGGCGCGCTCCGCGAGGACGACGTCGACGAGGTGGGACCACGTCGGCTCCGTCGGCGCGGTCCCGGGCGACGGCTCCCCGCCGCGCGGGCCACCGAGCGGGGTGGCGGCCCGCACCTCGGCCGCGGCCCGGGCGAGCCGCTCGCGCACGGCGGGCGCGTCGGCGGGCCACGCCGCGCCCTGGCCCCCACCGGTCTCCGGCGGCTCGGGCCGGTCGAGGGCGTCGTCGACCCACCGGGGTGAGCCGCCGGCGACGTCGCGCGCCTCCGTGAGGAACGGGGAGGGCGGTCGTGGCCGCGTGCCCGTCCCCCACCGCGCCCCGGTGAGAAGCAGCGCGCGGCGGGGCCGGGTGACGGCGACGTAGGCGAGCCGGCGCTCCTCGAGCGCGGCGTGCGCCCCGACGCCGGCGCGGAACCGCTCGAGCCGGGTCGCGGCGTCCGAGCGCGACACCGCCGCGGCGGGCGACCACACGGGCAGGGAGTCGCTGTCGCCGCGGCTCGGGAAGGGCAGGGCGCCGTCGTCCCGCAGCCAGCCCCAGCCCGGTCCACCGGCACCCTCCCGGACGGGGAAGCCGCCCGCGACGAGGTCCACGACGGCGACGTCGTCCCACTCCAGGCCCTTGGCCGAGTGGACGGTGAGCACCTGGACCGCGGTCGGGTCGGGCGTGACGTCGACCGCGTCGAGGCCGCGCTCCTCGGTGCGGGCGACGTCGAGCCACGCGAGGAAGCGCACGACGTCGGAGGCGCCGTCGACGTCGGCGTACGCCGCGGCCTCCTCGACGAGCCGGTCGAGCACGCGACGCGCCTGGCGGGCGTCGTCGGCGGAGGCCTCGACCTCGACGTCCGTGGCGGACGCGGTGATCGCCGCGACGACGACGTCGACCGCCGGCCTGTGGGCGACGGACCGCACGCGGGCGAGGACGCCGGCGAGCTGACCGAGCCGTTCGCGGGCGACCTCCGACAGGGTTCGACCGCTCGCCGAGCGCCACCCGGGGCCGGGCAGCAGCTCGACGGCGTCGACGAGGCCTGCGGAGTCGCGGTCGTCCCCCGCGAGCTCCCGGGCGCGGTCGCGCAGCGCCTCGAGGTCGGGCGCGGCGAGGCCCCACCGCGCCCCCGTCAGCAGGCGGACGAGGGCGTCGCCGCGCGTGGGGTCGACGGCGGCGGCGACGAGGCTCACGACGTCGACCACCTCCGGCTCGTCGAGGAGTCCCCCGAGGCCGAGGACGACGACGGGCACCCCGGCGGCGCGGAGGGCGTCCTCCACACGGCCCATCTGCGAGCGGCGTCGGCACAGGACGGCCTGGGTCGGGGGCCGGTCGTCGACCGGGTGCTCGCGCCGGGACCGCAGCCACTCCGCCACCGTCGCGCTCTCCTCCGCCTCGTCGGCGACGTGGAGCACCCGCACGGCTCCGGGCGGGGCGGTGGGGGCGGGACGGAGGACCCCCACAGGGGCACCACCCGGCACACCCGCCTCGCGAAGGGGCGCCGCGAGGACGTTCGCCACCTCCAGGACGACCGACGGGTTGCGCCAGCTGGTCGACAGCGAGAAGACGTCGGGTGCGGTGCCGTCGGGGCGTCGGAAGCGGTCGAGGAACCGGCTGAGCGTGCCGGCGCTGGCCCCCCGCCACCCGAAGATCGACTGGTGGGGGTCCCCGACCGCGGTGACGGGGTGGCCGTCGCCGAAGAGGCCGGCGAGGAGGTCGGTCTGGGCCGTCGACGTGTCCTGGTACTCGTCGAGGAGCACGACGCGGTGCTCGGCCCGCAGGCGCTGCCGCACGCCCTCCGAGCGGGCCACCGAGACCGCCAGCGCGACCTGGTCGCCGTGGTCGACCACGCCGCGCTCCCGCTTCGTCTCGCGCCAGGACTCCAGGAGCGGCACGAGGGCGAGACGGCGCTCGAGGGAGGCGACGACGTCGCGCTGGTGCTGGGTGGTGAGCCATCCGGCCTCGGCGTGGGCGCGGAGCGCGTCGAGGTGCCCGCGCAGCGACCGGGCGAGCGCCTCGGGCTCCACGCCGTGCTCCGCGCACTGGCCGGCGAGGGACAGCAGCGCGGCGGTGACCTGCGAGGGGTTCTTGCCGGGCTCCATCGGGTGCGGCCAGCCGACGACGAGCCGGTGGGCCGCCTGCCACGCGGCGGCCTCCCCGACGAGTCGCGGCTCGTCGAGGCCGAGGTGCCCGGCGTGGTCGGCGACGAGCGCGGCGGCGAAGGAGTGGTAGGTGCGGGCGGTGGGCCGCTCGACGAGCACCGGCGCGTCCCCGTGCCCGAGCCACGACTGCAGGCGCTCGACCGCCCGGGTGACCCGCTCGGCCAGCTCGCCCGCGGCCTTGCGGGTGAAGGTGAGGCCGAGCACCTCCTCGGGCTCCACCTGGTGCGTCCCGACGAGCCACGCGACCCGCAGGCTCATGGTCTCGGTCTTGCCCGATCCCGCGCCGGCGACGACGAGCCCGCTGCCGAGCGGGGCGGTGACGACGGCGCGCTGCTCCTCCCCCAGCCGGTAGCGGAGGTCGAGGGCCGCCTCGAGGTCGTCGACCCCGCGCAGCTCGCGGAGCCGCAGGAGCTCACTCACGGACGTCACCCGCCCCGCGCACGGGGGCGACGGGCGGTGGGAGCCGGCGCCCCTGCGCGACGGCCGGGCAGCTCGCCGCCACGGCGCAGGTGCGGCACCGCTCCCCCGGGGTCGCAGGCCAGCGTCCGGCGCCCATCCCGGCGGCGACGCCGGCGAGCCGGTCGAGGGCGGCCTCCCGTCGCTCGTCGTCGAGACGGGGCTGCACCCGCTCGGCCGCCTTCGCGGTGCCCGTGCCGACGTAGAGCAGGAGCGCGCCGCCCGAGGGCCCGGGCCGGTCGGCGCCCTCGCTCAGCGCCAGCTGGTAGAGCTCGAGCTGCGGGTCCTCGGCGGCGGCCTGCACCGACACGGCGCTCGACCCGGTCTTGAGGTCGACGACGCGGACGCTGCCGTCGGGGAGCCGCTCGACGCGGTCGACGGTGCCCCGCACCCGGACCCGGCCGGCCTCGGGCAGCTCGAGGAGGACGTCGACCTGGTGCTCGGAGGCGACGACCTCGACCCCCGCCGCCCGCTGCTCCGCCACCCAGCGGGACACCCGCTCGAGCATGCCGCGGGCCCGGGTGCGCTGGTGCGCGGACACCCATCCGTCGCCCAGCTCGAGGTCGTCCCAGCCGGCGTCGACGACGGCCTGCATCCGCTCGAGGTCGCCGTCGGGGACCTGCTCGAGCGCCAGGTGCACGAGCGTGCCGAGTCCCTGCGCGGTCTCCGACGCACGCCGGGCGCCGACGCCGTCGAGGTACCACGCCAGGGGGCACGTGAGGAAGCGCCCGACGCTCGAGGGCGAGACGAGCACCGCGTCGTCCCGGCCGGGTCCGGACCCGGCGGCCGGGTGGGCGGCGTGGCCGGGGTCGTGCACCCACGCCCACTCCGCGGGGTCCGCGCCCCGCACGCCGGCGGCCGCGAGCCGGGCGAGCGAGCGGGCGACCTCGGCGCGCTCGGTGTCGTCGACGTCGGCCTCGAGGAGACGTCGCCGCAACCGCGCGACGAGCGCGGCGGGCCGCAGGCCGGCCGCGGGCTCGACCTCCGGGGACGCGGCGCCCGTACCGGCGCCCGGAGCGGTCCCCGCGGCTCGGCGCACGAGCTCGACGAGGTCGCTCGGGCGTGTGGTGGCGTCGTCGACGGCCGTGACGACGAGCTCCTCGGCGGCCCGGCTCACCGCGACGTGGAAGAGCCGGAGCTCGTCGAGCACCACGGCGCGCCGGGCCTGCCGCCGCAGCTCCGCGTGCCGCGCGGTCCCGCCCGGCGCCGGCGGCTCCTGGCCCGCGAGGACGGCCCGAAGGTCGGTGAGGCCGAGCAGCGAACCCCGCAGGCGGGGGTCCGGCCACGCGCCGTCCTGCACACCCGCGACGACGACGAGCGGCCAGCGCAGCCCGACCGCCCCGGCCGGGGTGGTGACGGTGACGGCGTCGGGGTGGCGGCTCGGCAGGAGCCGGTCGTCACCGACCCCGCGACCGCGCAGGTGCCGGGCGAAGGCGGGGACGTCACCGCGCGGGTGGGCGTCCGCCCACGCCGCGGCGGCGTCGAACAGCGCGACGACGGCGTCGAGGTCGGCGTCCGCGCGCTCGGCGCCGGGGCCGCCGTCGAGGGCACGCCGGCGCCACCGTTCCGCCGCACCCCACGCCTGCCACACCTCCCACAGGCACAGCTCGGCGCCCTCCCGGGCGCCCACCGCCCCGCGCCGGAGCACGCGCACCAGCCGGTCGAGGGGGGCCGCCACGGCGGGCGGCAGCCAGACGGTCGGGTCGTCGCCGCCCGGACCGGCCGGGAGCCGGGTCCGCACGGCCTCGCAGACGTGCGCGAGCGCCTCCTGCGAGGAGACCGCCCGACCCGCCGACGCCGCGGCACGGGTGCGCGCGTGCCGCACCAGCCGCCGCCACCGGACGGGGTCGATGCCCACGAGCGGGCCGAGCGCGAGCCGCTCGAGGACGTCGGGCTGCAGCAGGGCCGGATCGGTCGCGACCTCACCGGCCTCCAGCAGGACGGCGACGACGGGCTCGTCGCGCAGCGCGGTCGCGGCACCGGGGACGTGGACGGGGACGTCGTCGGCGGCGAGCGCGCGCCGCAGCCTGGCGACCTGCTCGCCGCCACGGACGACGACCGCCATGTCCGACCACGACAGCGGGGCCGCCGTTCGCTGCCGGGCGGCACGGAGGTGCGCGGCGACGACGTGACCCTCGTCGGCGGCGTCGAGGCACACCGCGACGTGGACGGCGCCCGGACGCTCGGCGGCGCTCCCGGGCGGTGCGGTCGCGGCGCACGGGTCGACCACCCGCAGCGGCCGGCCCGCCGGCGTGCCGGTACGCAGCTGCTCGACCACGGCGTCCACCACCCGACCGGGCGCGCGGGCCGCGCCGAGCCGGGTGACGAGGCGGGCCTCACGGCACGGGGCCCCGGGGCCCGACAGCCACCGCGCGACGCGGGGCAGGACGGCGGGGACGGCGCCGCGGAAGGCCTGGGTGGTCGCGTCGGGGTCGCCCACGACGCAGACGTCGTCGACGAGGTCGGCGAGCTCGCGCACCAGCGACCAGCCCGCGGGGGTGAGGTCGTGGGCGTCGTCGACCCCCACGTGGGCCACCGAGGCCCGGACCGCCTCGCCGAGGCCGGTGGCGGGGTCGGCGAGCAGGTCGGCGGCCGCCGTGACCGTCGCGGCGGGGTCGAGACCGCCGTCGCCCCGGAGCGCGCGCACGCGGTCGACCTCGGCCAGCAGCCGGGCCGCGGCCGCCCACTCCGCGCGGCCGTGCGCGCGGGCGAGCCGGGCGAGGCCTGCGGCGTCGTGGCCGTGCTCGACGAGCCGCGCCGACAGCTCGCGGACCTCGTCGCGGAAGCGCCGTGAGCCACGGACGGCGGCGTCGAGGCCGGCGGGCCAGCGCGGTCCGGGGACCGGGGAGAGCCCGTCGCCGGGTCGGTCGGTGTGGCCGGCCAGGAGGTCGGCGAGCACCTCGTCGAGCTCGCCGGCCGTGACGAGCCTGGGGGCCGGGGCACCGGTGCGCTGGGCGTGCTCCCGCAGGAGCGCCCACGCCAGCGACTGCGGCGTGCGGGCGAGCGGACCCCGCGTGCTCGTGCCGACGCCCTGCTCGAGGGCGTCGCGCACGACACCGGCGGCGCGGCGCGACGGCACGAGGACGAGCGGCTGCGGGCCGTGGTCGCGCAGCCTGGCCCGGGCCCACGCGAGCAGCGCCGTGGTGCGGCCGGTGGCAGCGCCGCCGAGCACGACCTGGCGCCCGCGGGCCGCCACGAGCCCGGCCTGGTCGGCCGTGAGGGCGCGCGGCGGTGCGCCGGGGAGGGCGGGCACCGGGGGGCTGGTGGCGGGCGCCGTCATCCCCCGACCAGCCAGCGGGGCGTCCGGAGCTCGGCGAGGGCGGTCGGCACGTCGACGCGCACGGAGCCGTCCGGGAGCCGCCGCACGGGCGTGGCCTCCTCCGACCAGCGCCGGACGGCCTCGGCCGGGTGCGCGGGAGGGGCGCCGTCGACCGGGCACACCCGCCACCACGCCACCGCGGCCCCGTGCCGGGCCATGACCGCGCCGACGGTGCGGGCGCTGCCGCCGAGCCCGGCCGCGGCGAGGACGGCCGCCACCCGGCCGTACGTGGTGACACGGCCGGGTGGGACACCGTCGACGACGTCGAGGACGGCCTCGGCGTACTCGGGGAGGGTGTGGTCCGGCACCCGCACAGCATGCCGGGCGCACCCGACACAACCGGGGGTTGTCCCCACCCGCACCTCGCCCGCTCGCCTCACTGCCCCCCAGGGCCCGCGGCTCCTACCGTCGTCCCCGTGAGCACGTCCACCGCACCCCACGGCGACCTCGGCGCCCGCTCCCGCGAGCCCGGGCGGCCCACCGCCTCCCCGGCCGACGGCGCGGGCCCCGGCTCGCCGCCCGAGCCGCACGGCACCCGACGCGGGCCGCTGCGCCTGTGGCTGCGGGGCTGGACGAGCGTCGTCCACCTCGTCCTCGACGCCGTCCTCGCCGGCTTCTTCCTCGCCATCGTCGTGGCGGTCATCAGCTTCGGGCTGCTCAGCAGCACGCTCGTCGGCCTGCCCCTGCTCGCCCTCACCCTCGTCGTCGCGTTCGCCGCGATCGGCGCCGAGCGGTGGCGGATCGCGCTCCTGCTCGGCACGTGGGTCCCGCCGATGGAGCCGCGCCCACCGCACCTGCCGACGTGGCGGCGCTACCTCCTCGACCCGCGCCCGTGGCGCTCGCTGCTCTACCTCACCCTCATCTCCCTGTGGGGGCTCACCGGCGGGGTCGTCGTCCTCGCGCTGCTCCTCGCCGCGGTCACCGCGACCCTCGCCCCGCTCCTGCCGCCGGGCTCGGTCTCGCTGGGCGCCGACCCCCTCCCGCAGGGGCTCGTGTGGGCGGCCGGGGCCGTCGGCCTCCTCACGCTCCTCGTGCTGCCGTTCCTCGCGTGGGGCTTCGGGCGCGTCGACGTCGCCGTCGCGCGGCTCAGCATCTCCTCCGACCCCGCGGCCCGCGTCGCGGAGCTGTCGGCCCGCGTCGACACCCTCACCGAGACCCGCGAGCGCGCCGTCGACTCGGTCGAGGCGGAGCGCCGGCGCATCGAGCGGGACCTCCACGACGGCCCCCAGCAGCGACTCGTCGCCCTCGCGATGGACCTCGGCCTCGCCCGGCAGCGGCTCGCCACCGACCCCGCCGGCACCGCGGAGCTGCTCGACCGCGCGCACGCGTCCGCCAAGGAGGCCGTCGCCGACCTGCGGCGCGTCGCCCGAGGCATCCACCCGCCCGTCCTCACCGACCGCGGCCTCGACGCCGCGCTGTCGGCGCTCGCGGCGCGCTCCCCCGTCCCCGTGTCCGTCCACGTGGCGCCGGGACCGCGGCCACCGGCCCGGCTCGAGGCCATCGCGTACTTCTCCGTGTCGGAGGCCCTGACGAACGTCGCGAAGCACGCCTCCGCCGCCTCCGCGCGCGTCGACGTCGACGTGCAGCCCGTCGGCGGGCGCCCGCACCTCGTCGCGACGGTCACCGACGACGGCCGCGGGGGCGCCGACCCGACGCGGGGCACCGGCCTGCGCGGGCTGCGCGACCGCGTCGCGGCGGTCGACGGCGACGTCCTCGTGTCGTCGCCGCCGGGTGGGCCGACCGTCCTCAGCGTGCGGCTGCCGCTGCCGGAGCAGCCCACCACCACCCCCACGACGGACGACCGGTCCGCACCCACCACGGGAGGCCCCCAGTGACCACCGACGCCACGCCCCGCCGTCCGCGGGTCGTCCTCGCGGAGGACAGCGTCCTGCTGCGGGAGGGTCTCGTCCGCGTCCTCGAGGAGAGCGGCTTCGACGTCGTCGCTGCGGCCGGGGACGCCGAGGGCTTCCTCGCCGCCGTCGCCGAGCACGCCCCGGACATGGTGCTGACCGACGTCCGCATGCCCCCGACGTTCACCGACGAGGGCGTCCGCGCGGCGCTCGTGGTGCGGCAGCAGTACCCCGACGTCGCCGTCATGGTCCTCAGCCAGTACGTCGAGGAGAACTACGCCTCCGAGCTGCTCGCCGGCCGGGCGAAGGGCGTCGGCTACCTCCTCAAGGACCGGGTCGCCGACGTCGGCGAGTTCGTCGAGGCGATGCAGCGGGTCGCCGGCGGCGGCACCGCGCTGGACCCGGAGGTCGTCGCGCAGCTGTTCGCGCGCGCCCGCCGGGAGGACCCGCTGCGCAGCCTCACACCCCGCGAGGGCGACGTCCTGCGGCTCATGGCCGAGGGCCGGTCGAACTCCGGGATCGCCGCGGCCCTGTTCGTCACCGAGGGCGCGGTCGAGAAGCACGTCTCCAACCTCTTCACCAAGCTCGACCTCCCCCCGACCGGTGACGACCACCGGCGGGTGCTGGCGGTCCTGCGCTACCTCGAGCACGCGGACTGAGAGGCACGACCATGACCACCCCCACCCAGCAGCCCGTCCCGCCGGTCCCGCCGGCTCCCCGACCCCCGCAGAACCGGCCGCGCGTGCCGTGGTGGGCGTGGGTCCTCACGGTCCTCGGCGTCCTCGTCGTCGTCGTGGTGGTGGGCGTCGCGGCCGCGGCCGCGCTCGTCGCCGCCGGCACCCGCGAGCAGCGGCAGGTCGTCGACGCCGAGGGCGTCCGCGAGCTCCACGTCGTCGGGGACGTCGCGGGCGTCCGGCTGCGCACCGCAGGCGCCGGCGACGGCGAGGTCCTCGGCGACGCCGTCCTCACGACCTCGTGGGTCGAGGGCGAGGTCACCGTCACCCGCGAGGGCGACACCCTCGTCCTGGAGTCGGAGTGCCCGAGCAGCGGCTGGCCGCGGCGCTGCGACGTCGGCTACGACCTCGTCGTCGACCCGGAGGTCGACGTCGACGTCGACGTCGCCACCGGCGGGGTCGACGCCTCCGGGCTCGCCGGCGACCTCACGACGTCGATCAGCGCCGGTGGCGTGTCGCTGCGCGACGCCACGTCGCAGCGGGTGTCCGCGTCGGTCACCACCGGTGGCGTCCAGCTCGACTTCGTCGCGCCGCCCCGCGAGGTCCGCGTCGCGACGTCGGTCGGCGGCGTCGCGGTCGTCGTCCCGGACGACGGGACCGCCTACGACGTCAGCACCGGCGTGTCGGTCGGCGACGCCGCGGTCGGCATCACCGACGAGCCGGGTGCCTCACGGGTGCTCGACCTGTCGGCGACCGTCGGAGGGATCGACGTGTCGTACGAGGGGCAGGACCGCGGGACCGCGCACGAGCGGACCTGGCGGAGGGATCAGTAGGACGGCTTGTCCGGCTCCACCTGGTCGACCCACGCGAGCACCCCCCCGCCGACGTGGACGGCGTCGGCGAAGCCGGCGCCCTTCACGACGGCGAGCGCCTCCGCGGAACGGGTCCCTGCCTTGCAGTGGAGCACCACCTGGCGGTCGCCGGGGAGCTTCTCCAGCGCTGCCCCGGACAGGAACTCGCCCTTGGGGATGAGGACGGAGCCGGGGATCTCGACGATGTCGCGCTCGTCGGGCTCCCGGACGTCGACGAGGAGGAAGTCCCGCTCGCCCCGCTCGCGCTCGGCGAGCATGTCGCGCAGCTCGAGGACGGAGATCGTCGAGCCGGCGACGGCGTCGGACGCCTCCTGGGACACGACCCCGCAGAACGCCTCGTAGTCGATGAGCCCCGTCACCGGGGTGCCGTTCGGGTCCTTGCGCACCCGCACCTCGCGCCAGCTCATCTCGAGGGCGTCGAAGACGAGCAGGCGCCCGAGCAGCGGGTCACCGATCCCCGTGAGGAGCTTGATGGCCTCGTTCACCATGACGGAGCCGATGGACGCGCACAGCACGCCGAGCACCCCGCCCTCCGCGCAGCTCGGCACCATGCCGGGCGGCGGCGGCTCGGGGTAGAGGTCGCGGTACTGCACGCCCTCGACCTGCGCGCCGTCCGGCCCCGCGGGCGGGTCGGCCCAGAAGACGCTGACCTGGCCCTCGAAGCGGTAGATCGACCCCCACACGTACGGCTTGCCGAGGAGCACGCACGCGTCGTTCACGAGGTAGCGGGTGGCGAAGTTGTCCGTGCCGTCGACGACGAGGTCGTAGTCGCGGAACACGTCGAGGACGTTAGAGGAGTCGAGGCGGGTCTCGTGCAGCCGCACGTCGACGTGCGGGTTGATCTCGAGGACGGACTCGCGCGCCGACCGGGCCTTGGGTCGGCCCACGTCGGACTGCCCGTGGATGACCTGCCGCTGGAGGTTCGACTCGTCGACGACGTCGAACTCGACGATCCCGAGGGTGCCGACCCCCGCAGCCGCGAGGTAGAGCAGCGCCGGGCTGCCGAGCCCGCCTGCGCCGACCACGAGCACCTTCGCGTTCTTCAGCCGCTTCTGCCCCGCCATGCCGACGTCGGGGATGATGATGTGCCGGCTGAAGCGCCGGACCTCCTCGACGGACAGCTCCGCGGCGGGTTCGACGAGCGGGGGCAGGGACACGGGGGCGCTCCTCGTGGTGGGTCGCAGGGACGGGTCGGTGGGCGACTCGTGCAACCCGCCCGGGCGGCCCGGTGTTCCGTCGGCGACGCCCCGGTAGCCTCCCCGCCATGACGAGCGCCGCCGCCGCCGACCCGCCGGGCACCCCGGACGCGGTGCGCGGCACGCGGTTGTCGCGACCGGCCCGCCGCCGGCAGCTGCTCGGGGCCGCGCAGGCGGTCTTCGTCGCCAACGGCTACCACGCGACGGCGATGGACGAGATCGCCGACCGCGCGCAGGTGTCGAAGCCCGTCCTCTACCAGCACTTCCCGAGCAAGCTCGAGCTGTACCTCGCGGTGCTCGACGGCCTCGTCGAACACCTCGTCGAGGCGGTGAGCGCCGCCCTGGAGGCCACGCACGACAACAAGCAGCGGGTGGCCGGTGTGACGGCGGCGTTCTTCTCCTTCGTCGACACCGAGGGCGAGGCGTTCCGGCTCGTCTTCGAGTCCGACCTCACGAGCGAGCCGCTCGTGCAGCAGCGGGTGGCGCGGATGACCGCCGCGTGCGCGGCCCCCATCAGCACCGTCATCGCCGAGGACACCGGCCTGCCGCGTGAGGAGGCCCGGATGCTCGGCATCGCGCTCGTGGGGCAGGCGCAGGTGACGGCGCGGTGGTGGCTGAGCAACGGCCGACCGATTCCCCGCGAGGACGCGGCCCGGCTCGTGTCGTCGTTGTCGTGGCGCGGCATCCGCGGCTTCCCCAAGTCCGTCGCCTGACGACGGGCGCCCGGCACGGCCGGTCTACGCTGGCCCCTCGCGGGCGGCCGCCCGCACCCCCCACGCGCAGGAGGTCCTGGTGCAGGTCAAGATCGGCGTCCGCAACGCCCCCCGCGAGATCGTCCTGGAGACCGAGAAGTCGCCGGAGGAGATCTCGAAGGCCGTGGCCGCCGCCCTGTCCGGGCCGGTGCTCGAGCTCGTCGACGACAAGGGCCGTCGCGTCATCGTCCCGACGGAGGCCCTCGCCTACGTCGAGACCGGCGCCACCGAGGTCCGCAGCGTCGGGTTCGGCACCACCGGCGCCTGAGCGAGCGCGTCCCTCAGGGGGCCAGGCCCAGGCGGGCCATGCGCTCGCCGTGCCGCTCCATGATGCGGGCGAACATGCGACCGATCTCCGCGAGGTCGGCCCCGGGTGCGGTCTCGGTGCCGACGAGCAGCCCCGCGAGACCGTCCCGGTCCACCGCGACGCGCTGCGCCTGGCTCAGGGCCTCCCCGACCAGGCGGCGGGCCCACAGCGCGAGGCGGCCGGCGAGACGTGCGTCGCGCTCGACGGCACCGCGCACGGCCGCGGCGACGACGTCGGTGTGCCCCTGGTCGGCGAGCACCGTCTCGACCAGCGCGCGGGTGTCGGTGTCCACGTACGCGGCGACCTCGCGGTAGAAGTCCATCGCGACCCCGTCGCCGACGTACGCCTTGACGAGCCCCTCGAGCCAGTCGTTCGGGGCGGTCCGGTCGTGGAAGGCGTCGACCGGCGCGACGAAGGGCGCCATCGCGTCGTGCGGGTCGCCGCCGAGCTCGCCGATGCGCTCCGCCAGCTGCTCGTAGTGCCGCAGCTCGACCGCCGCGACCTGCGCGAGCGCGACCTTGTCGCGCAGGCTCGGGGCGAGCTCGGCGTCCCCCGCGAGGCGGCTGAACGCGGTGAGCTCGCCGTAGGCCAGCGCCCCCAGCAGGTCGACGACCGCGTCCCGGGACCCGGGCTCCGCTGCCGGCGTGGACTCGTCGTCGGGCGCCATGGGCGAACCCTAGTCCCGCCACCCGGCTACGCTGGGGGGCATAGTGACTGACACGACCTCCCTCCCGACCGGCACCCCTGTCGTCGAGGCGCCTCCCGTCCCCGCCGGCCAGACGTTCGCCGACTTCGGTGTCCAGCCCGAGATCTGCGACGCGCTCGCCGCCGCCGGCATCACCCACCCCTTCCCGATCCAGGCGATGACCCTCCCGGTCGCCCTCGACGGCGCCGACATCATCGGGCAGGCCAAGACCGGCACGGGAAAGACCCTCGGCTTCGGCGTCCCCCTCGTGCAGCGGGTCGTGGGGCCGGGCGAGGCGGGCTTCGACGACCTGCCCACCCCCGGCGCGCCGCAGGCGCTCGTCGTCGCCCCCACGCGCGAGCTCGCGCTGCAGGTCGCGGGCGACCTCACGACCGCCGCGAGCCGCCGCCCCGTGCGGGTCACCGTCATCTTCGGCGGGCGCGCGTACGAGCCGCAGATCGAGGCGCTGCGCCGCGGCGTCGAGATCGTCGTCGGCACACCCGGCCGGCTCATCGACCTCGCGAACCAGGGTCACCTCGACCTCGGCTCCGCGCGCCACGTCGTCCTCGACGAGGCCGACGAGATGCTCGACCTCGGCTTCCTGCCGGACGTCGAGCGCATCCTCTCCCGCACCCCCGCGGGCCGGCAGACCATGCTGTTCAGCGCGACCATGCCGTCCGCGGTCGTCTCGCTCGCGCGGCAGTACATGACGCAGCCGACGCACATCCGCGCCCACGACCCCGACGACGACGGCGCGACCGTCAAGCTCGTGAAGCAGCACGCGTACCGCACGCACCCGATGGACCGCATCGAGTGCCTCGCGCGGCTGCTGCAGGCCGACGGCCGGGGCCTCACCATCGTCTTCACCCGGACCCGTCGCAACGCCTCGAAGGTCGCCGACGAGCTCGTCACGCGCGGCTTCGCCGCGGCCGCGATCCACGGCGACCTCGGCCAGGGCGCCCGCGAGCAGGCGCTGCGCGCGTTCCGCCACGGCAAGGTCGACGTCCTCATCGCGACCGACGTCGCCGCCCGCGGCATCGACGTCGAGGACGTCACCCACGTCGTCAACTACGAGTGCCCCGACGACGCCCGCACGTACGTCCACCGCATCGGCCGGACCGGACGCGCCGGCAACGCCGGCACCGCCGTCACGTTCGTCGAGTGGGCGGACGTGGTCCGCTGGCAGGTCATCGCCCGCGAGGTCGGCATCCCCGCCGACGAGCCCGCCGAGACGTACAGCACCTCCCCCCACCTCTTCACCGACCTCGGCATCCCCGAGGGCACGAAGGGTCGGCTCCCCCGCGCGGCGCGCACCCGGGCCGGGCTCGAGGCGGAGGAGCTGGAGGACGTCGAGGGCCCTCGCTCGGGCGGACGCGGCCGAGGCGGCCGCGACGGCGCGCCCCGCGGTGGTGCGCCCCGCGGCGGTGCGTCCCGGGGCGGGTCGGGAGACGGCAGGCGCGAGTCGTCCCGCGAGGGTGCCGCCGGTGACGGCGCACCGCAGCCGCGTCGTCGCCGACGCCGCAGCTCGGAGACGGTGGTCGTCGAGGTGCCGGAGACCGGCAGCGGCCCCGAGGGGTCCGAGGCGGTCCCTGCCCGACGCAAGCGGCGTCGTCGCCGTGGGGGCGGCGGTTCCGCGGCGGACGGTCGGGCACCGCAGCAGGACGTCACGACACCGGCCTGAGCGCCCGGGTCCGCGTCCAGCCCGTCAGCGGCCGTGCAGCAGCTCGGTCGCGACCTCGCGGTAGGCGAGGGAGGCGCGCGAGCGGGGTGACGTCGTGAGGACGGACCGGCCGCGGACCGGGGCCTCCGCCACGCGCACCGAGCGCGGGACGGGACCGAGCACGGGCAGCCCGTAGCGGCCCGACAGGTCCTCGACGACCTCACGGGCGTGCGAGGTCCGCAGGTCGACCATGGTGGGCAGGAGCCCGACGACGACGAGACCGGGGTTGACGCCCCGCCGCACGTCCTCGGCCGTGTCGAGGAGCTGTCCGACGGCGCGGTGCCCGAGCATCTCGGCGGCCAGCGGGACGAGCACCTCGTCCGCGGCCGCGAGCGCCGCGAGCGTGAGCACGCCCAGGGTGGGCGAGCAGTCGACAACGACGTCGTCGTAGCGGTCGGCGACCGGGGCCAGCGCGTCCCGCAGCGCCGCCTCGCGGTCGGGGCGCGCGACGAGGGCGGCGTCGGTCGCGGCCAGCTCGAGCGTGGCGGGCAGCAGGTCGACGTCCTCGGCCGTGCGGACGACGGCGTCCTCCAGCGGAGCACCGAGGAGGACCTCGGCGCTGCTCGTCACGACCTCGTCGGCGTCGACACCGAGGGCGAAGGTGAGACACGCCTGCGGGTCGAGGTCGACGAGGAGCACCCGGCGACCGGCCTGCGCGAACGCCGTCGACAACGCCGCAGCGGTCGTGGTCTTCGCCACGCCGCCCTTCTGGTTCGCCACCGCCAGCACCCTCGGCACGGCGTCATCCTCGCAGCCCCCTGCGGGTCGACGAGCCGTCCGGGCGTCCGGTAGGACAGACTCCAGCCGTGGTGGACGGTCGCCTCGCCGTCGTCGCCCCGGCACCCGGTGCCCAGGGCGCGGTCCCGGCCGACCCCGGCCTGTTCGGCCCGACGAGCGTGACGTGGCGCGTGCACGCGGACCCGCTCATGGCCGTCGGTGGCCTGCGGGCGCTCCTCCTGCAGTCGCTGCACCCGGAGGCGGCCGAGGGCTTCGCTGCGCACTCCCGCTACCGCGACGAGCCGTGGTCGCGGCTGGTACGCACCGCCGACTTCGTCGCCCTCACGACGTTCGGCAGCACCGAGCAGGTGCTGCGCGCCGCGGCGCACGTCCGTCGCGCGCACGACCGGGCGGCCTCGCGCGACGGCGGACGGCGCCTCGACGACCCCCGGCTGCTGCTGTGGGTGCACTGCTGCCTCGTCGACTCGATGCTCCACGTGGTGCGCCGCGGCGGGCTCCGGCTCGACGCGGCGGAGGCCGACCGCTACGTCGCCGAGCAGGTGCGGGTCGCGGCGCTGCTCGGGGTCGACCCCGCCCACGTGCCCGACGACGTGGCGGGCCTGCGCGGGTACCTGCTCGACAGCCGCGCCTCGCTCCGTCTCTGCCCGGCGGCCCGTGAGGCGGTCGCCGTCGTGCTCGCACCGCCCCTTCCCGCGCTCCTCGAGTACGCCACCCCCGCACGGGCGGGCTGGTCGTCGCTCGTCGGCACGGCCTTCGCCAGCCTCCCGGGCTGGGCCCGGGCGCTGTTCCCGGCGCCGTGGCGGGCGGCGGCCGCCGTCGCCCCACCGGCCGCCGTGACGTCGTCCCTGCGGGCGCTGCGCCTCGCCGGCCACGGCGTCCAGGCCCTCGTCCCGGCGCTGCGCGGCAGCCCGCACGAGCGCGAGGCCAGGCGCCGGCTCGGCCTTGCGGGCTAGGCGGCAGCGCCGCGCCCTCGGGGCGCACCACACCCTCCGGAATCCGGACGCCCGGGCCAGCAGGAGACCCGGCCACCCACCACGCCCTCCGGAATCCGGACGCCCGGGCCAGCAGGAGACCCGGCCACCCACCACACCCTCCGGAATCCGGACGCCCGGGCCAGCAGGAGACCCGTCACGCAGCGAGCTCGGCGGGGGCGGCTGCCGCTAGTCGGTCGCCCGCACCCGTGCGAGCAGCGCGTGGACGACGTCGTCCGGTGTCGTGTGCTCCGCGATCCGGTTCTGCTTGCCCTCGCCGTGGTAGTCGCTGGCCCCGGTGACGAGCAGCCCGAGGGCGCCGGCCAGCGAGCGCAGCCGCGCGCGGGTCGCCGGGTCGTGGTCGCGGTGGTCGACCTCGAGACCGGCGAGCCCGACGGCCGTCAGCCGCTCCAGCGTCGCCTCGTCGACGACGTCGGCCGCCGACCGGGAGCCGGGGTGCGCGAGGACCGCGACACCGCCGGCGGCCACGACGTCCGCGACGGTCCGCTCGAGGTCCGGCGCGCGGTACGGCACGTAGTACGGCCCGTCCTCCGCGAGCAGCTCGCGGAACGCCTCGTCCCGCGTGGGCACCGCGCCGAGCGCGACGAGCGCGTCGGCGACGTGCGGGCGACCGGGCGTCACACCGGCGGGGACGCGGTCGAGCACGGCCTCGACCGTGAGCGCCGGCACCGCGCGGCGCACCCCGTCGACGATCCGCCGCAGCCGGTGCCGCCGGCTGTCGACCGTCCCGGCCAGGACGCCGGCGAGGTGCGGGTCCCCGGCGACGTCCCCGTAGGCGAGCAGGTGGACCGAGCGGCCGCGGTGGCTCGTCGACACCTCGATGCCCGGGACGAGGTCGACACCGTGCACCTTCGCGGCCGCGGCGGCCTCCGCGAGCCCGGCGCCGGTGTCGTGGTCGGTGAGCGCGAGACCCGTGACCCCTGCGGCCGCGGCGGCCGCCACGACCTCCGCCGGCGACGTGGTCCCGTCGCTCACCGCGGAGTGCGTGTGCAGGTCGTAGGGCACGAGCACCGATCGTAGGGCGGCGGTAGCGTCGGGGCCCGTGCCACCAGCGACGGTGCCCGCCCCCGACCTGCCCGCCCCCGACCTCGTGACGCTCGCCGGCCTGCTGCCGGGCCCCGCGGCGGTGAGGGTCGGTCACGCGCACGCGGTCGGTGGCGGGTGGCGGACCGGCACGACGGTCGTCGTGCCCCCACCGGGGACCGCCGGGTCCGTCGTGGTCGGCGGCGGCGCCCCGGGCACCCGGGAGACGGACGCCCTCGCACCGGGCACGCTCGTCGACGCCGTGGACGCCCTCGTCCTCAGCGGCGGCAGTGCCTTCGGCCTCGCCGCCGCCGACGGGGTCGTGCGGTGGTGCGAGGACGACGAGCGGGGCTTCGCCGTGCCCACCCCGGCAGGTCCGGCTCGGGTGCCGGTGGTGCCTGCTGCGATCCTCTTCGACCTCGGGCGCGGCGGCGACGTCCGCGCCCGACCGACCGCGGACTTCGGGTTCGCCGCGGCCGCCGCCGCGGGTGCCGTCCCGGACGACGGACCGCCCGCACCGGAGGGTCACGTCGGTGCAGGGACCGGGGCGCGGGTGGACGCCGGTTCCCGCCCCGGCGGGCTCGGGGTCGCGGGTGGCGAGGTCGAGGGGACCGGCTGGCGCGTCGGGGCCCTCGTCGCGGCCAACGCGGCGGGGGTCCCCGCCGGCTGGGCCCCCGGGGACGCACCCGCGCCGGACACCGGCCGGGCCCGCGCCAGCACGACGCTCGTCGTCGTCGTCACCGACGCACCCCTCGACACCGCCGGGTGCCACCGGCTCGCCGGCGCGTCGCACGCGGGGCTCGCGCGAGCGGTGGAGCCGAGCCACACCCTCGTCGACGGCGACGTCGTGTTCGCCCTCGCGACCGGACGCGCACCGGCGGACGAGGACCCGCGTCGCCGTGTGGCGCTGGAGACCGCCGCGGCGCGCGCCGTCACCGGGGCGTTCGCCCGGGCCGTCGACACGGAGGTCGGCGCCCGCCTGGAGCGGTGACACGATGGGCGCCATGACGGGCGACGCCACGAGCACGACGGACCTGGACGGCACGGACGGGACGGACGGCACGGACGGCACGAGCGGCACCGAGCAGTCGGGTGCCCGCAGCCAGCGACCGACCTCGGAGGCGTTCCGTCGCTTCGTCGCCTCCGGCTGGGGGCCGCGCCCGGAGGTCGACGCGACGCCCGGCGACGGGCCGCGGCGTGCCGTCCGGCGTCGGGAACGGCTGTCGGCGCAGTTCCCCGGCGACCGGCTCGTCGTGCCCGCGGGCGGCCTCCAGGTCCGCAGCAACGACACCGACCACCGGTTCCGCCCCCACACCGCCTTCGCCTACCTCACGGGCCTCGGCGGGGACACCGAGCCCGACTGCGTCCTCGTGCTCGAGCCGCGCGACGACGGCGCCGGCAGCGGCGAGGGAGGCGGGCACGACGCCGTCCTCTACTTCCGGCCGCGCGCCGGCCGCGACACCGAGGAGTTCTACGCCGACGCCCGCTACGGCGAGCTGTGGGTGGGCGTCCGCCCGTCGCTGGCGGAGGTGGCGCAGGTGACGGGGATCGAGGCGCGGCACCTCGACGAGCTCCACGACGCCGTCGCGAAGGACCTCGGGCACCTCGTCGTGCGCGTCGTGCGGGACGCCGACCCGTCGGTCACCGACGCCCTCGACACGGCGCGCCACACCGCCGACGTCGACGACGAGGAGGCGCGCCGTCTCGACGACGCGCTCGCCGACGCGGTCTCCGCGCAGCGCTGCGTGAAGGACGACTGGGAGGTCGAGCAGCTCCGCGAGGCGGTCGCCGCGACGGTCCGCGGGTTCGAGGACGTCGCCCGGGCGCTGCCGCGCGCCGTAGGGCACGCCCGCGGCGAGCGCGTCGTCGAGGGCGTGTTCACCGCCCGCGCCCGCGAGGAGGGCAACGGCGTCGGCTACGACGTCATCGCGGCGGCCGGGGCGCACGCCTGCACGCTGCACTGGATCCGCAACGACGGCGCCGTCGCCGCCGACGACCTCGTCCTCGTCGACGCCGGGGTGGAGGCCGACAGCCTCTACACCGCCGACGTCACCCGCACCCTGCCCGTCTCCGGCCGCTTCAGCGAGCCCCAGCGCCGCGTCTACCAGGCGGTCCTCGACGCGGCCGACGCCGCGTTCGCGGTCGTCCGCCCCGGCGCGACGATCCGCGACGTCCACGCGGCGGCCATGGGCGTCCTCGCGGACCGTCTCGCCGACTGGGGCCTGCTGCCCGTCACGGCGGAGGAGTCGCTCGACCCCGAACGGGGCGGGCAGCACCGCCGGTGGATGGTGCACGGCACGAGCCACCACCTGGGTCTCGACGTCCACGACTGCGCGCGGCTGCGCCGCGAGACCTACCAGGGCCAGGCGCTCGAGCCGGGCATGGTCTTCACGATCGAGCCGGGCCTGTACTTCCGGCCCGACGACCTGCTCGTGCCGGAGGAGCTGCGCGGCATCGGCGTGCGGATCGAGGACGACGTCCTCGTGACGGCCGACGGGTACGAGAACCTGTCCGCGGCGCTGCCCCGGGACCCGGACGCCGTCGAGGCGTGGCTCGAGGCCGTGCGGTCCTGAACGGGCTCCGGGCTCAGTCGCGGGGGCCCGGCGGCCGGTAGGGGTCCTCGGGCACGCCCGGGGCCCCGGGGGTGCTGGGACCCGGGTCGACGCCGGAGTTCGGCAGGCCGCGCAGGACGTTGCGGGCCTGGTTCGCCACCTCGGCGACGGCGACGACCTGGTACTGCTGCGCGACGATCTGGCTCGCCGACGTGAAGTCGCGACGGCCGCCGGTGAAGCTGAACGAGATGACGCCGAACAGCATGCCGAAGCCCGCGCCGATGAGGGCGGCGGCGAGCCACACGTCGATGCCACCGGTGCCGAACAGCGTGAGCAGCAGGCCGACGAACAGCCCGAAGTACGCCCCGCTCGCGGCCCCTGCGCCGGCGACGCGCGGGTAGTTGAGTCGGCCCGTCACCCGCTCGACCATCCGCAGGTCCGTGCCGATGATCGCGACCTTCTGCACGGGGAACTTCTCGTCCGACAGGTAGTCGACGGCGCGCTGCGCCTGCTCGTACGTGTCGTACGTCGCGATCGGCTCCCCGTGGAACGGGGTGGGCAGGCGGGGCACGCCCCGTGGGGTGCCGCTACCGGAGAACGCCATGGCGCCATCCTGGCAGGCCCCGGTGTCCGGGGCCTGCCAGCGGCGGGACGGGCGGGCGCGCCGATGCCGCCCGCGTGTCAGTCCTCGTCGTGCTCGAGGGTCCCGGCGGCGCTCGCGGCGCCCTTCTCGGTCGTCTCCCCGCCGGTGACGAGCTCGCCGGCGGAGTTCTCCAGGTGGGCGCGGACGAACCAGTGGAAGAGCTCGAGCTTGCCGGCCTGCGCGATGAGCATGTCCTCGCTCACCGGGTCGAGGTCACCCGCGGACTCGATGGCCTTCCGGTGGTCGCCGATGACGCCCTGGTACACGACGTCGAGTGCGCCGAGGTGCTCCGCGGTGCCGGCGCGACGCAGCGAGTAGTCGTCCCACGAGCGGGCCTTCACCATCGCCCCCATCGTCCCGACCGGGCTGCCGCCGAGCGTCGCGATGCGCTCGGCGATCTCGTCGGTCATCGCACGGACGTCGTCGACCTGCGGGTCGATCATCTCGTGGACCGCGATGAAGTGCGGGCCCACCACGTTCCAGTGCACGTGCTTGAGCACGAGGTGGAGGTCGGTGAGCGCGGTGAGCCGGTCCTGCAGCAGGTCGACGAGCGTCGAGGCCTGCGACTCGTCGAGGCCGGGGATCGTGTAGCCGCCGCGCTGGGCCGAGGAGGTCGCCACTGGAAGTCCTTCCGATCGGGGTGGTGTGTCCGGTACGTCCGCGTCCGGTGTACCCGGACGGCGCAGCGGGGAAACGACGTCGAGGGTTTCCGCAAGGTCCCGCTGCCACGGTCCCGCCACCCGGGCGACCGTCCGGGTGTGCGACGACGACGTCGCGCTCGCTCGCTCCAGGACAGGCGATCGGGAGAGATCATGGGGACATCCAGGGCCAGGAAGGGCCTCGCGGCGGTCACCGCCGCGGTGACGATCGGGGCAGGCCTCGTCGTCACCGCGCCGACGGCCACCGCGGACCACGTCGCGGGGCACGAGCCCCCGGCGCTCAACATCGTGAAGTCGGACCTCGAGTTCGTGCTCCGGCAGATCAAGATCGCCGAGGCGCACGCCGCCGGCGGCGACCTCCTCGGACCCGGCGAGAACCAGGTGGGCAGCCCGCTGCTCCCCTTCGGTCTCCGCACGGTGACCGGCGACTTCAACAACCTCATGTCCGGCGCCCTCGACGGCAAGGACCGCAGGTACTTCGGGGCCGCCGACCAGCCGTTCCCCCGGCTGCTCGCGCCGCAGTTCCGCACCGCGGACGTCATCCCTCCGTCGCCGGCCGGGAGGCCAGGCCCGGGTCAGGGCTTCGGCGACACGACCTCGTACGCGCAGGTGGAGGCCGACCAGGTCGTCTACGACGCGGAGCCCCGCCGCATCAGCAACCTCATCGTCGACCAGACCACCGACAACCCTGCGGCGGTCGCGTCGGCCGAGCGACTCGGCACGCTCCCGCTCGTGGACGACGACGGCGACCCCGGCACCCCCGAGGTCGTGCCGCCCCACACCCCGCTCGAGATCCCGGCGACCGCACCGGACGAGGGTCTCTCGGCGCCCTTCAACTCGATGATGACGTTCTTCGGCCAGTTCTTCGACCACGGCCTCGACCTCGTGAGCAAGGGCGGGAACGGCACGGTCATCATCCCGCTCGACGCCGACGACCCGCTGCGCGTCGGGGGCATCGACGGCGACCCGAGCACCCCCGACACCGTGCCGCCGAACCTCGCCTTCATGACCCTCACCCGCGCGACGAACGACCCCGGCCCCGACGGGCTGCAGGGCACCGCGGACGACGTGCAGGAGCACACGAACACGACGACGCCGTACGTCGACCAGAACCAGACCTACACGTCGCACCCGAGCCACCAGGTGTTCCTCCGCGAGCACGAGCGGGTGGGCGACGACACCCGGGCCACCGGCTTCCTCCTCGACGGCACGCTCGAGGACGGCACCCGGGGTGGCCTCGCCACGTGGGCCGACGTCAGGACGCAGGCGCGTGACCTGCTCGGCATCGACCTCACCGACGCCGACGTCCACGAGGTCCCGCTCCTCCTCACGGACCCGTACGGCCGGATGATCCCGGACGCGAACGGCTACGCCCAGGTCGTCTTCGCCGGCGGCGAGCTCCGCAGCGGCACCGCGGCGGCACCGCTCGACATCACGGACGCGCTCGGCACCGGCCACGCGTTCCTCGACGACATCGCCCACTCGGCGGTCCCGACGGGCGACAACGACCCGGCGCCCGGCCCGCAGGTGGGGCCGCTGGCCCCCGACGCCGACGACGTCGTCACCCCGGGCCGACCCGCCTTCGGCACCTACGACGACGAGATGCTCGAGGAGCACTTCGTCACCGGCGACGGCCGCGGGAACGAGAACATCGCCCTCAGCGCGGTGCACCACGTCTTCCACGCGGAGCACAACCGCGTCACCCACCAGGTGCAGGACCTCGTCCTCGAGCAGACCGACGACCCCGAGTTCCAGGCGGAGTGGCGCCTGGGCGACGGGGCGTGGAACGGCGAGCGCCTCTTCCAGGCCGGCCGGCTGTTCACCGAGATGCAGTACCAGCACCTCGTCTTCGAGGAGTTCGGGCGCACCATCTCCCCGAACATCGACGTGGTCCCGGCGAACGAGAGCGGGTACCACCCCGAGCTCGACGCGGCCATCAAGGCGGAGTTCGCACACGTCGTCTACCGCTTCGGGCACTCCATGCTGACCGAGCGGGTGATGCGCGAGGCCTCCGACGGCACGACCGAGCAGATGACGCTGCTCGAGGCCTTCCTCGACCCGACCGCCTACGACGCCGGGGGCCTCAGCCCCGAGGAGGCGGCGGGGTCGCTCATCAAGGGCGCGACCCTCGAGCAGGGCAACGAGATCGACGAGTTCGTGACGCCGGTCCTGCGCAACAACCTGCTGGGCCTGCCTCTCGACCTGCCGACCATCAACATGACCCGCGCCCGTGACGCGGGCGTCCCGGGCCTGCAGGAGGCCCGGCGCACCTTCTACGCGGAGAGCCTCGACGCCACCGTCGCCCCGTACGCGAGCTGGAACGACTTCGGCTCCGCCCTGCGCAACCCCGAGTCGCTCGTCAACTTCGTGGCGGCCTACGGCACCCACCCCTCGGTAAAGTCGGCGACGACCCTGGCGGACAAGCGGGCGGCGGCACAGGCCCTCGTCGACTCCTCCGACCCGTTCCTCGCGACCGCGGGCGGCCTCGACGACGTCGACATGTGGGTGGGCGGCCTCGCCGAGCGCCCGCGCGTCTTCGGGTCGTTCCTCGGGTCGACCTTCAACTACGTCTTCGAGAAGCAGATGGAGGACCTGCAGAACGGCGACCGCTTCTACTACCTCTCGCGCCTCATCGGGACGAACTTCCTCGGGGAGCTGGAGAACAACTCGCTCAAGGCGATGATCGAGCGGAACACCACCGCGACCGACCTGCCGGCGAACATCTTCCAGACCCCGGACTGCGTGATCCGCGCGGCGGACTACGCGGGGCCGGGACCGTTCGCCGACGTCGAGGCGACCCCGTGCGACGAGTCGGCGATCCACACCGACCAGGCCGGGTACCTCCGCTTCGTGGGCGCCGAGCACATCACGTTCGTCGGCACCGACGGCAACGACAGGCTGCGGTCCGGACTCGGGGACGACACCGTCCTCGGCAAGGACGGCGACGACACCCTCGAGGGCGGCGACGGCAACGACAACCTCCTCGGCGGCAACGGCGCCGACGTCATCACCGACCTCAACGGTGACGACACGATCAAGGGCGGGAACGGCCCGGACGCCATCAACGCGGGCCCGGGTCTCGACCTCATCCTCTCCGGCGCGGGCAAGGACTTCGTCCTCCACGGCTCCGACGAGACCGAGTCGTTCGCCCAGACCGGCGACGACTTCATCCGGGGCGGCAACGCCCACGACATCATCGCCGGGAACGACGGCGACGACTGGATCGAGGGCGGCGGCGGCACCGACCTGCTGCAGGGCGACAACCGCAACGGGTTCCAGAACGACCCGAACGGCGGCGCGGACGTCCTCATCGCCAACGCCGGCAACGACGACTACGACGCCGAGGGTGGCGACGACATCATGGTCGCCGGCTCCGGCACCAACCGGAACGAGGGCATGAAGGGCTTCGACTGGGTGACCCACACCCGGCACCCCTTCCGGGCCGACGACGACATGCGCCTCACCGGCCTGCTCCCGCCGGACGTGCAGAACATGCGCGACCGGTTCGACCTCGTCGAGGGCCTGTCCGGCTGGCAGTTCGACGACATCCTGCGTGGCGACGACCGGGCACCGGAGGAGGTCGAGGAGGGCGAGCCCGTCGAGCCCCCGGGCGAGCTCAGCTTCATCGACCACGAGCTGCGGGACCCGTCGCGCATCGCCGGCCTCCAGCAGCTGCTGCCGGCCGACGCGGCGGACGCGGACGGGATCTGGTTCACCGGCGGCAACGTCCTGCTCGGCGGTGGCGGCTCCGACACCATCGAGGGGCGCGGCGGTGACGACCTCATCGACGGCGACAGCTGGCTCAACGTCACCCTCGAGGCAGGCGGCGTCCGCTACTCCTCGATGACGCAGCTGGCCGCCCGGGTGTTCGCCCGCGACATCAGCCCCGCCGACATCACCATCGTGCGGGAGATCGTGCGGGACGAGTCCGGCATCGACGTCGCGGAGTTCTCCGGTCCGGTGTCGGAGTACGACATCACCCGGACCACGAGCCGCGACGGCCGCCCGATGGCGATCGTCTCCCACACCGGCGGCCTCGCCACCGACGGGACCGACCACCTCATCGGCGTCGAGCGGTTCCGCTTCGCGGACGGCGTCCTCGACTTCGTCGACCTCCCGACGAACGTGGCGGCCACTGGCACGGTGCTCATCAGCGACACCACGCCGACGGAGGACGTCGCCCTCACCGCCACCGTGGAGGACCTCGTCGACCCCGACGGGCTCGGTGACCTGTTCTTCACGTGGGAGGCGCTCATCGACGGCCTGTGGGTCGGTGTCGGCAACGGGGACACCTTCACCCCGGGCGACGTCACCGTGGGCAACCCCCTGCGGGTCGTCGTCACCTTCACCGACGGCGAGGGCAACCCGGAGCGGCTGGAGTCGGCACCGACCGAGCCCGTCGCGAACGTCAACGACGTGCCCACCGGCGCACCGGTGGTCTCGCCCGCGACCCCGGAGATCGGCGGGACCCTGACCGTCGACACCTCGACGATCGCCGACGCCGACGGCATCCCGCTCGTCGACGGCAGCCCAGCGTTCGCCTTCCAGTGGCTCGTCAGCGACCGCGGCGACCCCGCCGACCTCGTGCCGGTGGCCGGGGCGACCGACCCCACGTTCGTCCCCACGGCGGACCAGGTCGGGGAGGTGTTCGCGGTGACGGTCTCCTGGACCGACACCCACGGCACGGCAGAGGCACTGACGTCGGACGTCACGCAGCCCCTCCCGGCGCCTCCGTCGGGCGAGGCGACGCTCAGCGTGGCCGCCCTGGCCTTCCCCGCCGTGACCACGACGTCCGGCACCACGCTCGACGTCGGCGTCAGCAACACGGGCACGGCACCGCTCACGGTGACGGGCCTCACCATCGGCGGGCGCGACGCGGCCTCGTTCTCTGCGGCCGGGTGCACGACGCCCGTCGCGGTCGGGGACAGCTGCACCGTCACGGTGACGTTCGCACCGGTCGCCGCCGGGGAGCAGCGCGGTGAGCTGTCGCTCGCCCACGACGGCGTGAACTCGCCGGCCGTGGTGACGCTCGTCGGCACCGGTCTCGTCCCCTCCACCCTGCAGGCCCCCGCTGCCGTCGACTTCGGGCAGCGGCGGATCGGGCAGGACCGGGTGCAGACCGTCCGCCTCCGGAACACGGGCGGGTCGACCATCACCCTCGGGGCGAGGGCCACGACCGGACCGTTCTCGGTCGCGGCGGGCACGTGCGGCGCGACCCTCGCGCCGCGGGCGTCGTGCAACCTGTCGGTCACCTTCCGCCCGGTGGCCACCGGGCCGGCGACCGGGGTCCTCACCGTGGTGAGCGACGCCGTCAACGGCACGGTGACCGTCACCCTCAGCGGCAGCGGCCGCTGAGCAGGCACCACCGAGGAGCGGCACCGTGACCGTCTCCACCGGGCTGGGCGCCGGGTCGACGACCCGGCGCCCCGTCCGGCGCCCCTCCCCCGCCGTCCACGGCTGTGCCGCCGCCCTGCTGGCGGTCGCGGCCGCGGTGCCGTCGCCCCCCGCTCGCCTGGGAGCGGGGGGCGCCGGGGCGCTCTCCACCGCGACCACCGCGACGGGCGACGGCCCGGTCCCCGTCCGGCTCGGTGCGGTCGCGTTCCCCCTCGGCGCCGACGGGTCGCACCACGCCGGAGCGGCGCCCACCGGGCTCCACGGCCTGCTCACCGAGGCGGCGGCGTCCGCGACCCCGGACGCCACGACGGTGCCGGCGGAGGTGTGGGACATCCTGCTGGCCGCCGGCCCCGACCCCCGGCCCCGGCTCGACGCCGCCACGCTCGACGCGCTCATGCCCGGGGGCGGCAGCGGCGCCCTCGCCTACGTCCCCACGACAGGTGGTCAGGACGCCGACGGCTCGGCCGCGATCCGCTCCGGCGGCGCGGGCAGCACGGCGGCGAACGGCATCCCCGCCCGCGCCCACGCCGCGTACGTCGCAGCTGCCGAGCGGACGGCGCGCACGACCCCCGGCTGCGGTCTCACGTGGCCGGTGCTGGCCGGCATCGGACGGGTGGAGTCGAACCACGGTCGCTACGGCGGTGCGGTCGTCGGTGCCGACGGTCGAAGCAGCCCGGCCATCATCGGCATCCCGCTCGACGGTCGACCCGGCGTCGCCCTCATCCGCGACACCGACGGCGGTCGTCTCGACCGGGACACGACCTACGACCGCGCGGTCGGTCCCATGCAGTTCATCCCCTCGACGTGGTCGGGCATGGGTGTCGACGGCGACGGGGACGGCACCGCCGACCCCCACGACCTCGACGACGCCGCCGCGGCCGCGGCCCGGTACCTCTGCGCCGGAGGCACCGACATGCGCGAGCGGGACGGTGCGAGGCGCGCGGTGCACCGGTACAACCACAGCTGGGACTACGTCGACCAGGTCCTCGCGCTCGCGGCCCGCTACGCCGCCGACCCCGGGGCCGTGGTCCCGGACCACCCGACCACCTCTGCCGTGCACCCCACCGGACCGAGGCCCGGAAGCACGGCCCGCGGCAGCTCGGCGCCGCCGGTGGCGAGCCCCGGCCCGCTCCCGCCGCGGCCCGGGGCCGCACCCGCCGCGACGGCTCCGTCGGGGCCCGTCCGGGTACCTGCGCGACCGGTCAGCACACGGGCACCAGGCGTCTCACCCACGCAGGCAGCGCCCACCACCACGCCGACCACGCCCACCACCACGCCCACCACCCCGCCCACCACCCCGCCCACCAACGCGCCGACCACCGCGCCGACCACCGCGCCGACCACCGCGCCGACCACCGCGCCGACAGGACCGGAGCCTCCGCCCGCTGCTCCCGACCCACCGGCCGTCAGCCCGGCGGCACCTGCGGAGGAATCTCCCGCACCCGAGGCGGGGCCGACTGTGCTCGGCACGGTCGCACTCCACCCGGGCGGGACGGTGACGCTCGACCGGCTCGACCTCGACCCCGCCGGAGGGCAGCAGCTGCTCGACGTGACGGCCCTCGGCGGTCCTTCGGGACTGGCGCTGACCGTCGAGCTGCTCACCGACGGCACCACGAGACTGGGGGTCGGCAGCGCCACCGTCGTGGTCGGCGTCCTCGAGGGTGATCTCGACGCCGGCGACCTCGTCGGCTGAGCGAGCGGCTCAGGCGGGCGGCAGCAGGAGGGTCACCGTGGTGCCGCGGCCCGGCCGACTGCGCACGTCCAGTGAGCCACCGATCTCCGTCACGAGGTCCCGGACGATCGTGAGACCGAAGTGCCCCTCCTCACGCGCACCGGTCACGTCGAAGCCCCGGCCGTCGTCCTCCACCCGCAGCACCGTCCCCGACCCGCCGTCGCGCAGGCTCACGGTCACCGTCCTCGCGTGCGCGTGCTTGTGCGCGTTGGCGAGACACTCCCGGGCCACGCGGTGCACCAGCCTCGTCCGCGTGCGGTCGAGGTGGTCGACCGCTCCGACGCGCACCACGACGTCGACACCCTCGTCGCGCAGCGGCGCCGCCAGGGCCTCGAGGCGCTCGGTCAGGCGGCCGCCGTCGAGGTCGGACGGGTAGAGGTCGGTGAGGATGCCCCGGAGCTTCGCGACGTCGTCGGTCACCAGCGCACGGGCCGCCTCCAGCTCGGCCCGGTGCTCCTGCGGTCCGTGCCGCTGCAACGACTCGAGGCCGTACCCGAGGCCGGCGAGGTCCTGGATGACGTCGTCGTGGAGCTGGCGCGCGAGACGGCGGCGCTCGAGGTCCGCCGAGGCCACCGCCTGGGCGAGGAGCACGCGCCGGGACCGTTCGGCGACGGAGACCCGCCGGGCGAGGGACACCGCCAGCGGGAGCTGGGCGAACCCGAGGACGACGAGGGCGAGCAGGGCGGCCGCCACCATCGGCAGACGCAGCGAGTCGGCGACGTCGAGCAGCTCCGGCGCCGGCGCGACCACCTCCACGAGGAGCGGGTCCCTCTCCCCCTCCTCCCCCGCGAGCACGACGACGTGCGCGTGGTCGCCGGGGGCCAGCCGCGCGAGCCCTCGACCCGGCAGCGACGAGAGGCCGTCGACGTCGACCGAGGCGTCGTCGGCGTCCTGCAGGCGCAGCACCGGCCCGCCCGGCAGCGCGTCCGTGTCGTCGGAGACGACGTCGTCGCGGCTGCCGCGGCCCCGGGCGTACACGAGCGTGCCGTCGGCCGACCAGACCGTGACGGAGCGGAGCGAGCCGTCGGCGACACGCGAGTCGACGACGGCGTCCAGGGCCGGCGACGGGACCGGCGAGCGGGCAGCGGCGGGGCCGGCCGCCACGGCCGAGCCGTCGGCGACGTCTGGCAGCAGCGGCAGGACGACGGTCTCGGCGAAGCGGTCGGTCCGGCCGACGGCTGCGTCGAGGGCGCGTTGCCTCGCGAGGGAGGACATGACCGCGTCGGTGAGCACCCCGACGACGAGGAGCACGACGAGGCTCACGACGACGTAGCGGGTGACCGGCACCCGCCAGCCGTCCCGGGCCCGGCTCCGGCGGAGCCGCGGTCGCGACCGCGGTCCCGGGCCGCGGGCGCCGGGCGGGCGGCGCGCTCCTGGCGCGGCGGCGGTGCCGGCCTGGTCCGCGGCCACGTCGAGGGCGACGAGTCCGACGGGGACGTCAGGCAGGTCCGAGAGGTCGGGCTGGTCGGGCAGCTCGGGTCCGTCCAGCCCCCCTGTGACCGGCCCGGCCCGCCGCGGCGGCACCGAGGGCACGCGACCCACGACGTCAGCCACCGTCGAGGCTCAGCAGGCCGCGCCGTACGGCCTTGACGACGGCCTCGAGCTGGGTGTGGGCGTCGAGCTTCACGAGGATCGCCTTCACGTGCCCGCGGCACGTGTTCTCGGACATGCCGAGGCGGCGGGCGATCCGCGTGACGTCGTGTCCCTGGCCCATCAGCTCGAGGACCTCGGCCTCCCGCTGGGTGAGGTCGGTGTAGACCCCGCCGTCGTGGGCCGCCGACCGGGCCCGCGCCACGAGGGACGGGTGGACGAGGAGCCGGCCCGGGCGCGCCTCCCGCACGGTGTCGAGGAGGACCGCGAGCGAGCCGCCCTTCGGCAGGAACGCCGTCGCGCCCGCCCCGGCGGCCTGCGCGACGAAGTCCGGGGACGCGTGCGCCGTGAGGACCACCACGGTGGTCCCCGGCGCCAGCTCGAGGATGCGCCGTGTGGCGGCGAACCCTGTGCCGTCCGGCAGCCGGACGTCCATGACGACCACGTCCGGGCGGGTCCGGTCGACGAGGTCGATACCGGCCTCGACGGTCGCGGCGTGGCCGACGCACTCGAGGTCGGGCTCGCGCTCGAGCGCGAGCACGAGGAGCTCGGCGAACGTGGTGTGGTCGTCGACCACCAGGACACGACGCGGCCGCACGCTCTCCCCCACCACGACGTCACCTCCCTCCGAGCCACCGTCGTGCCGCCGGGGGCACCCCCGGGACCGCCGTGTCCTGCACGAAGCATGCCCTTCGGCGGGCACCGTCCGCGCGCCTGTCGACGTCCGTCGTCCGTCCGGGTCAGCCCGGGACCGCGAGGGCAGCGAGCGCCTGCCGCGCCGCGAGCAGCACGCGGCGACGCTGCTCCGGCGGGGTGACGGCCGTCCGCCGCCGCAGGACCAGGACGGCGTGCAGCAGCTCGGCGAGGTCGTCGTCGGTCGGCTCGGTCGCCGCCAGGACGTCGTCCAGGACCGACTGGAGGCCGGCCCCGGGCGCACAGCCGAGCTGCGAACGCAGGACGTCACGACAGCGGTCGAAGGCCCGGAGGGCCTCGACGGGGTGGCCGAGCGCGAGGTGCGCCCGGACGACGACCTCCCACGCCGCCTCGTCGATGGGGTCGCGGCGCACGCTGTCGCCGGCCCACCGCAGCGCCTTCTCCCACTGCCCGGCCAGGCCGGCCGCGCGGGCGAGGCGCGTGCGGAGCGCGGACACCCGGGCGTCGTGCTCGGCGCGCGCGTCGTCGAGCCACGCGCTCGCGCGCTCCTCGGGCAGCAGGGTGCCGTCGAGGAGCTGCAGCGCCTCCTGGAGGAGCGCGAGCTCCTCCTCCGCGGGTAGGCCGGCGCTGCGGCGCAGCAGCTCGTGGGCGTCGTCCAGGTCCGAGCGGACCGCGCCCCTCGGCAGGACGTACCCGTGCGGCACGGTCACGACGAGCCGTCGACCCTCACGTCCCCCGAGCCGGGACCGGAGGACGCTCACGTGGCTCTCGAGCGCGGCGACCGCGCCCGCCGGGGGCGTGGCGCCCCACAGGACGTCGACGAGCGTCGCCTTGCTGAGGGGCGCGCCGTGCGCGAGGAGCAGCACGAGCAGCACCTGCCGCTGCTTGGTGCCGCCGAGGTCGCGAGGACCGAGGACACGCCCGTCGACGACGACGCGGAAGCCGCGGACGACCTCGACGCGCACCTGTGGAGCCGCGGGCGCGGGTCGGGGCGACGCGACGACCGTCGTGTCGCCCCCTCCACCGGGCAGCGGCAGGTGGCCCTCGACCCGCCGTCCGTCGAACCGCATGCTGCCCTCCTCGCGCCTGCCGCCCGGGTTGTCCCGCCACCACGATGCTCCGCCTCGTCGCGCAGGGGACCGGGCACATCCGACGATCGACGCCCCCCCAAAGATGGGTCGGCGAGTCGGTCACGCAGAGTGACGCCTTCACCCGTGCTCCTGGGCGAATGCGGACAATGCTCACAGTCAGTAGTCAACCGAGGCGATCACGCGGGTGACTCGGTGGGTTGACGCCTCGAGCGCACGACGACGGCGAGCCCCGCGAGCACGAGGACCGCGCCGGGCACCACGAGCAGGGGCGGCACCTCCCCGAGCCACAGCCATGCGATGAGGGACGCCGTCGGTGTCTCCAGCAGGATCGCGAGCGTCACAGTGGTCGCGCCGGCCCGCAGGATCGCGCGGTTGAGCAGGGCGTGGCCGACGATCTGCGAGGCCACCGCGACGACGGCGACCTCGGCCCACGTGACGGTGTCGAAGCCGAGGAGCGGCACCCCGAGCGACAGGCAGACGGCGAGCGTGAGCGCGGCGCACACCCCGTTCGCCACCGTCGAGTACGACGACGTCGACATCTCCCGTCGCGCGGCCTCCGCCGTCAGCGAGTAGCCGGCGGCGGCGGCGCCGCCGGCGAGCGCCATCGCGTCCCCCAGCAGGGCCGTCGTGGAGACCGTCGCGTCGACGCCGGTGATGGTGAGCACGCCCGCGAAGGCGACGAGGACGCCGACGACCACGCGCGTCGGCACCGGCCGACCGCGCAGCCGCTGGACGAGCACGACCCACAGCGGGGTGGTGGTGACGAGCGCGGTCGACGCCGTGACGCTCGTCAGGCGCAGGGAGGGGATCCACAGCATGAAGTGCAGGGACAGCAGCACCCCCGACCAGCAGACGGCCGTCACGGCGCTGCGGGACAGGGGTCCGTGCTCGCGCAGCCGGCGACGCAGGTGCGCCAGGCCCGCCGGCAGGTAGAACAGCGCTCCCGCGAACGTCCGCCAGAACGCGACCGCCAGCGCGGGCGCCGCGGTCGCGCCGGCGACGGGCGCGGCGACCGACACCCCCAGCACGCCGACGGCGATGACGACGAGGTCGAGCGCCCCGAGCCGTCGCGTCACGGCGGCAGCCTGCCGCACGCCGTCGTCCGCCGTGTCACCGGGCCGTGGCGCACCGGTGCGGGATACTCGCTCCCCGTGAGCACCTCGCCGGCACGCGTCTTCGCGGCCCGGCTCGCCGCGCTCCCGGTGTTCGACCCGGCGGGCGACCAGGTCGGGCGGGTCCGGGACGTCGTCGTCGTCATGGGGACCGGCCGGGCCCGGGCGGTCGGGCTCGTCGTCGAGGTCCCGGGCCGGCGTCGGGTCTTCCTGCCGATGACGCGGGTCATCGCGATGGAGCCTGCGCAGGTCGTGTCCACCGGGCTCGTCAACATGCGCCGCTTCGAGCAGCGGGCGAGCGAGACCCTCGCCCTCGCCGAGCTGCTCGACCGGCAGGTCGACATGCTCGACGGCAGCGGCGCCGTCGTCGTGGAGGACGTCGGCCTCGAGCAGACCCGCTCCCACGACTGGGTCGTCGCCCGGCTCTTCGTGCGGCGGGTGCCGCCCGGCGGGCACCGCCGTCGCCTGCGCCGCCGGGGGGAGACGTTCCTCGTCGCCGTCGACGAGGTGTCGAGCCTGCGCCAGCACGCGGGCCCGCAGGGCGCGGCGAGCCTGCTCGCCGCCTTCGAGGGGCTCAAGGCCGCCGACCTCGCCGAGGCGCTCCACACCATGCGCCCGGCCCGGCGGCTGGAGATCGCCGCGGCCCTCGACGACGAGAAGCTCGCCGACGTCCTCGAGGAGCTGCCCGAGGACGACCAGGTGCAGATCGTCACGCGGCTGCAGTCCGAGCGCGCCGCCGACGTCCTCGAGGCGATGGAGCCCGACGACGCCGCCGACCTGCTCTCCGACCTCGAGCCCGGCCTCGCCGCGCGCCTCCTGGAGATCATGGAGCCGGAGGAGGCGCAGCAGGTCCGCCGCCTCCTCGCCTACGACGAGGACACCGCGGGCGGGCTCATGACGAGCGAGCCCGTCGTCCTGTCCCCGGAGGCGACGGTCGCGGAGGCGCTCGCCCTCGTGCGCCGGGCCGAGCTCGCCCCGGCGATGGCCGCCGCCGTGTTCGTGTGCCGCCCGCCGCTGGAGGCGCCGACCGGCCGCTTCCTCGGTGTCGTCCACACGCAGCGGCTCCTCCGCGAGCCGCCGCACTCGGCGGTCGGCAACGCCCTCGACCGCACGCTGGAGCCGCTGACGACCGACGCCAAGCTCCTCAGCGTCAGCCGCTACCTCGCGACGTACAACCTCGTCTCGGCCCCGGTCGTCGACTCCGACCGCCGGCTCGTCGGGGTCGTGACGGTCGACGACGTCCTCGACCACCTCCTGCCGGACGACTGGCGCGAGCAGGAGGACCCTGCGGCGGTCGTCCGCGGCTTCGCCCGCCGCCGCGCCGCCGCCCTCGCGAGCACCACCGCCGAGGGGATCGTGACGGGGCGCCGGCCACGCGGGGGCGGTGGCGCGTGAGCACGCCGGACGAGGGACGGGCGGCCAGGGGGTCCCGCGACGCGGTGCGCGAGGCACCGTCGCTGCGCGCCGAGCGCCTCGAGCTCGACGAGCTCCTCGAGCGCGTCGACCGGCGCGGCCGGGCCGGCCTCGACACCCCCGCCGGCCGCGGCTCGCTGCGGCGGCGGCTGCGCCCGCAGACCGACCCGGAGGCCTTCGGCCGGCTCGCCGAGCGCTTCGCGCGATTCATGGGGACGGCCCGCTTCCTCGTCTACATGACGGCGTTCGTCACGGTGTGGCTCGCGTGGAACACCCTCGCGCCGGCCTCGGCGCAGTTCGACCCGCGGGCCCTCAACTACACCCTGCTCACGCTCATCCTGTCCCTGCAGGCCAGCTACGCCGCCCCGCTCATCCTGCTGGCGCAGAACCGGCAGGACGACCGCGACCGCGTGCAGAACGCGCAGGACCGGGCCCAGGCCGAACGCACCCTCGCCGACACCGAGTACCTCACCCGGGAGGTCGCCGCCCTCACGATCGCGCTGCGCGAGGTCGCGACCCGCGACTTCGTCCGCTCCGAGCTGCGGGACCTGCTGGAGGAGCTCGAGGCGCGGCGGGACGACGCCGTCCCGCCGCCGGCAACCGCGACCCTCCCGGAGGGTGACCGCTAGGCCGGACGGCGGCACCGGTCCGCCCGAACGGGTCAAGCGCCGCACCCTGTCTGCCGATCACGTGCGGGTGAGCCTCACCGACGCGCCGACCGGGACCTCCCCCGTCCCGACCGGCACCGACCCCGACGCCGCGACGGACGCCCCGGACGTGCCGGCCGACCGCCGGCGCCGGCTCGGCGACCTCCTCGTCGACGCCCAGGTCATCACGGCCGACCAGCTCCAGGAGGCCCTCGAGGAGCAGCGGCAGCCCGGGCCGCGGCGCCGGCTCGGCCAGGTGCTCGTCCAGCTCGGCTTCCTCGACGAGCGCGACATCGCCGTCACCCTCGCCGAGCAGCTCGGCATGGAGACCCTCGACCTGTCGACCCTGTCGCTGGACCCGGACGTCGTCCGCAGGCTGCCGCAGCAGCAGAGCGAGCGCAGCGGGGTCCTCGTCCTCGACCGGCTCTCCGACGGCCGCTACGTCGTCGCGACGTCCGACCCGACGAACGTCCTCGCCCTCGACGACGCGCGGCTCACCCTCGGCAGCGACCTGCTCCCCATCATCGCGATCGACTCCCAGATCCGGGACCAGCTGCGGCGCGCGTGGGGCCTGTCGGCCTCCGGCGACGGCCTGCAGGACATCGTGTCCGGCATCGGCGTCGAGGAGGAGACCGACGACCTGTCGAGCGCGGGCGTCGACGACGCCCCGACCGTCCAGCTCGTCAACAAGATCTTCTCCGAGGCCGTGCAGCTCAACGCCTCCGACATCCACGTCGAGACGCAGCGCGACAGCCTCCGGGTCCGCTTCCGCATCGACGGCATCCTGCGTGACGTCATGACGGCGCCGCGCCGGGCCGCCGGGGCGGTCCTGTCCCGCATCAAGATCGTCTCGGGCCTCGACATCGCCGAGCGTCGGGTGCCGCAGGACGGCCGCACGCAGATCGTCGTCGGCGGGCACCGCATCGACACGCGCGTCTCCACGCTGCCGAGCCTCCACGGCGAGAAGGCCGTCATCCGCATCCTCACCCGCGGCGACGACGTGCCGCCGCTGGAGGCGCTCGGCTTCGAGCCCGAGCAGCTCGTCCAGCTCCGGCGGGCGCTCGCCGTGCCGCAGGGCCTCGTCCTCATCACCGGCCCCACGGGGTCGGGCAAGACGAACACGCTGTACGCCGGCATCAACGAGATCCTCGACCCCGAGAAGAACATCATCACCCTCGAGGACCCCGTCGAGGTCCAGCTGCCCGGCATCACCCAGGTCCAGGTGAACGTCAAGGCCGGCATGACGTTCCAGGCCGGGCTGCGCTCGGTGCTGCGCCAGGACCCCGACATCGTCCTCGTCGGCGAGGTGCGGGACCAGGAGACCGCCGAGCTCGCGCTCAAGGCGGCCCTCACGGGCCACCTCGTCCTCACGACGCTCCACACGAACTCCGCCGCGGCGGCCCTCACCCGGCTCATCGACATGGGCTCGGACCCGTACCTCGTCGCGAGCTCGCTCACCCTCGCGATCGCCCAGCGCCTCGTCCGCCGCCCGTGCCAGCACTGCGCCGAGACCTACCGGCCGGACGACGACGTGCTCGCGCTCCTCGACCTGCACGCGAGCGACCTCGACGGGGCCACGCCACGGCGTGGCCGCGGCTGCCCCGACTGCGCCGGCACCGGCTACCGCGGCCGGACGGCGGTCTACGAGGTGCTGACCGTCGACGCCGACATGCGCCGGATCCTCGTCCGCGACCCGTCGGAGGAGGCCGTCCTCGCGCAGGCCCGCGCCGCGGGCATGAGCACCCTGCGCGCGTCGGCGATCCGCAAGGCCCTCGACGGTCGCACGACCTTCGAGGAGGTGCTGCGCGTGACGACGGCCGACGCGGGGTCGGCGGGGCACGACGTCGCGTGCGCGGCGTGCGCGCGCCCCGTCGACAAGGACATGCTCGCGTGCCCGTGGTGCGCAGCGGACCTCACAGCCTCCCGCTGCGGCGGCTGCAGCAAGGAGCTCGACGACCACTGGGTCGTGTGCCCGTGGTGCCGCACCGCCCGCGGCGGGACCTGACCCGGACGGCTCCTACCCTGGTGGGGTGAGTCCCTCCCCCCCGAGCGTCGAGCAGGTCCGCGAGGCCCTGTCCGGCGTCGTCGACCCCGAGATCCGCCGTCCCGTCACCGAGCTCGGCATGGTCGAGCACGTCGAGGTGGACGCGGCCGGTCGCGTGCGGGTGCGGCTGCTGCTGACGGTCGCCGGCTGCCCGATGAAGGACACGCTCACCCGTGACACCCGCGGCGCGGTGGCGGCCCTGCCGGGCGTCTCCGACGTCGAGGTGGAGCTCGGCGTCATGTCGCCCGAGCAGCGGGAGGCCCTGCGCACGCAGCTGCGGGGCGGGCAGGCGGAGAAGGAGGTGCCGTTCGCGCGCGCGGGCTCGCGCACCAGGGTCTTCGCCGTCGCCTCCGGCAAGGGCGGCGTGGGCAAGAGCAGCGTGACGGTCAACCTCGCCGTCGCCCTCGCGGAGGAGGGCATGTCCGTCGGGGTCGTGGACGCCGACGTCCACGGCTTCTCGGTGCCGCGCATGCTCGGGGTCGACCGGTCCCCCACCCGCGTCGACGACATGATCCTGCCGCCCGTCGCGCACGGCGTCCGGGTCATCAGCATCGGGATGTTCGTCCCGGGCAACCAGCCCGTCGTGTGGCGCGGGCCCATGCTCCACCGGGCGCTCCAGCAGTTCCTCACCGACGTCTTCTGGGGCGACCTCGACGTCCTGCTCCTCGACCTCCCGCCCGGCACGGGGGACATCGCCATCAGCGTCGCGCAGCTGCTGCCCGGCTCCGAGCTCCTCGTCGTGACGACGCCGCAGCAGGCGGCGGCCGAGGTGGCGGAGCGGGCCGGTTCCATCGCGTCGCAGACGCGTCAGCACGTCGCGGGCGTCGTGGAGAACATGTCGTGGCTCGAGCTGCCCGACGGCTCCCGCCTCGAGGTGTTCGGCAGCGGCGGCGGCGCGCGCGTGGCGGAGTCGCTCGGGCGCACGCTCGGCACCACCGTGCCCGTGCTCGGTCAGGTGCCTCTCGACACCGCGGTCCGCGAGGGCGGCGACGAGGGCGTCCCGGTCGTCGTCCGCGATCCCGGGTCACCGGCGGCCGTCGCGCTCCGGGGCGTCGCGCGCGGGCTGGCGCGGCGGCGGCAGAGCCTCGTGGGCGCGAGCCTCGGGCTCACCCCGAGCAGCCGCTGACGCGCGACCGACCCGGTTCAGGTCGCGTCGTCGTCGACCCCGGCCCGGCGTGCGGCCTCGGCCCACGTCGTGGGCGGAGGGCTCGGTCGGGGCGCGGACCGGCCGGCTCCGCGGGCGGCCGGGCCGGGTCCCGCGGCCGACCGGGAGGCAGCGGCGGAGGTGCCGACCTGACCGGCCGGGGCGACCTGACCGGCGGGCCGCCGTACGGCCTCCGCCCGCTTCGCCGCGGCGCTCGACGCCTTGCCGACGCCCCCGGGCGTGGCGGCGGTCGCTCCGGGCCGCGCCGCGGCGGTGTCGTCGTCGTCCCACACGTCGCTCAGCGCGTTCCGCACGATCCGGCGGGGGTGGTACTGGCGGGGGTCGTAGCGCCGCCAGTCGACGCGGTCGAGGTCGACGCCGATCTCGTCCTTCATCTGGGCCGAGGCCCCGGTCGCGAAGTCGCGGGCGCGCCGGACGAGGCGGGCCGCCTGCCGCGCGAGCTCGGGCAGCCGGTCCGGACCGAGCAGGAGCATGGCGACGAGCGCGATGACGAGGAACTCCCCGCCGTTGATGTCAGGCACGCGCCACCTCCGGGAGCAGGGTAGCCCGGCGCTCAGCCCTGCTCGCCGGCATCCAGCACGACGGTGACGTCGAAGACGTCCTCGCCGCGCCGCACCGTGAGCGTCACCTCGTCGCCCGGCTGCTGCGCCCGGATGGCGACGACGAGCTCGTCGGACTCCGTGACCGGACGGCCCTCGAACGCGAGGATGACGTCCCCCGCGCGGAGCCCGGCCTGGTCGGCGGGGCCCCCGGGGGTGACGGGCGGCTGGTCGCCGGTGGCGTCCTCCTCCTGGACGATCCGCACGCCCTCGCCCTCGTAGAGCCGGTCGAGCAGCACGCCGACGACGGGGTAGGTGGCGACACCGTCCTCGATGAGCTGCTCGGCGGTGCGTGCCGCCTGGTTGCTCGGGATGGAGAAGCCGAGGCCGATGCTGCCCCCGACCTGACCGCCGGGGGCCTGGGCGATGGCGCTGTTGACGCCCACCACCTCGCCGCGGAGGTTGACCAGCGGTCCGCCGGAGTTGCCGGGGTTGATGGCGGCGTCGGTCTGGATGGCGTTGATGAACGCGGTCTCCTGGGCGCCGCCGCCGGCGGACACGGGCCGGTTGAGCGCGCTGACGATGCCGGTCGTCACGGTCGAGTCGAGGCCGAGCGGGGCACCGACCGCGACGACCTGCTCGCCGACGACGACGTCGTCGGAGTCGCCGAACGGCAGGGCGACGAGCGGCCGGTCGACCTCGGCCGGGTCGATGCGGAGGACCGCGACGTCGTAGGAGGGCTCGGTGCCGACCACCTCGGCCGCCACCTGGGAGCCGTCGGACAGCTCGACCATGATGTCGTCGGCGGGCTCGCTCCCTCCGGCCACGACGACGTGGTTGTTGGTGAGGACGAGGCCCTCGGCGTCGATCACGAAGCCGGAACCGGTCCCCTGCCCGGTGTCGCCCTCGACGAGGATCGACACGACGCTCGGCAGGACGGCCGCCGCGATCTGCGACACCGAGCCGGTGCCGTCGAGCGGCGCGGCCGCGCCCTCCCCGAAGGCGTCGGTTCCGCCGTCCCCGGTGTCCGCCGCGCTGCCGCGCTCGGGCAGCGCCCCGGCGCCACCGGGCAGCGCCTCGGCGAGCCCGGTGCGGTCGGCGAGGACGGCACCGCCGACGCCGCCGACCAGACCCGCGACGAGCGCGAGCACAACCGCGACCACGACGACGCCACCGCCACCACGCCGCTGCCGGGACGGCCGCCCGACGGTGTCGACGCGGGGGCCGGCGGAGGGGGGCGGGCCCCACGCCTGCTGCTGACGCCGGTAGGGATCCGGACCGGGGAACGGCGGCCGCGGCCCGTACGCCGGCTGCAGGTGCGGGGTCTGCTGCGGGTACGGCTGCTGGTGCGGGCGCGGCTCCGGTCGGGCGGCCGGCGCCCCCCACATCCCCGTCGGCCCCGTCGAGCCCGTCGGCCCCGTCGGCCCCGTCGGCGCACCGCCCGGCCGCCCCGTGTCGGCGACCCAGCCGTGCGCGGGCGCCGGCCGGGGGAGGTCGACGCGCGTCTCGGCCTCGCGGGACTGCTCGACGCGGTCGTCGCGGGGACCCTCAGGACGCGGCTCGTACGGTGGCTGGCTCATGCGGACCTCTCGTGCGGGGGACGTCCCATTGTCGGGCGGGGCCCTCCCGGCCGCGATCGAGCGGGCGGGAGGGTGGGACTCAGGCCAGCGTCCCCGCCAGCGCCGGACGCACCCCGCCGCGCGTGGGACGCCGGTGCCCGAGGGCCCGGCGCAGCTGCGCCCGGCCGCGGTGGATGCGGGAGCGGACGGTGCCGAGCTTGACGCCGAGAGTGGCGGCGATCTCCTCGTACGTGAGCCCCTCGATGTCGCTCAGCACGACGGCGGCGCGGAACTCCGGCGACAGGGCCGCGAGCGCCTCCTGCACGTCGTCGGTGAGGTTGCGGAACTCGTACGCGCGCTCCGGTCCCGGGTCGGCACCGGGCAGCCGCTCCGCGGCGTCCTCGGCGAGCGCGTCGGTCCGCTGGCGCTGCTTGCGCCGGACGGTGTCGAGGAACAGGTTCGTCGTGATGCGGTGCAGCCAGCCCTCGAACGTGCCGGGGCGGTAGGAGTCGAGCGAGCGGAACACCCGCACGAACACCTCCTGCGTGATGTCCTCCGCGTCGTGCGGGTTGCCCGTCAGCCGGTAGGCGAGGCGGTACACCCGGGCGGAGTGGTCGCGCACGACCTCCTCCCACGTCGGCGGCACCCACGCCTCGGCCGGCCGGGTATCCGTCGCTGTGCTCATGACCCACCTCCTGGCCCCGCATGGTGCTCCGCCAACCTGGGCGGAACCTGGGAGCGGGGTACCCGGTCCGGGCGTGCCGGACACCCGGCGGATCCACGCAGGGTCGACGCCGCGGCTGCGGACGTCACTAGGGTGGGCCGGTGAGCGCGTCGAAGGCGTCCAGCTGGACGTGGACCGAGTCCTGGCTCGAGGAGTCCCCGCCCGTCCGGGGGGCGCGCGAGCGTGCCGGCGAGCTCGGCATCGGCGCGGTGTCGACGGGCGGCGGCGCCCTGCTGACCGTGCTGGCCGCCGCCGTGCAGGCTCGGGCGGTCGTCGACGTCGGCACCGGGGCCGGGGTGTCCGCGCTGCGGCTGCTCGAGGGCATGCCCGCCGACGGCGTCCTCACGAGCATCGACGTCGAGGCCGAGCACACGGGCGCCGCACGCGCCGGGCTGCAGGCCGCCGGCGTGCGCGCCAACCGGTCCCGGGTCATCCACGGCGACGCCGCCGCGGTCCTGCCGCGGCTCGCCGACGGCGGGTACGACCTCGTGCACGTCGACGTCGACGACGCACGGGTCCCGGGCGCGGTCCTCCCGGAGGCGGTGCGGCTGCTGCGTCCCGGCGGGGTCCTCGTCGTGTCCGACGCCCTCGCCCGCGACCGGGTCCCGGATCCCGCGCAGCGGGACGCCCGGACCACGGCGATGCGCGAGCTGCTGCGCGCGGTCCACGACGACGACCGGCTCCTCGCCACCGTGCTGCCCGTCGGGGCCGGCGTCCTCGTCGCGGTGCGGCAGCCGGGCTGACCCCGGACGCGGGACGACCGGCGCACCCGGGGTGCGCCGGTCGTCCCGGTGACGGCGGCCGCGGCCGCCCTCAGGTCGCCCTGCGGGTCAGCTGACGACGCCCTTGAGGGCGTCGCCCAGCTCGCTGGCCTCGGTCGGGGTCATCTCGACCACGAGGCGCCCGCCGCCTTCCAGCGGCACGCGCATCACGATCCCGCGGCCCTCCTTCGTGACCTCCAGGGGACCGTCCCCCGTGCGGGGCTTCATCGCGGCCATTGTCAACTCCTCCACATGTCGGGACCGGTCGGCCACCGTCGCTGCCGACCACGGGCGTGATCGGCGGTGATCCACGTCATTATCCCCTGCCGGACTGCTCGTGTGGGCCGCGCACGGCGCAGACTGCTCCGTTAGCGTCGCGACGGGCGCGGACGGTCCGGGCCGGGACGGAGGCGCGACGTGGCGGGCGACGGGACGACGGACGGGCAGGAGCCCCTGGTACGGGTCATGCGGGACGGGGCGGTCGCGACCGTCGTCCTCGACCGGGCCGAGGGGATGAACGCGCTCACGACCGCCGCCAAGGAGCAGCTCCTCGCCGCGCTCACCGGTGTCGCGGCCGACGACGCGGTGCGCTGCGTCGTCCTCACCGGGACCGGGCGCGCCTTCTGCGTCGGGCAGGACCTGCGCGAGCACGCCGAGGTCCTCGCCGCGGGCGACGTCGACGCCCTGTGGCGCACGGTCCCCGAGCACTACAACCCCCTCGCGCTCACGCTCGCGACGATGCCGAAGCCGGTCGTCGCCGCGGTCAACGGGGTGGCCGCCGGCGCGGGCGCGTCGCTCGCGATGGCGTGCGACCTGCGCCTCGTCGCCCGGGGCGCGGGCTTCAACCTCGCCTTCACGGCCATCGGGCTGTCCGCGGACACCGGCTCGACCTTCTGGCTGCAGCGCCTGGTCGGGGCCGGCCGGGCACTGGACCTGCTGCTGCGGCCGCGCACCGTGCGGGCGCAGGAGGCCCTCGAGATCGGGCTGGCGACGGAGGTCGTCGCCGACGAGGAGCTGCCGGAGCGGGCCGCGGCCGTCGCCGCCGGGCTCGCCGAGGGACCCACGCTCGCGTACGCCGCCGTCCGCCGGGCCGTCCTCTTCTCCGCCACCCACGACCTGCCGGCCTCGCTGGAGCACGAGGCGGGTCTCATGGCGAGCACCGGGTCGACCCGGGACCACGCCGACGCCGTCCGGAGCTTCCTCGCGAAGGAGAAGCCGGTCTTCCACGCCCGCTGAGGCGACCCCTCAACGGGGCGGGACGTGGCAGCCGGCGAGGTGGTCGTCGACGTAGCCGCACGCCTGCATCGCGGCGTAGGCGGTGGTCGGCCCCACGAACGTGAGTCCCGCCCGCTTGAGCGTCCGCGCGAGCGACGTCGACTCCGGGGTGGCGGCCGGCAGGTCGGACAGCCGTTCCGGCCGGCCCCTCGGCGGCGGGCGGTGGGCCTCGAGCACCGCCTCCAGCCCGCCGTCCGCCCGCAGCGCGACGACGGCGCGGGCGTTGCGGACGGTCGCGACGACCTTGGCGCGGTTGCGGATGATGCCCGGGTCGAGGAGCAGGCGCTCGACGTCGTCGTCACCGAAGGCGGCCACCACCTCCGGGTCGAACCCTGCGAACGCCCGCCGGAACCCCTCGCGGCGCCGCAGGATCGTGAGCCACGACAGGCCCGACTGGAACGCCTCGAGGCTGAGCCGCTCGAAGAGGGCGTGCTCGCCGGTGACGGTCCTGCCCCACTCCTCGTCGTGGTAGCGGCGGTAGTCCGCGGGTCGGTCGCCCCACGGGCAGCGCGCGAGCCCGTCGTCGCCGACGACGGGCCCGTCAGGCGCGGGCGCCACCGCGAGCCGAGCCGACTCCCGCCTCGACCTCCGACTCGACCTCCGCGGCCATCGACCGCAGCAGGTACCCGAAGGCGAGCCGGCCGGCGAGCGCGACCGCCGGTGCCGCCAGCCGGGTGAGGGCGACGGGGGCGAGGACGAGGTCCTCCGACCACTCCACCCGCGTGCAGGGGGACCCCGGCGTGGCGGGGAGCGGGACGACGTCCATGCGAGCGGTCCCCCGCACGACGCGCCCGAGCTTGCGGACGTCGCACCGGCCAGGGCTCGTCGAGGTGGGCGGCTCCCACCGGGTGACCTCCATCGGGTCGTCGAACCCGAGGCGGTCGAGCCCGAGGGCCGCCAGCGACGTCCGCCCGACGAACCGGGCCCCCACGCCCGTCGCGAGCGGCGTCGTGACGCGGACCGTCGTGCCCGGCGCCCACCGCGTGTGGGCAGGCCAGTCGACGAGGCGCTCCCACACGCGGTCCGCGGGCGCGGCGACCTCGACGGAGGTCCGGAACGCGGTCACCGCGGCTGCTCCGCGGGCTGCTCGGCCCGTGCCTCAGCCGGTTCCTCGACCGGCTCCTCGACCGGCTCCTCGACCGGCTCCTCGGAGTCCTCGTCCGGCAGCAGCGACCGGAGCCGCGCGATCTCGCGGTCCCGCTCGGCGAGCAGGTCCCGGGCCTGGTCGAGGACGTCGTCGACCTGGTCCATCCGGTACCCGCGAAGCGCGACGGCGAAGCGGGCCCGGTCGAGGTCGCCCGGCTCGCCGACCGGCGCGTCGAGGGGCGGGGCCAGGTCCTCGCGGGTGGGCGTCAGGCCCCCGCCGACGCGACCGAGGGCGACGGCGACGACCGCCCCCAGGGCCAGCACGAGCAGGACGACGAGCACCAGGTCCACGGGTCGATCGTGCCACGCCGGCCCGGACGGGCCCGCTCAGGCGCTTCGCTGCTCCACGCCCGCCGGCCACGCCCCGGCCCGCAGCGCGGCCGTCACGTCGGCCATCGGGGGCCGGTCGTGCACCATGACGTGGGTCGTCTCCTGCACCCAGCGCCCGTCCGGGCCCTGGTCGAACTGGACGAGGTCGACCCCGCCGTCCGCACCCGGCCCGCCCCGGGCCACCGCGCGGGCGAGCTCGAGGCCCGCGGTCCGCCGGGCGATGGTCAGCATGATCTCCTGCGCGGCGACCCCGAGGCTCAGCAGGTCCCGGTGGCGGTGCTTGCGCACGCCGACGTCGACCTGGGCGATGGCGTCGAGCCCGACGAGCGCGAGCGTGTCGAGGAGCAGCCCCACCTCCACGCCGTAGCCGCCGGCGAAGGGCACCTGCTCGAGGAGCTCGCGGGTGCCGGCGTACTCCCCGCCGAGCGGCTGGACGATGCCGCCGAGCTCGGGGGCGAACGTCGCGAGCGCGGGCCGGGCGAGCAGCTCGGTGACCCGGCCGCCCCCGGCCCGCTGCGTCGTCTGCTCCAGGCGCAGCGGCCGCGCGTAGAAGGCCTTGACGAGGTGGACCCCCTCCTCGCGGAGGATCGGTCCCAGGAGCCCGACGACGAGGCTCGCGTGGACGTCGACGAGGTCGGAGTCGGCGTACACGACGACGTCGGCGTCGGTCGCCCGCAGCGCCCGCCACAGGACCTCGCCCTTGCCCGGACGGACCGGGACCTCCGGCAGGGCCTCCTCCCGCGTCACGACGCGGGCGCCCGCGGCGCGGGCGACCTCGACCGTCCGGTCGGTGGACCCGGAGTCCACGACGACCACGTCGTCGACGAGCGGCCCGAGCCCGGGGCCCTGCCGCAGGGTGAGGGGGAGGAACGCGCGGATGACGCCCGCGACGGTCGTCTCCTCGTCCAGCGCCGGCAGGACCACGGCGACGCGCCGGTCCCCCTTGGCCCGCACGAGGTCGGTGGCCGACCACGTGACGTCGTGCCACGTGCGCCGGGCGTACCAGTCGTCCACCTGGGCGCGGCCCGCGCCCGCCCCGCTCACGCGAGCCCCCGGAGGGCGCGCGGGGGCACGAGGTCGCCCCGGACGGCCTCGACGACGTCGAGGGCCCGCCGCGTCGCGCGGGCGTCGTGGGTGCGGAACACGGTCGCGCCGTGCCACGCGGCGATCGAGGTGGCGGCCACGGTCCCCTCCAGTCTCTCCTCGGGTGGCAGGTCGAGCGTCTCGCCGATGAAGTCCTTCCGGCTCAGCGCCATGAGGACCGGGAAGCCGAGACGCACGACGGCGTCGGTGCGCCGGACGAGCGCCAGGCTGTGCCACGTGTTCTTGCCGAAGTCGTGTGTCGGGTCGACGAGGACGGAGCGGGGGTCGACGCCCGCCGCGACCGCCCGCGCGGCGCCCGCCGCGAGCGTGCGGACGACGTCCTCGACGACGCCGTCGTGGCTGTGGCCGTACGTCACGCGGTAGGGCCTCGTGCGGGGCCGGGCACCGCCGGTGTGCGAGACGACATAGCCCGCACCGTGCCGGGCCGCGACGTGGACGAGGTCCTCCTCGTGGCCGGCCCACGTGTCGTTGACGAGCCCCGCACCGGCGGCGCACGCGTGCTCTGCCACGGCGGGCCGCCACGTGTCGACGCTCACGACCACCTCGGGGTGGCGCGCGCGGACGGCGGCGACGAAGCCGACGACCCGGTCGACCTCCTCCTGCTCGGAGACCTCGACGCCGGGTCCCGCCTTCACCCCGCCGACGTCGACGACGTCGGCCCCGCCGGCCACGGCCTCGTCGAGCGCCCGCAGCGCGACGTCGTCGTCCAGCTGCCGGGCCCCGGGGTAGAACGAGTCCGGGGTCCGGTTGAGGACGGCCATGACGACGGTGCGGCCGTGGGGGAAGGCACGGTGGCCGAGCAGCAGAGCAGCATCGGTGGGCGCGCCCGGACGGGCGGCGTCGGTGCGAGCCATGACGGAAGGGTGCCACCGGGACCGGCTCGCAGCCGGGGCGCGACCGACCCCGCCTCGCAGACGTCACACGAGGGCCCGTACGTCACCCCCACGAAACCGTCCGGTGACGCGGCGGAGACGTGCGGCCGCCTCAGTCCCGCGGGCGCGGCGAGGCCTGCCGCGCCCGCACCATGAGGTCGACCGCCTCCTGGGGGTCGTCGGTGAGGGTGAGCAGGTCGAGGTCGCGGGCGCTGATGGTCCCGGCGGCGAGCTGCGTGCCGCGCACCCAGTCGAGGAGGCCGCCCCAGTACGCGCTGCCGAGCAGCACGAGCGGGAACCTCTTGACCTTGCCGGTCTGGACGAGCGTCAGCGCCTCGAAGAGCTCGTCGAGGGTGCCGAAGCCGCCGGGGAGCACGACGAACCCCTGGCTGTACTTGAGGAACATCGTCTTCCGGGCGAAGAAGTAGCGGAAGTTCACGCCGAGGTCGACCCACTCGTTCATGCCCTGCTCGTGCGGCAGCTCGATGCCGAGCCCGACGCTCGTCCCGCCCGCGTCGCACGCCCCGCGGTTCGCCGCGGCCATGAGGCCGGGGCCGCCGCCGGTGATGACGGCGAAACCGGCGTCGACCAGCCGGCGGCCCACCTCGACGCCCGTCGCGTACTCCGGTGAGTCGACGGGCGTGCGCGCCGAGCCGAAGACGCTGACGGCGGGCCCGAGCTCGGCGAGCGCCCCGAAGCCCTCGACGAACTCGCTCTGGATGCGCAGGACCCGCCACGGGTCGGAGTGGACCCAGTCCGCGCGGGACGGCGTCGCGAGCAGCCGCTCGTCGGTCGTCTCCTCCGGCACCTGCGAGCGCCGGAAGCCGATGGGGCCGCGCCGGTACCAGGGGTCGGCGCGCTCCCCCGGCCCGTCCTTCTCGTCTGGCGGGTCGAGGGGCTCGGTGCTCATGCGCAGCAGCGTAGGTGGCGACCGTCGCGCGGGGCCGCGTCAGCCACGCAGCCAGCGCACGAGGGCGTCCGCGCACGAGACGAGCTGGGCGAGGGGCACGCGCTCGTCGTCGGCGTGGGCGAGCTGCGGGTCCCCGGGCCCGAAGTTGACCGCCGGCACGCCGAGCGCCGCGAAGCGGGCGACGTCGGTCCAGCCGAGCTTGGCCCGCGGCGGCTGCCCGGTCACCGGCGCCACGGCCTCGACGAAGGCCCGCGCGGCCGGCCGGTCGAGGCCCGGTCGGGCGCCGGCGGCCTCGTCGGTCAGCTCGAGGTGGACGTCGAGCCCGGCGAGCACCTCCTGCACGTGCGCGTACGCCTCGGCGGGGCTGCGGTCGGGGGCGAAGCGGTGGTTGACCTCGACCGTGCACGCGTCCGGCACGACGTTGCCGGCGATGCCGCCGTGGATGCCGACGGCCTGCAGCCCCTCGTGGTAGCGCAGCCCGTCGACGACGGGCTCGCGCGGTGCGTACGCGGCGAGCCGGGCGAGCACCTCGTGGGCCGCGTGGACGGCGTTGACGCCGCGCCACGCCCGCGCGGAGTGCGCGGCGCGTCCGCGCAGCGTGACGTCGACCCGCAGCGTCCCCTGGCAGCCCCCCTCGACGAGGCCCTCGGTGGGCTCCCCGAGCACGGCGAGGTCGGCGGTGAGCCAGTCCGGCATGGTCCGCGCGAGCCGGCCGAGGCCGTTGCGGGCGGAGTCGACCTCCTCGCAGTCGTAGAAGACGTACGTGACGTCGCGGACCGGCTCCGCCACGGTGCACGCGGCGACGAGTGCCATCGCCACGCCGCCCTTCATGTCCGTGGTGCCGCGCCCCCACAGCACCTCACCCGCGGCGGGGTCGTCGCCCTCCCCCGGCGCCGCCGTCCACGACGGGAGGTTGCCGGCGACCGGCACCGTGTCGAGGTGACCCGCGACGACGACCCGCTCGGCCCGCCCCAGGGAGGTCCGGGCGACCACGGCGTCCCCGTCGCGACGGACCTCGAGGTGGTGCTGGTCCCGCAGCAGCGCCTCGACGGCGTCGGCGAGGGCGCGCTCCTGCCCCGAGACGCTCGGCAGGTCGACGAGGGCGCGGGTGAGGGCGACGGGGTCGTGGACCGGGAGCTGCACCCGCCGACCGTAGCGAGCGCCGGGCCGAGGCCCGCCGCGGGCGCTGTCTAGGCTGTCGGCATGAGCCGCCCTGCCTCCGGAACCGCCCTCGTCACCGTCGTCGACGGCGCCGTCCACGGCGCCGCGCTCGACGGCCAGGTCCTCGACGCCTGGTTCCCCGCCCCCGTCCTCGGCGAGCCCGGTGGGGAGACCGGCGACGTCGCGTGGAGCGACCACCTCACGGCGCTCGCCACGCCGGACGAGGCCCGCGGGGTCCGTCGCGAGGTCCGCGACGTCGTCGTCGACCTCGACGCCGCCCCGGCCGACGCCGTCGACGCCTACCTGCGCCTCCACCTGCTCTCGCACCGGCTGGTCCGCCCCCACGAGGTCGTCCTCGACGGCATCTTCGGGACCCTGTCGACCGTCGTGTGGACCTCGCACGGCCCGTGCCCGGTCGAGGGCTTCGCCCTCACGAAGGTCCGGGTGCAGCGGGCCGACCCCGGCGAGCGGGTCGTCGTCACCGCGGTCGACAAGTTCCCCCGCATGACCGACTACGTCGTCCCCACCGGCGTCCGCATCGGCGACGCGGACCGGGTCCGCCTCGGCGCCCACCTCGCGGAGGGCACCGTCGTCATGCACGAGGGCTTCGTCAACTTCAACGCGGGGACGCTCGGGCAGTCGATGGTCGAGGGCCGGATCAGCGCCGGCGTCGTCGTGGGCGCCGGCTCGGACGTCGGCGGCGGCGCCTCGATCATGGGGACCCTGTCCGGCGGCGGCACGGAGACCATCAGCGTCGGCGAGCGGTGCCTCGTCGGGGCGAACGCGGGCCTCGGCATCAGCCTCGGCGACGACTGCGTCGTCGAGGCGGGGCTCTACCTCACCGCGGCCACGAAGGTCGCCCTGCTGCCGGGCGCCCTGCCCGGTCAGGCGTCCCAGACCGTCCTCAAGGCGTCGCAGCTGAGCGGGGCGAGCGGGCTGCTGTTCCGCCGCAACTCCGTGAGCGGTCAGGTCGAGGGGCTGCCGCGGCACGGCGTCGGGGTGTCGCTCAACCCCGATCTGCACGCCGGCTGACCCCCGGAGTGCCCCCCGCCGCGCGCGGCCTGCTCGTCGCCGTCGTCCTCGTCGTCCTCGTCGTGGGGCTCGTCGTCGGTGCAGGTGCCCTGCTCGCCGGCCTCCTGCGCCCCGGCGAGCTCGCGGCGCAGGAGCGCTGCCGCGCCGAGGTGGCCTCGCCCGACGACCCCGACGTGCTGCTGTCGGCCTCGCTGGCACCGGACCAGACGGCGAACGCCGCCCTCGTCGTGGGGCTGGCCAACCGGCGCGGCCTGCCCGCGCGGGCGGCGACGATCGGCGTCGCGACGGCCATCCAGGAGTCGGGCCTGCGCAACATCGACTACGGCGACCGGGACTCCCTCGGGCTGTTCCAGCAGCGGCCGTCGCAGGGCTGGGGCAGCGAGGCGCAGGTGCAGGACCCGGTGTACTCGACCGGGGCGTTCTACGACGCCCTGGTCGAGGTCGACGGGTGGCAGGACCTCGAGGTCACCGTCGCCGCGCAGGAGGTGCAGCGCAGCGGGTTCCCCGAGGCGTACGCCGACCACGAGCCCGAGGGCCGCGCGCTCGCCTCGAGCCTCTACGGGCTGTCGGAGGCGAGCCTGTGGTGCGAGCTGCGACCGGTCGAGGAGCCGGGCGACCCCGCCGCCGCGCTCGACGGGCTGCTCGCCGCGCTCGACCCGGCGGGCCCACCGGGCTGGCAGGTGGCGGCCACCCCGGGCGACGGGACGGTCGTCCTCGCCGCCACGGGCGCGCAACCGGAACGGGCCGCGTGGGCCCTCGCGCAGTCCGTGGTGGCGCACGCCGCCGCCCACGACGTCGTCGGGGTCCGGACCGGCGGGTCGGCGTGGTCCCGCGACGACGGCACGGCGGGCTGGGTCGACGCCGAGCCGGTCGAGGCCGGGACGGTCGTGGTGGAGGTCGCGGCCGCCGGGGCGTGAGGTGCGGCGCCGCCGTGCGGGTGAGTCGCACGGCGGCGGGCTACAGGTCCGTCGGCTCCGCCCGACGACGTAGCGGACGCCGCAGCCACCGGGACACCCCCGGCGCACCGGCGCGGAGGTGGACGTGGCGACGACGACGACGCCCACCCGCAAGGTGCGCCGCACCCGCTGGCGGGCGCGGCGCCCCGTCCCGCTGAGCCCCGCCCCCGCCCGCGACGTCGAGCACCTGCTGCGGCGCGCGACGTACGGGCCGACCCCGGCCAGCCTCAGCGAGGCCCGTCGGCTCGGCGCCGCCGCGTGGGTCGAGGCGCAGCTGCGGCCCGCGTCGCTGCCCGACCCCGTCGGCGACCTCGTCGACGCCGCGCACCCCGGTCTCTTCCTGCCGGTGGCCGAGGCGAGGGTGCACTACGCGGACAAGTTCTGGGTGATGGGCCGGGAGCTGGTGCGCTGGCGCCTCCACCGCTCGGCGTGGAGCAGCCGCCAGCTCCACGAGGTGATGAGCGACCTCGTGCACAACCTCGTCAACGTCCCCGTCGGGCCGGACAACGCGACGGGTCACACGCTGCACCGCTACCACCACGACGTCGTGCGGCGGCACTGCCTCGGTGCGTTCGCCGACCTCCTCGTGGCGAGCGCGGAGCACCCCGCGATGCTCCACTACCTCAACGCGAACACGTCGACGCGGACGAGGCCGAACGAGAACTACGCCCGTGAGCTGCTCGAGCTCCACAGCGTCGGCGTCGGCGCGCACACCGAGGAGGACGTCAGAGCCGTCGCGCTGCTCCTCACCGGGTGGCGGACCCGGTCCCCGTGGCAGGCGGAGCCGGCGGGCGTCGAGCCGTACGCGGCGTGGTTCGACACGAGTCGGCACCACGTCGGTCCCGTCACGGTCCTCGGGCGCACGTTCACCAACGGCGCGGCCGACGGGCGCGCCGAGATCCGCGGTCTCCTCCGCTGGCTCGCGGCACGCCCCGCGACGGCCCGGCACGTGTGCCGGCGTCTCGCGACGCACTTCGTCGCCGACGAGCCACCGACCGACCTCGTCGACCGCCTCGCCCAGGTGTACCTGTCCTCGGGAACCCGGCTCGACGCCGTCCTGCGCGCGCTCTTCGCCGACCCCGCGTTCGAGGTGGCGACGCGCACGAAGGTCCGTCGTCCGCTCGAGCGCTACCTCGCGACGCTGCGGCTCCTCGTGCCGGTACCGCGCACGGAGCACCTCGCGCACGACGGCGTCCTCTGGCAGTGCCCGCCCGGGCACGTGCCGCTGTCGTGGGGGCCGCCGGACGGCTACCCCGACACCGCGGCGGAGTGGCGCTCGGCCGGGCAGGCGCTCGCGCACGTGACGTCGGCGAACCAGCTGCTGCGCGGCTGGATCCCCGTCACGGGCACCCCGCTGCTCGACGCCGTCCTCGCCACCGACGCCCGCGACGTCGCCACGATCACCGACGAGGTGGCACGGCGGGTGCTCCTGCGCCCCGCGACGTCGAGCGACGTCGAGGCCGTCCGCCGCCTCCTCGCGGCCTCCCCGCTGCCGCCGGCGCCGTGGCGGGACGGCTGGGACCGCCACCGCGCCGTGTGGTGGACCGCGGTCCTCCTGCTCTCCCACCCCCGTGTCGTCGACCGCTGAAGGACCCGTCGTGCCACCCACCACCGCCCCGCACCCGGCCACCGGCACCTGCCCCGACGCCTGCTCCGAGACCACGACCGCCGGGTTGTCCCGCCGGGGCCTGCTCCGCATGGCCGCGGGCGCCGCGCTCGGCGCCGCCCTCACGACGGGCACGACCCTCGGCGGCGCCCGTGTCGCCGTGGCGGCGACCGCCGCCCCCGCGGACGTCCTCGTCGTGCTGTCCCTGCGCGGCGGCATGGACGGGCTGTCGCTCGTCGTGCCCAGCGGCGACCCGGACCTGCAGCGCTGGCGGCCGGGCATCGCCGTCCCCGGCAGCACCCTCAAGCGCGTCGACGGCATGTTCGGCCTCCACCCCGCCCTCGCGCCCCTGTACCCCCTGTGGGACGCGGGGCGCCTCGGTGCCGTCCACGCGTGCGGCATGCCCGCGGCGAACCGGTCGCACTTCGAGGCGATGGAGGAGATGGAGGAGGCGGCCCCGGGCAGCCACCTGCGGACGGGGTGGATCGACCGCATGGTCGGCGTCGCGGGCGGCGGCTCCGCCTTCGCCGCCACCCAGCTCGGCTCGACGGCGGCGCCGGCCGCCCTGCGGGGCCCGGCGCCGGAGGTGGTCGCGCAGTCGCTCGCCACCCTCGGCATCCAGGTCGACGACGCGCTGCCGCTGAGCGCGTGGGAGTCGGCCCTCGGCCACCTCCACCGCAGCGAGCGCCCGGACGTCGCCGCCGCCACGCAGGCCGGCCTCGCCGCCGCGGCCCGGGCGGGTGCGCTGCCCCCTGCGGGGGCGGGCTACCCGGCGGGGCGGCTCGGGACGGCGCTCGCCGACGTCGCCCGCCTCGTCCGCGCCGACGTCGGCCTGCGGGTCGCGACGGTCGACCACGGCAACTGGGACATGCACTCCGGACTCGGCTCCCCCGAGCCCGGACGGTGGATGTACGACCAGGTCGCCACCCTCGCCGCCGCCCTCGCGGCCTTCGCCGCCGACCTCGGTCCGCTGCTCTCGCGGGTCGTCGTCGTCACGTTGTCGGAGTTCGGCCGCCGCGCGCAGCAGAACGACTCCGGCCGCGTCGACCACGGCTACGGCAACGCGGTCCTCGTGCTGGGTGGCGGGGTGGTCGGCGGCCGGGTGCACGGCCGCTGGCCCGGCCTCGCGGCGGACCGGCTCGTCGACGGCGACCTCGCCGTGACGACCGACTACCGGCAGGTGCTGGCGGAGCTGCTGAGCGTCCGCTGCGCGGTGCCGTCGGTGACGACGAGCGTGTTCCCGGGCCTCGTCGCCGCGCCGCTCGGGCTCGCGCGACGCGGCTGAGCCGTCGACCCCTACCGGGCCCCGATCTCCGTGTAGTCGCGCTCCGTCGCCCCGGTGTAGACCTGCCGCGGACGGCCGATCTTCGTCGCCGGGTCGTTGATCATCTCGCGCCACTGGGCGATCCAGCCGGGCAGGCGCCCGATCGCGAAGAGGACCGTGAACATCTTCGTGGGGAAGCCCATGGCCTGGTACAGCAGGCCGGTGTAGAAGTCGACGTTGGGGTAGAGTTTCCGCTCGACGAAGTAGTCGTCGCCGAGCGCGATCTCCTCCAGCCGCTTGGCGATCTCGAGCAGCTCGTTGCCCTCGGTCTTCGCGAGCATCTCGTCGGCAGTCGTCTTGATGATCGCCGCGCGGGGGTCGTAGTTCTTGTAGACCCGGTGCCCGAAGCCCATGAGCCGGACGCCGGGCTCCTTGTCCTTCACCTTCCGCATGAAGGACTCGACGGTCTCGTCGGAGTCGCGGATCGTCTCGAGCATCTCGAGCACGGCCTGGTTCGCCCCGCCGTGGAGGGGACCGAACAGGGCGTTGATGCCGGCGGACACGCTCGCGAAGAGGTTGGCGTGGCTGGAGCCGACGAGACGCACCGTCGACGTCGAGCAGTTCTGCTCGTGGTCGGCGTGGAGGATGAAGAGCTGGTCGAGCGCCTTCACCGTGAGCGGGTCCGCGTCGTACGGCTCGGCGGGCAGGCCGAAGGTCATGCGGAGGAAGTTCTCCACCAGCGACAGGGAGTTGTCGGGGTAGAGGAACGGCTGCCCGATGCTCTTCTTGTACGCGTACGCGGCGATCGTCGGCAGCTTCGCGAGCAGCCGGACGGTGGAGATCTCGACCTGCTCGGGGTCGAACGGGTCGAGGGCGTCCTGGTAGAAGGTCGACAGCGCCGACACCGCGCTCGACAGGACCGGCATGGGGTGCGCGTCCCGGGGGAAGCCGTCGAAGAAGCGCTTGAGGTCCTCGTGGAGCATCGTGTGCCGCTGCACGCGGGTCGTGAACTCGTCGAGCTCGGACTGCGTCGGCAGCTCGCCGTAGATCAGCAGGTAGGAGACCTCGAGGAACGTCGAGCGCTCCGCGAGCTGCTCGATGGGGTACCCGCGGTAGCGGAGGATGCCCTCGCCGCCGTCGATGTAGGTGACGGCGGAGCGGCACGAGGCGGTGTTGACGAACCCGGTGTCGAGGGTCACCTTGCCGGTCGTCGCGAGGAGCTTGGCGATGTCGAGGCCGGAGGCGCCCTCGGACGCCTCGACCACCGGCAGCTCGAGGCGGTCCCCCGGGCCGTCGATCGCGTACGTCTGCTGGGCGTCGGGCATCGCTGCTCCTGTCGCGTTCTCGGCTGGTGCGGGCGTGGTGCGGGCTGGGTGCGGACGAGACGTTACCCGCTGGTCACCACCGGGGCCGCGCCCAGGCGCTCCGCCGCCGCGCGGATGCGCTCGTCGGAGGCGGTGAGCGCCACCCGGACGTGACCGACGCCACGCGGGCCGTAGAAGTCCCCCGGGGCCACGAGCACGCCGGCCTCGGCCAGCCGCGCCACGAGGTCCCAGCACGACGCCCCGGTGCCCTCCGGTGCCCGCGCCCACAGGTAGAGGCCCGCCTCGGAGTCGTCGACGACGAGCCCGGCGGCCAGCAGCGCCGGCAGGAGCACCGCCCGGCGGGCCGCGTACCGGGCCTTCTGCTCGGCGACGTGCGCGTCGTCGGACAGCGACGCGACGAGCGCCGCCTGGACGGGGGCCGGGACGATCATCCCCGCATGGCGGCGGACCTCGACGAGCCCTCGGACGACGGCGGGGTCGCCGGCGACGAACGCCGCGCGGTACCCGGCGAGGTTCGACCGCTTCGACGCCGAGCACACTGCGAGCACCCCGGTGAGGTCGCCGCCGGTGACCCGCGGGTCGAGGACGCTCGGCACCTGACGCCCGCCCTGGTCGGGGTCCCACTGCGCGGTCCAGCCGAGGTCGGCGTAGCACTCGTCGGAGGCGACGACGGCGCCGCGCTCGCGCGCCCACGCGACGACCTTCGCGAGGTGCTCGACGCCGAGGACCCGCCCGGTGGGGTTCGCGGGGCTGTTGAGCCACACGAGCCGCACGGCGCGGTCCGGCCCGAGCGCGGTCGTGGCGTCGGCCGCGACCGGGGTCGCGCCCGCGAGGCGCGCGCCCACGTCGTACGTCGGGTACGCCACCTCGGGGTGGACGACGACGTCGCCCGCGCCGAGCCCCAGCATCGTCGGCAGCCACGCGACGAGCTCCTTGGAGCCGATGCTCGGCATGACGCCGAGCCCGGGCAGCGGCCCGGTCCCCCGTACCCGCTCGAACCACGCACGGACGGCGTCGGCCACCGCGGGCACCCCCGCGACCGTCGGGTAGCCGGGTGCGTCGGCCGCGGCGGCGAGGGCCTCCTGCAGGAACGCCGGGGTGGGGTCGACGGGGGTGCCGACGCTGAGGTCGACCACCCCGTCCGGGTGGGCGCGGGCGCGCTCCGCGTAGGGGCGCAGCCGGTCCCAGGGGAACTCCGGCAGCGTCCTCGGGTCAGTCGCCACGACTCACTCGTCGTGCTCCTGCGGCGGCAGGGCGGCGACGACGGGGTGGTCGAAGTCGAGCGCGCCGGTCTTGGCCGCACCCCCCGGCGAGCCGAGCTCGCTGAAGAACTCGACGTTGGCGTCGTAGAACGGCTTCCACTGCTCGGGGACGTCGTCCTCGTAGTAGATCGCCTCGACGGGGCACACCGGTTCGCAGGCGCCGCAGTCGACGCACTCGTCCGGGTGGATGTACAGCGACCGCTTGCCTTCGTAGATGCAGTCGACAGGGCATTCCTCGATGCAGGCCTTGTCCTTGAGGTCGACGCACGGCTGGGCGATGACGTAGGTCACGGGAGCTCCTCGGCGGTTGCGGTCGGGCGGGCCGCGGGTCCCCCGCGGCGGCGGTCCCTAGGATGCCGGACGTGGACCCCGCTGTCGTGGCCGCCCTGCCGGGCTGGGTCGGGCGGCGTGTCGTGGTCCGCCACCTGCTGCCCGACGGCCGGGCCACGGACGCCCTCGGGACGCTCGTGCAGGTGGACGACGACGCGCTCGTCGTGCACCGGGACCGGGTCGGCACCGACGTGGTCGTGGCCCTCGCCGACGTCCTCCTCGCGAAGCCGGTGCCGCCGCGGGCTACGCGTCCGGGTCCTCCCCGCAGATGATGCGGTCGCCGGTGGAGTAGCGCCACGTGTTCGTCTCGCGCTTGACCTCCTCGCCGGTGTCGAGGTCCTTCCAGATGCGGGTGGTGTCGACCGTGAACCCGGTGTTGGCGGCCTGCGGCTCGCAGTCGGGCGAGTCGTCGTACGTGACGCCACCCTCCTCCACGTCGCGGCGCGGGGACGTGACGGACTCCACGTCCCACGTCTTCGTGCCCCAGAACGTCACCGTGATCTCGCCGCCCCCGACCGAGGCGTCGACGAGGATGCCGGTGTCGGTGTCGTTGCGGAAGCGCATGTCGACGGGCGGGGAGTAGTTGAGCGTCGACTCCCGCCCCACGGGGTAGCGGGAGATGTAGTAGCTGTGGGGCTTGAAGTCGAGGACCTCGAGCCCGGCGAAGAACGCCGCGTTGTACGTGGTCGTCGCGACCTGCGACACGCCGCCGCCGACCCCCTCGGTGAAGCGGCCGTTGCTGATGACGCCGGCGGCCTGGTAGCCCTTCGCACGGGTGCGCTCGCCGAGGATCTCGTTGAGGTCGAACACGTCGCCCGGTTCCAGGAGGGTCCCGCGGATGGTCTCGGCGGCCACGCGGAGGTTGTTCGTGCGGGGCGGGTTGTCCGGGTACGGCGTGGAGAACGTCGAGACGACCTCGGTGATGCCGAGGGCCTCGACCTCCGCCGTCGTGGTCTCCGGCTCGACGACGGCGTCCTCGACGACGGCGCGGCGCTCGGCGTCCGGCGCGAGCGCGGGCAGGGCCGCGGCCGCGAGCTCCTCCGGCGGCAGCGTGAGGCCGTTGCGGGCCGGCACGATCTCGGGCCTGCCACCGGACAGGCGGACCGAGGCGTCCCGGGGCTCGGCCTCGAGCTCCGGGTCGGCGGCGAGCAGCGCCTCCCGCAGCGCCGCCCCGTCGACCGTGAGGGCGAGGTCGCCGCCGGTCGGGCTCATCGCGAGCGCGGGGGCGAGGGCCGCCGGTTCCAGCGCGACCTCGCGCTCGTCGACGACGACCGTGAGCGGCGCGGCGAGCGCGGCCTCGGCGACCTGCACCGCGGCGTCGGTCTCGGCCTGCGTGACGTCGACGGGGACCGTGTCCGCCGGCAGGACGATCGGCTCGTCCGCCGCGAACCAGCGCTCCTCGACGAGGTCGGCGGCGGCGACGACGTCGAGCGCACGGCCCTCGACGGGGTCGCCGGCGACGACGTCGGTGCCGTCGAACGCGACGGTGCCGTCGACCGGTTCGCGGTCGGTCCGCGCCGCGACGTCCTCGAGGGCGGCGGTGAGCGCGGCGTCGTCCGCCGTGGTCTCGACCGGCAGGCGCCCGGCGCCCACGACGTGGCGCCACATCCGCTGCGGCGCGAGGGAGAACCCCGTGACGGAGTCGACGGTCGCCTCGAGGTCGAGCCCGAGTCCGGCCTCGGTGGGGTCGAGGAGGTCGGTGTCGTCGTCGACCTGCACGGGCACGGGCTCGGCGGCGGCCTGCCCGACGGAGGCCTCGAGGCGCGCGACGGCGTCGGCGGCGGAGAGCCCCCCGACGTCCTCCCCCGCGACCGTGGTGCCGAACGGGACCCGGTCGGCGAGGGCGTACGCGGCCCCGACGTAGACCCCTGCGAGGACGACGAGCACGGCGAGGACCGCGAGCACGATCCCGCGACGGCCACGGCGGCCGGCGTCGGCGCCGGGGTCGCCGACGGGCTGTCGGAGGGACTCGGTCCGGGCACTCATGGGATCTCCGCGTGTCGTCGCGCGCGGGGGCGCTGCTGCCCCCCGCAGCTGCCCAGGATAGGTCAGCCGGGCGACAGCCCCCGGTACGCCGACGCGAACCACAGCAGCGGGTCCGCGGCCGGGGCGTCCCCGCCGACGCCACGGACCTCGGCGACGACCACGGTGTGCGTGGCGACGGGGTGGGCTGCGACGACCTCGCACTCGAACGTCGCGAGCGCCCCGTCGACCAGCGGAACGCCGAGGACCGGGCCGCTGTGGTGCGGCACGCGGTCGAGCTGACCGAGGGAGGGCCGGCCGCGGGTCGCGAGCCACGCGGCGACCGGCTGCTGGTCCGCGGCCAGCACGCTCACGCCGAGCCGCCCCTCCTCCAGGGCGGCGTCGTGCACCCTCGCGTCCTGCTCGAGGCACACGAGCAGGGTCGGCGGCTCGAGGCTCACCGACGCGACGGCGTTGGCCGTCATGGCGTGGGGGTGCCGTCCCGGGACGGTCACGACGGTGACACCGGTGGCGAAGCGGGCGACGGCGCTGCGGTACTCCTGCGGGTCCGTCACGTGCCCGGCCCCCGGGCGGCCATCGCCCGTGCCGCCCGCGCCGCCTCGACCGCACCGAGCAGCGGCGCGGCGAACGCGGGCAGCAGGACGGCGACGAGCAGCCACACGGTCGTCACGGGCAGGCCGGTGAGGACGAGGTCGCCCTCGGGCGTCGGGGGCAGGAGGACGAGCAGACCGGCGAGCCGACCGGCGACGAGCGCGAGCAGGTGCGCGGTGGGTCCCGGCCGGGCGCGAGGCGGGACCGCCGCGGCAACGGCCACGTCGGTCGCGACCACGAGGGCGAGCGCGAGGAGCAGCCCCGTCGGCACGAGCACGCCGAGGACCTCCGTGCGGGCGAGGTGCTGCGCGGTGCCGAGCCACACGGTGAGGACGCCGAGCAGGCCGACCGCGGCGAGCCGGCCCACCGCGGCGGGGGTCAGCGGAGGGCGGGGCACCCGCCCAGGCTAGGCGTCGGCGACACCGGCGGGCTCACGGGCGTCGCGGTGGTGACGGAGGTCGACGACGCGCACGGGCTCGGGCTCCCCCGTCCGGGCCGCCGCCTCGAGCACGTCGGTGATCTCGTGCCCGATGAGCTCGTGCCGCTCGAGGAGGGCGTCGCGCAGGGCCGCGACGAGGTGCCGGTTCGCCGCGAGGAGCCCGCGGGTGCGGGCCTTCTGGGCGTGGAGCAGCCGGTCGACCTCCGTGCGCGCCTCCCGGTCGCCTAGCACCCGTGAGGTGAGGGAGCCGCCGAAGGGCCCGCCGCCGGCGCCCGCGAGCGACACGAGGCTGTCGCCCATGCCGGCGGCTCCCACCATCTGCGCGGCGACGTCCGTCGCGTACAGCAGGTCCCCGCCCGGCCCGGTGGAGACGTCGTCGAAGAACAGCTCCTCCGCGACCTGCCCGCCCATGGCGATCTGGACGAGTCCCTCGAGCTCGTGGCGCGAGCGCGTGTAGACGTCGTCCCGGTCGCCGTGGGCGAGCAGGCCGAGGGCGCTCGCCCGCTTGACGATCGTGAGGATCTCCAGTCGCCTGTGGGCCGCGACCAGCCACGCGACCGTCGCGTGGCCGGCCTCGTGCGTCGCGATGAGGCGCTTCTCGTGCTCGGTGTAGCCGACCGGGTGGCCGAGCCCGACCTCGACGAGCAGGCGGGCCTGCTCGACGTCGGCCCACGTCATGGCGCGCGCGCCCCGCTTGACGGCGTTGACGAGGGCCTCGTCGAGCAGGTTCTCGATCATCACGGGGGTGTAGCCCTGGGTGACGCCGCACAGGGCGTCGCGGCGCTCGGGGTCGTCGAGGTCGGGAGTGTGGGCCTTCCGGTCGAGGTAGAAGTCGACGATCTCGCGGCGGCCCGCCTTGTCCGGCGCGTCGAAGGACAGCCTCCGGTCGAAGCGGCCGGGTCGCAGGAGCGCGGGGTCGAGGTTGTCGGCGCGGTTGGTGGCGGCGATGAGGAGGACGTCCGGGGTGGTGGTGCGCGGCCGGCGGATCTGGCGGTGCTCCGGCAGGAGGAGGTTGCACGCGTCGACGAGGCGGGTGAGGAGCTTCTCCCAGCCGGACGGCGTGTCGAAGGACTGCATCTGGACGAGGAGCTCGTTGACGACCCCGCCGACGCCCTCGCTCGTCATGCCGGCGGCGCTGCGGACCAGCCCGGCCGGCTCCGCCGCGGACGCCACCCGCACCTGGTTCCCCGGCGCGCCGGGCAGGCCCTCGAGCCCGCCGCAGCAGGCGGCCGCGGACCCCGGGGCGACCGCCGGGGCGAGGCCCGCAGGGGCGGGGGTCGCGCTCATCCCGCCGCGGACGGTGGCGATGGCGTCGATCTCCTCGATGAAGCCGATGGCGCCGCCCTCGGCGCGCGCCGCCTTGCGGAGCGCGGCGAAGTAGCTGCGGATCTTGCCCGCCGTCGCCCCGTAGTACATCGACTGGAACGACGTGGCCGACACGAACAGGAAGGGGACGCCCGCCTCCTTCGCGAGCGCCTTCGCCGTGTACGTCTTGCCCGTGCCGGGCGGGCCCTCGAAGAGGACCCCGCGCCGGGGGGTGCCGCCGAGCTCGTCGCGGAACGAGCGGCCGGCGAGGAACAGGTCGAGCGTGCGCGAGACCTCGTCGCGGACCGGGCCGAGCCCCTTGACGTCGTCGAGGCGGACGTCGATCTGCTCGGGCCGGTACGTGACGTGCGGGCTGCGCCGGGCGACGAGCTGCATGCCGACGAGGGACACGAGGAGGACGACGAAGAAGAGCCCGACGATGACGTACATCGGGTCGACGTACGGCAGCCGCGGCAGGGCGGGCGCGCCGATGACGGCGCGCCACGTGAGCCACGCGAGGAGCGGGGACAGCCAGAGCGCGACCCGGACGAGGCGACGCTGCCGCAGCCGCTCGCGGGCCACGCCCACGTCGGCGGTCGAGCGGCGCACGGGGGCGGGGGTGGGGCTGCTCACGGTGACCTCCTCGGCGTCCGGGGGCCTGTCGCACCCCCGCCCCTCAGCCTTGCCCGCGGCGCGGGGCGACGACACCCGACCGAACCCGCCCCGGGGCGCTGACCTGCACGGACGTCGTGACGGTTCACCCGGGCGGCGCAGCGTCCGGCACGGTCGGTGACGCACCGTGGACGAGGGCGGTGAGCGCGGCGAGCGGGTCGGCGGCGGTCGTGCGCGGGACCTGTTCCGCGGCGTCCGCGGCGACGGGACGCAGGAGGCGGTAGCGCTCGAGGCCGCTGAGCGGCTGGGGGACGTCGTTCGACAGGACGAAGCGGGCACCGGGTCCTGCCGGCTCCTCCACGGTCACCTGCGTCGGCAGGGCGCGCAGGGCGGCGACCTTCCGCGGCAGCCAGGGCTGCGCGGGCACGGCGGCGTCGAGCCGCTCGGGGGCGACGTAGAGGTGCGGGAGGGGCCCGGTGGGGTCCCACGCCCGCGGGTCGGGGTGCGCCCGCAGCCACGCCCTCAGGTCGTCGAGGTCGCCGGCGGCGGCGAGGACCAGCGGCACGTCCCACGGGGCCTCCGGCGCGTCGGCCGCGAGCTCGACGGCCCGCAGGGCCACCCGGTGGGCCATGACGTGGTCGGGGTGGCCGTACCCGCCGTCCTCGTCGTACGTGAGGACGACGTGGGGACGCTCGCCCGACACCAGGCGCGCGAGCCGGTCCGCCGCCTCGTCGAGGTCGGCGACGGCGAATGCGTCGGGTCGCACGTCCGGGGGGACGCCTGCCCGACCGCCGGGCAGGACGGCCATCCCCGAGTCCCGGTACGTCGGCCACGTCCGCCGCCCGTCGCCCGGCAGGGCGTCGAGCCAGTGGTGGACGACGGCGTCGCCGGGTGCCGCGAGCGCCGCGAGGGCGTCGGCGAGCTCGGTCTCGCGGTGCGTGCCGAGGGTGTCGTCCCGCGCGCTCGTGCGGTGGGCGTGGGCGGCCCCGATGACCTCCCCCTCCTCCCCCCTCGTGCACGTCACGAGCACGACCCGGTGCCCGTGGTCGAGCGCCGCGGCGATCGTGGCGCCCATGGTGAGGGTCTCGTCGTCGGGGTGCGCGTGGACGAGCAGCAGCCGCAGCGCCTCGGGGGTCACGCCGGACAGTCTTCCGGGTGGCGGCACCCCGGGTGGACGTCGTCGCGCCCGCTCGCCAGGGTCGAGGAGGTGGCAGACGACCCGCAGGACCCCGAGGCGGACCCGCGCCGGCAGCGCTGGGAGCGCCGTCTCGCGGTGCCGGTCCTCGTGGCGGCGCTCGTCTCGGTGCCGGCGGTGTGGCTCACGCTGCTGGAGGAGCCGTACGCGACGGTGGGCACCGTCGCGAACTGGCTCGCGGGGGCCGTGCTCGTCGGCGAGACCCTCGTGCTCCTGCTCGTCGGTCGCTCCCGGCTGCGGTGGCTGCGGGAGAACTGGTGGCTCGTGGGGCTCACCCTGCTCACGGTCGCGGCGGTCGTCCTCGCGCTCGGACCGGTCCAGCTGCTCCGGCTCGTGCGCGCCCTCGGCGCGCTGCGGGTGCTGCGGGCGGGCCGGATCGTGTCGGCGGCGCGCAGGGTGCGGCAGCGCGCCGGGCTCAGCAGCCGCTGGTCGGCGGTGCTGACGATCGGCGCGGGCGTCGTCGTCGCCGTCTTCGTCGCCGCGGTCCTGTCGGACCCGACGAGCCGGTCCCGGCTGCTGGTCGAGGACGCCGTGGGCGCCGTCCTCGGTCCGGTCCCGGGGACGGTGCTCGTCGTCGTCGCGGGCCTGCTGCTCGGCGTCGCGACCTTCGTCACGCTGCGCCGGGGCGACGACGACTGAACCGCGCGCGGTCAGTGCGGGACGAGCACCTCCCCCACCCCGAAGACGGTGACGACCCACCCAGCGGCGACGGCCACCCACACGGCGCCCGCGCGGTCGCGGCCGACCAGCAGGGCGAGGAGCCCGCTGAGGAGTGCACCTGCCCCCGCCCCCCACGCGAGCACCACGAGCCACGCGGCCGGTCCGGCCTCCCAGAAGCTCTCTGCCCCCTGCGCTCCTGCGACGTCGAGGGCGACGAGCAGCGCACCGAGGGACGCTGCCACGACCACGACGGCGAGCAGCGTCACCGCGACGAGCCCTGAGCGGCTCGCCGGCCACGCACCGGCCCGGCCGCGACGCCCGAGACCCCGGAGGAGGACGAGGAGCCCCCCGTAGCCCGCGACACCGATGGGCACCACGAACAGGACGAGGTTGAGGAGACGACCCCAGACCGGTACCCCGGAGTCGAGGAGCACCCCGAGGAAGGAGGGGACCGCCGTCAGCAGCGCGCCCAGGAGGACGACGCCACCCGCGACGAACGCGAGGGGGTGCAGCCGGTGGTCGGACCCGTCGCCGGGGCGACGGACGTCGAGCATGTCCATGCCCTCAGCCTCGGGTGGTCCCCCGGCCCGGGCGAGGGACCAAGGTCCCTCGCCCGGGCGGCCCGCTCAGGCCTGCTGCTTGGCGCGTCCCCGTTGCCGGCCGCGCACGACCTGGCTGAGCTCGACCTTGCGGAGCCGGATCGCCTCCGGCGTGATCTCGACGCACTCGTCGTCGCGGCAGAACTCGAGCGCCTGCTCGAGGCTGAGCAGCCGCGGCGGCACGAGCCGCTCGAGCTCGTCGCCGGTCGCCGAGCGCATGTTGGTGAGCTTCTTCTCCTTGGTGATGTTGACGTCCATGTCGTCGGTGCGGGCGTTCTCCCCGACGATCATGCCCTCGTACACCTCGGTCGCGGGCTCGACGAACAGCGTCCCGCGCTCCTGCAGGTTGAACATCGCGAAGCTGGTCGCGACGCCCGACCGGTCGGCGACGAGGGAGCCGTTCTGCCGCGTCACCATCTCCCCGGCCCACGGGCCGTACGAGTCGAAGACGTGGTGGGCGATGCCGGTGCCCCGGGTGTCGGTGAGGAACTGGGTCCGGAAGCCGATGAGGCCGCGGCTGGGGACCTTGAACTCCATCCGCACCCAGCCGGTGCCGTGGTTGCTCATCTGCTCCATGCGGCCCTTGCGGACCGCGAGCAGCTGGGTGACGACGCCGAGGTGCTCCTCGGGCACGTCGATCGTCATGTGCTCGTACGGCTCGTGGACCTTCCCGTCGACCTCGCGGGTGACGACCTGCGGCTTGCCGACGGTGAGCTCGTAGCCCTCCCGGCGCATCTGCTCGACGAGGACGGCGAGGGCGAGCTCGCCGCGGCCCTGCACCTCCCACGCGTCGGGCCGCTCCGTCGGGAGCACCCGCAGCGACACGTTGCCGACGAGCTCCTTGTCGAGACGGTCCTTCACCAGGCGCGCCGTCACCTTCGCCCCGCGTACCCGTCCGGTGAGGGGCGAGGTGTTCGTCCCGATCGTCATGGAGATCGCGGGCTCGTCGACGGTGATGAGCGGCAGCGGCTTCGGGTCCTCGGCGTCGCTGAGGGTCTCCCCGATCATGATGTCGGCGATGCCGGCGACGGCGATGAGGTCGCCGGCGCCCGCGGACTCGACCGGCACGCGCTCGAGCGCCTCCGTCATGAGGAGCTCGGACACCTTGACGCGCTGGACGCTGCCGTCGGTGCGGCACCATGCGAGCTGGTCGTTCTTGCGGATCGTGCCCGAGCGCACGCGGCACAGCGCGAGGCGGCCGAGGAACGGCGAGGCGTCGAGGTTCGTCACGTGCGCCTGCAGCACGCCCTCGCGGGTGTCCGCCGGCGCGGGGATGGTGCGGAGCAGGACGTCGAAGAGCGGCTCGAGGGAGTCGGAGTCGATCGGCTGGAGCTCCTCGGGCCGGGTGAGCGACGCCTTGCCGTCGCGCGCGACGGCGTAGACGACGGGCGTCTCGAGGAGCTGCTCCTCGTCGACCCCGGTCCCGTCTGCGACGTCGAGCATGAGGTCGAACGTCTCGTCGACGACCTCGGCGATGCGGGAGTCGGGCCGGTCGACCTTGTTGACGACGACGACGATCGGCAGGTGGGCCTGCAGGGCCTTGCGGAGGACGAAGCGGGTCTGCGGCAGGGGTCCCTCGGAGGCGTCGACGAGGAGGAGCACGCCGTCGACCATCGACAGGCCGCGCTCGACCTCGCCGCCGAAGTCGGCGTGGCCGGGGGTGTCGACGATGTTGATCGTGACGCCGTCCGGGGCGCCGTGCGCGGCGGCGGCCGGCCCGCGGTACCGGATGGCGGTGTTCTTCGCGAGGATCGTGATGCCCTTCTCGCGCTCGAGGTCGCCGGAGTCCATGACGCGCTCGCGGACGGCGTCGGTCTCCGCCTGGTGGGCGGTGAAGGAGCCGGACTGCCAGAGCATGGCGTCGACGAGGGTGGTCTTGCCGTGGTCGACGTGGGCGACGATCGCGACGTTGCGCAGGTCCGCGCGCAGGGGGCTGGTCACGGGCGACCAGTGTGCCTCAGGTGAGGAGCTGCTCGATCCGGCGGAGGGCGAGGGCGTCCGCAGGCAGCCACGGCACGGTCCACAGGTCGTGGGCCGTGAGCCAGCGCAGCTCGTCGTGGTCGGCGAGAGGGCGGGCGCTCGTGCCGTCGACCGCCTCGGCGAGCCACAGCCGCAGGACGAGCTCCCCGGTGAGCGGCCACACCCTCCCGTGGTCGGGGTCGTCGACGCAGCCTGCGCCGAGGACCTCCTCCCCGGTGCGGACCCGGACGCCGAGCTCCTCGTCGAGCTCGCGGTGCAGGGCCTCCTCGGCCGTCTCGCCGGGGTCGACCTTGCCGCCGGGGAACTCCCAGAACCCGGCGAGGGCGGCCGGGGCGTTGCGCCGCGCCGCGAGGAGCCGGGTCGGCCGGTCGAGGTCGTCGACGACGGCGGCGCCGACGACGAGCCGGGTGCGGGTGGGCGGGACGTGGGGCACGGGCCCAGGCTGTCACGCTCGGGCCCGCGCCCCGTGCCTCGCGCCCGCTATGGGCGTTCGCGTGGTCCGGTGCCGGCGGGGGTCCGGGCGCCGGCGGCGACGCTGCCCGGGTGGTCGTCCGGGCCGAGCCCGTCGACCCGGCCGTCGTTCTCCAGCTCCGCGGCGACGTCGGCGGCGAGCCGCTTCGTCCGCCGTCGGCGACGGCGGTGGTCGACCTCCGCCCACTCCTCCCGGAACGCCCGCAGCGTCGCGACCATCATCATGATCATGACGAAGGAGAACGGCAGCGCGATGACGATCGCCGTGGTCTGCAGCGCGCTGAGCCCGCTGGTCGCGCCGGTGACGGCCCCGACGATGAGGAGCGCGGCGGCGACGACGCCCTCGAGGACGGCCCACATGACGCGGCTCCACGTGGGCGGGTTCGTGTTGCCGCCCGAGGCGAGCATGTCGACGACGAGGGAGCCGGAGTCCGACGAGGTGACGAAGAACGTCACGATGAGGACGAGCGCGACGACGCTGACGACCGCGCCGAACGGCAGGCCGTCGAGCATGAGGAACAACGACGTGTTGGTGTCGACCGCCCCCTCGGCGCCGACGAGACCGCCCTCGCCGAAGAGCTCGCGGTACAGCGCCGTGCCCCCGAGCACGGAGAACCACAGGAACGTCAGGAGCGTCGGGACGGCGAGGACGCCGACGACGAACTCGCGCACCGTGCGACCGCGGGAGATGCGGGCGATGAAGACGCCGACGAACGGCGCCCACGACATCCACCAGCCCCAGTAGAACGTCGTCCACGAGGCCTGCCACGCCTGCCCCGCCTCACCCTGCAGCGGCGAGGTGTCGAACGTGAGGCGCAGGACGTTGGCGGCGTACAGGCCGAGGCTCGCGACGAACTCCCGCAGGAGGAAGAGGGTGGGCCCGGCGAGCAGCACGAAGAGCAGGACGAGCGCCGCGAGCACCATGTTGACGTTCGACAGGATCCGGATGCCCTTGGCGACGCCGGTGACGACCGACAGGACCGCGAGGCCCGTGATGGCGGCGATGAGGACGGTCTGCCACAGGGGGGTGTTCGCGGGCAGCCCGAGGAAGTCGAGGCCGGCGGACAGCTGGAGCACCCCGAAGCCGAGGGACGTCGCGACACCGAAGAGCGTGCCGACGACGGCGATGACGTCGATGACGTCGCCGAAGCGGCCGCGGGCGACCTTCTCGCCGACGAGCGGCTCGATGGCCCACCGGATGGAGATCGGCCGGCCCTTGCGGTGCACGGCGTAGGCGATGGCGAGACCGACGACGACGTAGATCGCCCACGCGTGGACGCCCCAGTGAAGGTAGGTGGTCGTGATGGCCTGAGCGCCCGCCTGGGCCTGGGTGCCGTCGAAGCCGGGACGCGGTGCGGCGAAGTGGTTGAGCGGCTCGGCGACGCCCCAGAACACGAGCCCGATGCCCATGCCGGCGCTGAAGAGCATGGCGAACCAGCTGCGGAGGCCGAACTCCGGCGCCTCGTCGTCCCGGCCGAGGCGCAGGTCGCCGTAGCGGCTGAACGCGACGAAGCCGGAGAAGACGACGAACGCCGCGATGAGGAGCACGTAGTACCAGCCGAAGCCGGCGAGCACGACGCCCTGGACGCCGCTCATCGCCTCGGCCGTCGCGCCGGGGAAGACGAGCGCGAGCAGGGCGAAGACGGCGATCACGGCGGCCGCGGGCCAGAAGACCCTCGGCTCGATCGAACGGCCGCGCTCCACCGGCGGTGTGACGGGTGACGGTGTGGCGGGGCCGGTCGCCTCCGTGGCGGGGCGGTCGGCGGCTGGGGCAGACATGACAACTCCTCGGTCGCCCTGGGAGAGGGCGGAGTGGGCAGGGACCGCCACCCTGACTATCCCCCGATGGCTGAGTCGTCAATCTGATCGTGACCTCACCGTGACGTCGACGGCCGGTCCTGGGCTGTCCCCGGAGCCGGGTCTAGCGTGGTCGGACATGAGCCACGACGCGTCCGGCCCGAGGGTGCTCGGGCACGCCGAGACCCTCGTCCAGCTGCAGGACCTGCCCGGCTGGGAGGTGGTCGCCGGGGCGTTGCACGCCCGCTTCGACGCCCCCGACGTGCCGAGTGCGGTGGGCCTCGTGGTCGACGCCTTCGACGAGGCCGAGCTCATGGACCACCACCCCGACACGGACCTGCGGTGGCGACGGGTGCGCTTCGCCCTGTCGACGCACAGCGCGGGCGGCGTCACGCAGCTCGACGTCGAGCTCGCCCACCGCATCGAGTCCGTCGCCGCGGCCCGCGGTGCCACGCACCTACCCGCCGCGGCGCAGCAGGTCGAGCTGGGCGTGGACACGCGCGACCACACCGCCCTCGCCCCGTTCTGGCGGGCCGCACTCGGGTACCGCGACGCCGACGACGACGGGACGGTCCTCGAGGACCCGCACGGCCGCGGGCCGCAGGTCTGGTTCCAGAGCACGACGACCCCGGCGAGTCCCCCGGGCACGCGGGGCCGGCTCCACGTCGACGTGAGCGTCGCCACCCTGGAGGAGGCCGCGGCACGCCGGCAGGCCGTCGAGGCGGCCGGTGGTCGCCTGCTCGACGACACCCACGCCCCCGCGTGGTGGGTGTACGCGGACCCGGACGGCAACGAGCTGTGCGTGTGCACGGGATTCGGCCGGGAGCAGCCGTGAGCGCGGCCCCCCACGCCGAGGAGACCTCGCTCGCGGCGTTCAACGCACGGCTCAACTGGCTGCGCGCCGGGGTGCTCGGCGCCAACGACGGCATCGTCTCGACCGCCGGCCTCGTCGTCGGGGTCGCGGGCGCCACCGGCGACCGCACGGCCCTCGTCGTCGCGGGGCTCGCGGGGATCGTCGCCGGGGCGCTGTCGATGGCGGGCGGGGAGTACGTGTCGGTGAGCACCCAGCGCGACACCGAGCGCGCGATGCTCGCGAAGGAGGCGCGCGAGCTGGAGGAGACCCCGGAGGAGGAGCTCGAGGAGCTGACCGGCTTCTACCGGGCGAAGGGCCTGTCGGCGGCGACCGCCCGGACGGTGGCGGAGGAGCTGACGGCGCACGACGCGCTGGCGGCCCACGCGGAGGCCGAGCTCGGCATCGAGGGGGACAGCCTCGTCAACCCGTGGCACGCGGCGTGGGCGTCGATGATCGCCTTCACGCTCGGGGCGCTCCTGCCGTTCCTCGCCATCGTGCTGCCGTCGGCGGGCGCCCGCCTGCCGGTGACGGTCGCCGCCGTCGTCGTCGCGCTGTGCGTCACCGGGACGGTGTCGGCCCGCCTCGGCGGCGCCCCCGTCGCCCCGGCGGTCCTGCGGGTGGTCGGGGTGGGGGTGCTCGCGATGGCGCTCACCTTCGCCGTGGGCTCCCTCGTCGGCGGCGCCCTGTAGGGACCCTCAGAACCCGGTCGGGCCGTCCTCCGGGAAGTGGCAGGCGACCCGGTGGCCCGGGGCGACCTCCGCGAGCGGCGGCTCCTCGCTCGCGCACACGTCCTGCGCCTTCCAGCAGCGGGTGCGGAACCGGCAGCCGCTCGGCGGGTTGAGGGGGCTCGGTACGTCGCCGGTGAGCGTGATGCGTTCGCGGCGCCGCTCCTTCACAGGGTCCGCGACGGGCGCGGCGGACAGCAGCGCGCGGGTGTACGGGTGCTTGCCGCGGCCGTAGAGGGTGTCCCGCTCCGCGATCTCCACGACCTTGCCGAGGTACATCACGGCGACGCGGTCGGAGATGTGGCGGACGACCGACAGGTCGTGGGCGATGAAGAGGTACCCGAGGCCCATCCGCTGCTGGAGCTCCTCGAGCAGGTTGATGACGCCGGCCTGCACCGACACGTCGAGCGCCGACACCGGCTCGTCGAGGACGAGCATCTTCGGCTCGAGGGCGAGCGCGCGGGCGATGCCGATGCGCTGCCGCTGCCCGCCGGAGAACTCGTGGGGGAACCGGTTGCCGTGCTCGGGGCTGAGGCCCACGAGGCGCAGCAGCTCCGCGACGCGCTCCATGCCGCTCTTCCGGTCCCACACCCCGTGGATCTTCAGGGGCTCCCCGACGATGTCGTTGACGGGCAGCTTGGGGTTGAGCGAGGCGTAGGGGTCCTGGAAGACGATCTGGAGGTCGCGGCGCACGGGCCGCAGCTGGCGCGCCGACATCTCCGTCAGCTCCTGGCCCTCGAACCGGACGGAGCCGGACGTCGGCTTGTGGAGCTGGAGGATGGCGCGCCCGGTCGTCGACTTGCCGCAGCCGGACTCCCCGACGATGCCGAGCGTCTCCCCGCCGTCGACGGCGAACGACACGCCGCTCACCGCCTGGACGTGACCGACGGTGCGGCGCAGCAGGCCGCCGCCGCGCACGGGGAAGTTCATGACGAGGTCGGAGACCTCGAGGAGCTTCCGGTGGGTGCCGGGGGCACCTGCGGGGTCAGTCGCGGGGTCGACGGCACCCGCCGGGTACTGCGGGCTCGGCGTGGGCGTGGTGCTCATGCGGTCGGGCTCCCTGCGGTGGTGCTGCCGGCGCGGAAGATCTCGGTGGCGTCCTCGTAGGCGGCCACCTCCTCCCACCGGTGGCACGCCGCGTGGTGGTCGCGGCGGTCGGTCTCGTACAGCGGCGGCTCGCTCGTGCGGCACTGCTCGATCGCGAGCGGGCAGCGCGGCCGGAACGGGCACCCCTCGGGCAGCTGGATGAGCGAGGGCGGCGTGCCGTCGATGGGGCGCAGCCGCTCGCCGATCATGTCGGCCTGGGGGACGGAGCCGAGCAGCCCCGCCGTGTACGGCATGCGGGGCGCCGCGAAGACCTCCTCGACGCCGGCGGTCTCCACCGGCTTGCCGGCGTACATGACGAGGACCCGGTCGGCGATGCCGGCGATGACGCCGAGGTCGTGGGTGATGAAGACGATGGCGGCGTCGACGGCGTCCTTCACCTCGAGCAGCGTGTCGAGGATCTGGGCCTGGACGGTGACGTCGAGCGCGGTGGTCGGCTCGTCGGCGAAGATGACGTCCGGCCGGTTGATGACCGCCATCGCGATCATGGCGCGCTGCCGCATGCCGCCGGAGAACTCGTGCGGGTAGGCCCGCAGGCGGTCCTTCGCCTGCGGGATGCCGACGAGGTCGAGCATCTCCTGCGCCCGCTTGAGCGCCGCGGACTGCGACACGTGCTCGTGGGAGCGGACGGCCTCGGCGAGCTGGAAGCCGACGGTGAGGACGGGGTTCATCGCCGTCATGGGGTCCTGGAAGATCATCCCGATCTTCCGCCCGCGCAGGGAGCGCTGCTCCTGCGGGCTCATCCGCAGGACGTCCTTGCCGCGGTAGAGGATCTGGCCGGTCACGCGGGCGGTCTTCGGCAGCAGGCCCATGACGGCCATGCTCGAGACCGACTTGCCGGAGCCCGACTCCCCGACGATCCCGAGGACCTCCCGGGGGCGCAGGCTGTAGCTGACGCCGCGGACGGCCTTGACGAGGCCGTCGTCGGTGGGGAACGCGACCGTGAGGTCGTCGACCCGCAGGATCTCCTCCGTCGGGTCGACGGCGGGGGCGACGAGCCCGGACTCGACGATGCCGGACGCGCCGGTGGGCTGGTCGGCAGGCTGGTCGGCGGGATGGCTCATGCGCGCACCTTGTTCTGGCGCGGGTCGAACGCGTCGCGCAGGCCGTCGCCGATGAAGTTGATGGTGAGGGCGATCCCGATGATGAAGACGCCCGGGAACCAGAACAGCCACGGCCGGGTGGCGAAGGCCGTCTGGTACGTGCTGATGAGCTGGCCGAGGCTCGTGTCGGGCGGCTGCACGCCGAAGCCGAGGAAGCTGAGCGCGGTCTCGAGGAGGATCGCCGCGGCGATGGTGAGCGTCGCGCTCACGATGATCGTCGAGATCGTGTTGGGGAGGATGTGGCGGGTGATGATGCGGAACGGGCCGGCGCCCATCGCCCGGGCCGCCTCGACGAACTCGCGCTCCTTGAGCGACAGCACCTCCCCCCGGACGAGTCGGGACAGGCTCGTCCAGACGACGATGCCGAGGAACAGGCCGAGCACCGCGGCGGTGCCGTCCGTGCTGCTGCCGACGACGGCGGCGAGGACGAGGAGCGGGATCGCGATGATGACGTCGACGAGGCGCATGAGGACGGTCTCGACCGTCCCGCCGAAGTAGCCGGCGATCGAGCCGATGACCGTGCCGACGAGCGTCGCGACGAGACCGACGATGAGGGCGATCTGCAGCGACTGCTGCGCGCCGCGCATCGTGGTGGCGAAGTAGTCCCGTCCGATGCTGTCCTGGCCGAACGGGTGCTCACCGAGACCGACGCCGTCGCCGTCGACGAAGGCGGGGAGGACGTCGAGGGTCGGCCGGCCGCCGTCGACGACGGCACCGGTCTGCGTGTACGACTTGTCCCACCAGCCGGGGATCGGGCCTGCCCCGATGCTCGAGACCGCGAGCACGACGATCGCGACGAAGAAGAACAGCGCGACCATGGCCGCGCGGTGGCGCAGGAAGCGCCGCAGGACCAGCTCGCGCTGCGTGCGTGCCTTGACGGTGAAGCCCTCCTCGCCCGCCCGCAGCTCCCGCGCCTCGTCGTCGCCGCGTCGCTCGACGTTCTCGTCGAGGACGGCGTCGTCCTTCAGCTCGGTCGCGTTGGGGTTGCGGTCACGGGGGGTGCGGGGCGGGACGGTCACGGGGTCTCCTCGGGGCGGCGGCGGGTCGGCTGGCGGCGGGGTGCCGTCACGACAGCCGGATCCGTGGGTCGAGGTAGGCGTAGAGGATGTCGGCGACGAGGTTGAACACGACGACGAGCACGGCCGTGACGACGAAGAAGCCCATGACGGGGTTGGGGTCGACGTTGCGCAGCCCGTCGACGAACAGCCGGCCCATGCCGGACCAGCCGAAGACGGTCTCGGTGATCACCGCCCCGCCGATGACCGAGCCGAAGTCGACCGCCGCGAGGGTCGTGACGGGAATGAGGGCGTTGCGGAACGCGTGCCGGACGGTGACCGTCCGCTCCGTCAGCCCCTTCGCGCGGGCCGTGCGGACGTAGTCCATGTTGAGGACCTCGAGCATCGACGCGCGCGTGTAACGGGTGTACGTCGCGAAGGAGATGAGGATGAGCGCGGCGGTGGGGAGGATGAGCGACGTCGACCGGTCGAGCCACACCTCCCAGAAGGTGCCGTCGAAGTTCGGCGTGCCGGAGCCGATCGTCTTGATGACACGGCCGTTGACCCGGTCGTAGTACGCGGAGAACGCGGCGAGCACGTAGTCGGTGAAGACGGTGCCGCCGGTGAGCAGCGCCGTGAGCACGCCGGCCCGGATGGCCTGGGGCCGGTCGAGACCGCCGAGGAGCACCCCCGCGACGACGCCGACGGCGACGAGACCGAGGGTGCAGGCGAAGATCAGCAGCCACGAGGGGTCGCGGAGCGGCCCGGCGAGCAGCATGGCGCCGACGAGGCCGCCGCCGGCGGCCGCGAGCGAGGCGAAGAGGACGCGACGGTTGCGGATGCCGGACACGAGGAAGGTGATGCCGACCGCCCAGCCGAGGCTGATGAGGACGACGAGCACGGGCCCCAGGGCCGGCCGCGCGAACCACTCGACCGCGTCGAGGTAGACGAGCACGGCGGCGGTGGCGGCTGCCGCGACAGCCGCGACCGTGAGGCGGCGCCGGGGCCTGCCGCCGAACACCGCCTGCCAGAACAGGGCCGCGAAGGCGGCGAGGGCGATCGTGACGGTGAGCGGGATGCCGGGGTCGGCGAGCCAGTCGTTGAGTCGGATGGCCCCGAACTCCTTGAGGAGGACGGCGACCCAGAAGATCGGCAGGGAGAAGAAGAGGAAGGCGACGAACGTGACGGTGTAGTCGAAGCCCGTGTACTGCCGCAGCGCGGAGATGATGCCGATCGTGACGCCGAAGATGACCGCGAGGACCGTCGCGGCCGTCACGAGGCGGAGCGTCGACAGGACCGCGAGGGACAGCAGGTCGGTGACCGGCTGCTGGGTGATCGACTGGCCGAGGTCGCACGCGCCGACGAGGCAGCCGGCGGCCCCGGCGAGCCAGCCGAGGTAGCGCTGGAGCACGGGCTGGTCGAGCCCGAGGAGCTCGATGCGGCCGGCGATGGCCGCCTCGCGCTGCGACTCGTTGGGGATGGGGTAGAGCTCCTCGAGCGGGTCACCGGAGTTCGCCACGAGGACGTACACGACGAAGGTCGCCGCGAGCAGCGTGAAGAACGAGATGATGACGCGCCGCGCGATGAAGACACCCACCGCTGACCTCCTGAGTCCTGTGGCCGGGTGCCGTCCCCGTCCCGCCCCGCTCGTGGCGGGCGGTGCGGGTCGCGGACCCGACGTCTCGCGGCACGGGGCCACGTCGTCGTGCCCGGTCGAGGACCGGGGGTGCCCGCGCCGTCCGCCGCACGAAGCGTACGACCTGCGCGTGGCTGCTCGGTACGCCCGAGATGTCGGGCCGGGCAACGGGACGGGGCCCCGCCGTGCGGGCGGGGCCCCGTCTCGTGTCGGTGCTGGTGGTGCTGGTGCTCAGGTCAGGCGTCAGCCGTCACTGGGCGGTGTTGCGCCACTCCCACGCGTTCCACGTGAGGTCGGCCTGGGTCGGGTTGTAGACGACACCCTCGACACCGGAGGCGGTGGCGAGCAGACCCGGGAAGGTGAAGCCCGGGATCGTCGCGAGGTCCTCCCAGAGGATCGTCTCGATCTGGGTGACGAGCTCCAGCTGCGCGTCCGGGTCGGGCTCCTGCGTCAGCTGCTCGAGCAGGGCGTCGACCTCCTCGTTGCAGTAGTAGCCGTTGTTGTTGCCCTTGGGCTCACCCTCGGGGACGCACTCGAACGTCGAGACGGAGCCCGACTTCAGCGGGGAGCCCGCCCACGCGAACTGCGCGACGTCGAAGGCGCCCGTGGCGAGCTCGCCGTCGGCCTCGAAGAAGTTCTCGTTGCCGATGTCCTGGACGTCGAAGCCGGCGCCGCTGGGGCCGCAGGCGTCGACGATGAGGGCGGCCTCCTGCTGGCGGCGCGGGTTCGCGTTGTGCCCGAGGCGCAGCGTGGTGCCGGTGAGGCCGTTCTCCTCGAGGAGCGCGGCGGCCGCCTCGATGTCCTGCTCGGACTGGTCGGCGTAGGCCGCGTCGACGACCTCCTGGTACCCGTTCTCGAACGGGAAGACGAAGCGCGCGTTGAGCACCTCGGCCTCGGGGTTGAGCGGGGCGATGAGGTTGTCGATCATCGTCTGGCGCGGCAGGCACAGCGCGAACGCCTCGCGGAGGATCGGGTCCGCGAACTCGCCCTGGAAGTTGAAGTCCCAGTGCTCGTACGTGTACTGGTCCTGGCCCTCGACCTCGACCGCGTCACCGATCGCCTCGAGCTGCGCGAGCAGGTCGGGGCTGGGCTGGGGGGCCATGGCCTGGATCTCGCCGTTCTGCAGCGCCTGGGCCTGGGCGTCCTGGCCGATGAAGCGCGTGACGATGGTGTCCGAGGCCGGCGGGGTGCCCCACCACTCGGGGTTCGCCGTGTAGGTGATCGACTGCCCGGCGTCCCAGCTGTCGACGAGGTAGGGACCGGAGGACAGCGCGATGTCGCTGTTCCACTCGCCGGGCGCGAAGTTCCACCCGGTGTTCCAGAATTCGGCGGCCGGGGTGAGGGCCGCCGCGTCGCCCGCGTCGACGGCGGCGATGATGTCCTCGACGCCGCTCTCCTGCTCGAGGATGTGAGCCGGCTTGATGGCGCCGTAGGTGGCCGCGTAGTCGGCGTACGGCGTCTCGTACGTGACGGTGAAGGTCTTGTCGCCGTCGGCGCAGTCGGGCCGGGCGTGGTCCTCGTAGCCGGTGTTCCCGGCGGCGGAGAACTCGGGGAAGCCGCCGTTCTGGGCCGCCCAGTACAGGACGGCGTCGTCGCAGTCGATCGGCTCGCCGTCGGACCAGACGGCCTCCTCGGCGAACGTGTACTCGATGGTCAGCGGGTCCTCGCTCGTGACCTCGAACGAGCCGTACTCCTCGTCGGGCACGACGCTGCCGTCGGGCCCGAAGTACCAGAAGCCGCGCAGGACGGGGTTGAGGGCGACCGCGTTGGCGCTGGCGTTGGTGTCCGCGGTGTCGGAGTTGTACGAGAAGATCTCCTGCTCGTACGCCCAGGTGAAGGTGCCCTCACCGCCGGCTGCAGGGGCGCTGGCGTCGTCGCCTGGCTCGGTCTCGGCGGCGCCGCCGCCGACCGTGGCCTCGTCGTCCGACTCGCCCGAGGTCGCGCACGCACTGAGCACGAGGGCGGAGCCGGCGAGCAGCGCGACGTACTTCGCGCTCTTCCGGGTGCTGATCACAGGGGATCCTCCATAAGGGTTCTGCGTCGCCGCAGGGCTCATGGCCCCTCACGGCGGGTGACCGCCGAAACATGCCCCAGACCGGACGGACGGTGCAAGAACGTCCGTAGGGGCGTTACCGAGTCGCAACCGTTGTGGGTGTGTGCTCGTTACCCGCTGGTAGCGCGGAGTCGTCGTTCGCACACCATCCGTGACGTACCGGGAGATTCCGGGCAGTCAGCCGAGAGCGGCCTGGGCGAGCAGCGCCGTCCCCGCCACGGCGGACAGCCCGAGGACGCCACGGCGCAGCCGACCGGCGGCGAGCCGGCGGCGCAGCGGCGCGGCCGCGACGTACCCGACGAGCACGGCCGGGACGAGGACGGCGCCGGCGACGAGGTCGGCGCGGCTCACCTCGCCGACGGCGACGAGCGAGCCGATGCTCAGCAGCGCCCCGACCAGGAAGAACGTCGCGAGCGTCGCCCGGAGGGTGCCGCCCGCGGCGTTGCGGTAGGCGATCGCCATCGGCGGCCCGCCGATCCCGGCGGTCGTACCGCCGACGCCGCTGAGTGCGCCCGCGAGCGTGAGGGAGGTGCGGCGCGGGGAGCGTCCCGGTCGGGCACGCGCGGGCGCGCCCGGGGCCTCGACCCGCCGGTCGGCCCGGACCGAGGCCGCGACGGCGAGGAGGACCACGGCGGCGACGAGCACCTGGAGCCCGCGCACGGGCAGCCACGCCACCGCGAGGGCGCCGACCGCGCCACCGGGGACCCGCCCGACGAGGGCCCAGCCCAGTCCACGGAGGTCGAGGTGCGCGCGTTCCCGGACGGCCTGGAGCACCGTGAGGGGCAGGACGGCGACGAGGACGGCCACCGGGACCAGCTCCGGGGCGAGGAGCGCGAGGACGGGGACGGAGAGCAGCGCGAGGCCGAAGCCAAGGACGCCCTGGACGAGCGCGCCGAGGCCGACGGCGAGGAGGCAGGCGACGGCGACGACCGGGTCGTCGAGACCCGTCACACGTTGAACCGGAACTCGACGACGTCGCCGTCCGCCATCACGTAGTCCTTGCCCTCCATGCGGACCCTGCCCCGCGACTTCGCCTCCGTCATCGAGCCCGCGTCGACGAGGTCGTCGTAGGACACGACCTCCGCCTTGATGAAGCCGCGCTGGAAGTCGGTGTGGATGACGCCGGCCGCCTCCGGCGCCGTCGCGCCCTGCGGGATCGTCCAGGCCCGGGACTCCTTCGGGCCCGCGGTCAGGTAGGTCTGCAGCCCGAGCGTCGCGAAGCCGACGCGCGCGAGCTGGTGCAGCCCCGGTTCGCTCTGGCCGGACTCGGCGAGCAGCTCGGCCGCGTCGTCGGCGTCGAGGCCGGCGAGCTCGGACTCCAGCTGGGCGTCGAGGAAGATCGCCTCGGCCGGTGCGACGAGCTGCTGGAGACGCTCACGGGCGGCGAGCGCCGCCGGGTCGTCGCCGAGGCTCGCGGGGTCGACGTTGAAGACGTAGAGGAACGGCTTCGTGGTGAGCAGGCCCAGCTCACGGAGGTGCGCGGGCTCGAGCCGACCCGCCTTCACCGCGGTGGAGAGCGGCAGCCCGTCGCTCAGCGCCGCCTCGGCAGCTCGGGCGGCCTCGAGGACGGCGGGGTCGGCCTTCTTGCCCCTCACCTCCTTCTCCAGGCGCGGCAGCGCGTTCTCGACGGTCTGGAGGTCGGCGAGGACGAGCTCGGTGTTGATCGTCTCGATGTCGGCCGCGGGGTCGACTCGGCCGTCGACGTGCGTGACGTCGTCGTCGACGAACGCGCGGATCACCTGGCAGATCGCGTCCGCCTCGCGGATGTTCGCGAGGAACTTGTTCCCCAGGCCCTGTCCCTCGCTCGCCCCCTTCACGATGCCGGCGATGTCGACGAACGACACGGTCGCGGGGACGACCCGCTCGCTGTCGAACAGCCGGGCCAGCACCGCCAGGCGCGGGTCGGGCAGCGGCACCACGCCGACGTTGGGCTCGATGGTGGCGAACGGGTAGTTCGCCGCGAGCACGTCGTTGGCGGTGAGCGCGTTGAAGAGGGTGGACTTGCCGACGTTGGGAAGGCCGACGATGCCGATGGTCAGAGCCACGTGGGGGGAGTCTACGGGCCGGGCCGGGGTGTCCTCCGCGGTTGTGTCGGGGGCCTCGCGGACGATCGTGGGCATGGACGTCGTGGTGTCAACGGGGCCGCTCCTCCTCGCGGCTGTCGTCGGGCTGGTCCTCGGCGCCGTCGGTGCGGTCGTGGTGCTCCGGCCCCGCGCGGCCGCCGTCCGGGCCGGGGTCACGGCGGAGCGCGACCTGCTCCGCGGCCGGGTGGCCGACCTGCAGGCGGCGCTCGGGGACCGCGACGAGCACGCCCGCGCCCTCGGTCCCCTGTCCTCCGCGCTGGCGCGCGTCGAGCGGCAGGTCGCCACCCTCGAGCGCGACCGCGTCGACCAGTACGCGGGGCTGCGCGAGCAGGTGCGCGGCCTGCTGGAGGCGAGCGAGGCGCTCCGGGGCGAGACCGCGACCCTGTCCGGGGCCCTGCGCTCCCCCAACGCCCGCGGGTCGTGGGGCGAGGTCCACCTGCGGCGGGTCGTGGAGCACGCGGGCATGCTCGCCCGGGTCGACTTCTCCCAGCAGGTGAGCGGGACCACGGCCTCCGGGGCCCTGGTCCGCCCGGACCTCGTCGTCCACCTGCCCGGCGGCAAGCACGTCGTCGTCGACGCCAAGGCCCCGATGGCGGCGTTCCTCGAGCAGCGTCACACCGACCACGCACGGGCTCTCCGCACGCACGTCGACGCCCTCGCCGCGAAGGAGTACTGGACCGCCGTGGCCGGCTCCCCCGAGCTCGTCGTGTGCTTCGTGCCGGGTGAGGCCTTCCTCGCGGCGGCGTGCGAGGCCGACCCCGCTCTGCTGGAGGCGGCCATGGCGAAGCGGGTCGTGCTCGCGACCCCCACCACGCTGCTCGCGCTGCTGCGCACCGTGGCCCTCACGTGGCAGCAGGAGTCGCTCGCGGGAGCCGCGCGCGAGGTCCACGAGGTCGGTCGCGAGCTCTACACGCGACTCGGGACGCTGGGGAACCGGACCGCGAAGCTCGGGCGGGACCTCCAGCGGTCGGTCGACGACTACAACGCCCTCGTCGCGACGCTGGAGACCCGCGTGCTCGTGACCGCCCGCCGGATGCACGACCTCGACGTCGTCGCCGACGAGCTCGCCGCCCTCGACCCGGTCGACTCCGTCCCACGCGGGCTGACGGCACCGGAGCTGCTGGAGGGCCCGGACGGGGCGGACGCGCTCACCGGGACCGACGGTCGGCGGCGCGCGGGCTGAGCCTGTCGGGTCGGGCCTGTCGGGTCGGGCCCGTCGGGTCGGGCCTGTCGGGTTGTGTGCGGGGTCGGGTGGAGGGTCGGTCCATGAGATCGCCGATGACGTCGGAGACGCTGCGCGGTCCGGTCGTGGCGCTCGCCGCCTCGTGTCCGTCGCACCTCCCCCCCGGGAGCCTGGGACGGCCCCGAGGGCCTGGTGGAACGCCATCTCGCCGGTCTGCTCGCCGCGGCGGCGTGACGGCGTGCGCGGCTCAGGTCCGGAAGGCCTCCGCCGCTTCTCGGACGACGGCGTCGGCGGTCAGCTCGAGCTCGTCGTGGAGCTCCGGCGTGTCGGGAGCCGCGTGCAGCCGCGCGCGGGCCCGCTCCAGGGCGGCGCGTGCGGCTGTCGGCGCGGTGCCGGGCAGGGCGTCGAGGACGGCGGGGACGAGCCAGTCGACGTCGAGGGTGCCGGTGGGCGGGGCGAAGACCCGCTCACCGCTCACCCAGTCGGTCGGCGGCTCGCCCACCGTCAGGCCTTGGCCGCGGCCTGCGCGAGCTTCGCCTGCTTGATGTCGCGCCGCAGCTCCTTGGGCAGGGAGAACAGGAGGTCCTCCTCGGCGGTGACGACCTCCTCGCAGTCGCCGTACCCGCGCTCCGCGAGCCAGTCGAGGACCTCGCGGACGAGGATCTCGGGCACCGACGCACCGGAGGTCACGCCCACCGTCTCGACACCCTCGAGCCACGCCTCGTCGAGCTCGCGGGCGTTGTCGACCCGGTAGGAGGCCTGGGCGCCGTTCTCCAGCGCCACCTCGACGAGCCGGACGCTGTTGGAGGAGTTGGCCGAGCCCACGACGACGACGAGCTCGGCGTCCCGCGCGACCTTCTTGACCGCCACCTGCCGGTTCTGGGTGGCGTAGCAGATGTCGTCGCTCGGCGGGTCCTGCATCTCGGGGAAGCGCTCCCGCAGCCGGCGGACGGTCTCCATCGTCTCGTCGACGCTCAGGGTGGTCTGGGACAGCCACACGACGCGGGACGGGTCGCGGACGACGACGCCGTCGACGTCGTCGGGGCCGTCGACGAGCTGGATCCGCTCCGGCGCCTCGCCCGCGGTGCCCTCGACCTCCTCGTGCCCGGCGTGGCCGATGAGGAGGATGTCGAAGTCGTCGTCGGCGAAGCGGACGGCCTCGCGGTGCACCTTCGTGACGAGGGGGCACGTCGCATCGATCGTCTGCAGCATCCGGCGCGCGGCCTCCGCGTGGACCTGCGGGGACACCCCGTGGGCGCTGAAGACCACGCGCGCGCCCTCGGGCACCTCGTCGGTCTCGTCGACGAACACCGCCCCGCGCGCCGCGAGGGTCTCCACGACGTGCTTGTTGTGGACGATCTGCTTGCGGACGTAGACGGGCGGGCCGTACAGCTCGAGCGCCTTCTCGACGGCCACGACGGCCCGGTCGACGCCGGCGCAGTACCCGCGGGGGGCGGCCAGGAGGACACGCTTGCGGGGTTCGGTCACCCCCCCATCGTAGGTTTGCCGACGATGAGCCGCGTCCCCGACCCGTTGCCCGACCGCGCGGCGGACACCACCGCCGAGCGGCCGTGGCCGCTGCGGCTCCTCGCGCACAACATCGGGGTGTACGTCGACAGGATGCCGGCGCTGTGGGTCGAGGCCCAGGTCGTGTCCCTGGCCCGCCGGTCGGGCCTGGCCTTCCTCGACGTCCGCGACACCGACACCGACACCCGCATGTCGGCGGTCGTCCCCCTCCGCACCCTCGACGCCGCCGGGCCGGGCGTCCGGGAGGGGGCCCGGGTCGTGCTGCGGGTGCAGGTCCGCTTCCACACCGGCCGGGGGACGCTGTCGCTCTTCGTCGTCGTCGTGCGGCCGGTCGGCGAGGGCGAGCTCCTCGCCCGGCTCGAGCAGCTGCGTCGCACACTCGCCGGCGAGGGCCTCTTCGACCCCGCGCGGAAGCGGCCGCTGCCGTTCCTGCCCCGCGCCGTCGGCCTCGTGTGCGGGCGCGGCAGCGCCGCCGAGCGGGACGTAGTGGACAACGCGCGCCGCCGCTGGCCCGCCGTGCGGGTCGTCGTGCGGGAGGTCGCCGTGCAGGGTCCGCTCGCCGTCACCGAGGTCGGCGAGGCGCTCGCCGCGCTCGACGCCGACGCCGGCGTCGACGTCATCGTCGTGGCCCGCGGCGGCGGGTCGACCGAGGACCTGCTCCCCTTCAGCAACGAGGCGCTCGTGCGGGCGGTCGCCGCGTGCCGCACCCCCGTCGTGTCCGCCATCGGCCACGAGACGGACACACCCCTGCTCGACCTCGTCGCCGACGTACGCGCGTCGACACCGACGGACGCCGCCCGCCGGGTCGTGCCCGACGCCACCGAGGAGGCCCGGCTCCTCGCCGAGGCCCGCGGCCGCGGGCACCAGGCGGTGCGACGCCGGGTCGAGCGCGAGCGCGAGGCGCTCACGGACCTGCGCTCCCGCCCGGCCCTGCGGGACCTGCGCACGCTCTTCGCCGACCGGCGGCGCGCGGTCGTCGAGCTCCGCGAGCGGGGCCACGGCGCGGCGCGACGGACCGCCCGGCGGCACGCCGAGACCCTGACGGCGACCCTCGCCCACCTGCGTGCGGTGTCGCCCGGCGCGACGCTGGCCCGCGGTTACGCCGTCGTGCGCGGCGCCGACGGGCACGTCCTCACCGACGCCCGGCGGGCCGCAGCCGGCGACACCGTCCACGTCGCGCTCGCCGGCGGCGCCCTCGAGGCCCGCGTGACGACCGTCGACCCCACCCCGAGGAGCAACCCGTGACCACGTCCGACGACAGCCTCCCAGAGCCCGGCGACATGACGTACGAGGCGGCGCGCGACGAGCTCGTGGACGTCGTGCGACGCCTCGAGTCCGGCGGCGCCGACCTCGAGGAGTCGCTGCGGCTGTGGGAACGCGGCGAGGCGCTCGCCGCCCGGTGCCAGGAGGTGCTGGACGGCGCCCTGCGACGACTCGACGAGGGAGCCCGCGCGGACTGATCAGCGTCCGTTGAGGACCGGGCTGACGGCCTCGACGACGTCGACGAGGGCGGGCACGTCGTCGGCGGCGTGCACGAGCGTCGTCGTGCCCGCCGGTCCGTCGAACCGGTACGTCGTCCGGTCGTCGCCGCGCGTGTAGCGCCACCACGTGGTCCCGCCGACCTCGAGCGGCTCCGCCGCGTCGAGCACCGACGCGTCGTCCGCCCGCGCGAGCCACCGCTCTGTGACGTCGCGGGCCTGCTCGACGTCGACGCGGCGGTCGTCCGGCGACAGCAGCCCCACCCGCCACGTCGGCACGTCCTCGACCACCTGGCTGCGGGCGTAGTCCACCTGCCAGCCCTCGCCGAGGGTGACGACGGTGACGGCCTGCCCCGACGGGGTCGCGGCCGCCGCTCCCTCCGGCGCCGGACCGCCCAGCGGCAGGACGGGCTCGAGGCCCACCTCGGCTCGGGCGGCGTCCGCGGCCGCGAGCGCGACGGTCGTGTCGACCGCGGGCTGGCGCACCTCGCCCGGCATCGGCGCGAGGACGAGGACGCCGGCCACGAGCACGAGGATGACCGCGAGGCTGCGCACCATGTCGAGGGCGGTGCCGCGCGCACCGCGCCGCGGGGGCCGGGCCTGCTCGCTCACGCGCCCATCGTCACCCACGCGGGGCCGGCTCAGCCCGCCGGGGCCTCGGCGTCGCTGAAGATGCGGAGCAGCTCACCGACCGCGTGGGCGGACTCCGCCGGGTGCCGGAACGGCAGGTCGTCGTGGACGCGGTAGGAGTTGCGGCGCCCGACCCGGGTCTTCGACACGTACCCGCCCTGCTCGAGGTCGACGAGGATGGACTGCGCCGCGCGCTCGGTGATCCCCACCCCCGCGGCGATGTCCCGCAGCCTCGCCTCCGGGTCGCGGCTCACCTGCACGAGGACGTGGCCGTGGTTGGACAGGAATGTCCACGGGCGCGCCCGCGCGGGCGGGGTGCCCTCCACCGCAGCGGCCATGACCGCAGACGCTAGCGGCCCTGGTCGTGGGGTGGGGAGCCACGCGCCCGATAGCCTGCCTGCCGTGGCACGGGCGCTGGTGGTCGGAGAGGCACTCGTCGACGTCGTCGTGGGGCCGGAGGGCCAGCCCCTCGGGCGTCACCCGGGCGGCAGTCCCGCGAACGTCGCGCTCGGCCTGGCCCGGCTCGGGCACCGCGCCGAGCTGCTGACGTGGGTGGGCGAGGACGACGACGGCGCGCTCGTCGCCGACCACCTGCGCGCCTCGGGCGTCACCCTCGTGGCCGGCTCGCGCGGCGCCGCGCGCACCCCGACCGCGACCGCGCGCCTGGACGCGGGCGGCGTCGCGACGTACGAGTTCGACCTCGACCCGACGCTGCCGACCGTCGACCTCGACGCGCTCACCGGCCACGAGGGCTTCGACGTCGTCCACACCGGGTCCATCGCCGCCGTGCTCGGCCCGGGCGGGGCCGTCGCGGAGGGCCTGCTGTCGCGGACGCGGCACCGCTCGACGATCTCCTACGACCCGAACACGCGGCCCGCGCTCATGGGCGAGCCCGACCTCGCGCTGGCGAAGGTGCTCGCCTACGTCGGGGTCGCCGACGTGGTGAAGGTGAGCGACGAGGACCTCGCGTGGCTGCGACCGGGCGTCGACCCGCTCGACGTCGCGGGCGCCTGGCTGCTGCGCGGGCCCTCGCTCGTCGTGGTGACCCGCGGCGCGGGCGGCGCGGACGCGGTGAGCGCCGGCGGCAGCGTCCACGTCGACACGCCCCCGACCGCCGTGGTCGACACCGTCGGCGCGGGCGACGCGTTCATGTCCGGTCTGCTCGACGGACTGGCCGCGCAGCGCCTCCTCGGCGCCGACCGCCGGGAGGCCCTCGGGGCGGCCGACGCCGACACGCTGACCGCCGTCCTGTCCCACGCCGCCCGGGTCGCGGCGATCACGTGCTCCCGGCCCGGGGCGGACCCGCCGAGCCGGGACGAGCTGGAGAGGAGCGCACCGTGACACCCGACGAGGCGTGGCGGACCCTGACGGAGGGCAACCGCAGGTTCGCGGAGGACCGTGCCGAGCGCCCCAACGCCGACCTCGGGACGCGCCGCGCGGCGGTTGCCGGCCAGGCACCGTTCGCCGCGGTCCTCGGGTGCAGCGACTCCCGCGTGGCGGCCGAGCTCGTGTTCGACCGCGGTCTCGGCGACCTCTTCGTCGTCCGCACCGCCGGCCACGTCGTCGACACCGCGGTGCTGGGGTCGCTGGAGTTCGCCGTCGACGCGCTCGGGGTGGCCCTCGTCGTCGTCCTCGGCCACCACTCCTGCGGCGCCGTGGCGGCCGCGGTCGCCACCGACGCCGGCGGCCCGGCGCCCGGCGGCTTCGTCCGCGACGTCGTCGACCTCGTCACCCCGAGCGTGCACGAGGCGGCCGGGCGGGGCCGGAGCCAGGTCGACGAGGTCGTCCGCACCCACGCCGAGGTGACGGCCCACGCGCTCCTCGCCCGCTCCGACGTCCTGCGCGAGCGCACCGACGGCGGCGGGCTCGGGGTCGTCGCGGCCGCCTACGACCTCGCCGAGGGCGTCGTCGCACCCGTGTGGTCCCGCGGCGTCACGACCACCTGAGTCCGGGCACGAGCCGGGGCACGCGCGCCGCGTAGTCCCGCCACTCCTGCCCGAACCGCTCCTCGAGGACCCGGTCCTCCACGCCTGCCTTCACGTGGAGCAGACCGGCGAGGCCGCAGGCCGCGAGGAGCGTCGTCACCCGCTGCCGCGCGAGCACCGCCCCGCCGGACGCCACGAGGAGACCGAGGTAGACGGGGTGCCGCACCCGCGCGAAGGCGCCGCGGGTGCGCAGGGCGGCCCCGTCGCGCGGCACGGGTGAGGCGGTGAGGTCCCGCCCCAGACCCGCCGCCGAGACCCCGGCGGTCGCGAGCCCCGTCACCACCGCGACCGCGCCGACGACCCGCACGGGGGCGACGGCGCGGTCGGGGACGGGCAGGCGCGGACCACCCGACACGACGTGGGCGGCGGCGAGCCCGGCCTGCGCCGGCACCAGCCACGCGGGCACGGACGGGGCGGCTCCTCGGCTGGCGGGCACGGGACCATGATGGGGCCCATGACGAACCACGAGGGCAGCCCGCAGGCAACGACGGACGACGGCTACCGCGTCGAGCGGGACACGATGGGTGAGGTCCGCGTGCCGGCCGACGCCCTGTACCGGGCGCAGACCCAGCGCGCGGTCGAGAACTTCCCCATCAGCGGCGTCGGGCTCGAGCGCGCCCACGTCGTCGCCCTCGCGCGCGTGAAGAAGGCGGCGGCGCAGGTCAACGCCGAGCTCGGCGTCCTCGACGCCGACGTCGCGCAGGCGGTCGCCGCGGCAGCGGACGAGGTCGTCGCAGGCGCCCCGGAGGGCCGCTTCGACGCGCAGTTCCCCGTCGACGTCTTCCAGACCGGCTCCGGCACGTCCAGCAACATGAACATGAACGAGGTCCTCGCCACCCTCGCGACGCGGCGGCTCGGTCGCGACGTCCACCCCAACGACCACGTCAACGCCTCGCAGTCGAGCAACGACGTGTTCCCCACCTCCGTGCACGTCGCCGCGACCGCGGCCCTCGCCCAGGAGCTGGTCCCTGCGCTGGAGCACCTCGCCGGCGCCCTCGAGGCGAAGGCCGCGGAGTTCTCCGACGTCGTGACCTCCGGCCGCACGCACCTCATGGACGCGACCCCGGTGACGCTGGGACAGGAGTTCGGCGGCTGGGCGGCGCAGGTGCGCCGCGGCGTCGAGCGGGTCGACGCGGTGCTCCCGCGCGTCGCGGAGGTGCCGCTGGGCGGCACCGCCGTCGGGACGGGCATCAACACCCCCGACGGGTTCGCCGCGGCGGTCGTCGCCCGCCTCGCCGCGGAGACGGGCCTCCCCGTCACCGAGGCGCGGGACCACTTCGAGGCGCAGGGGGCGCGCGACGGTCTCGTCGAGGCCTCCGGGGCGCTGCGGACGGTGGCGGTCAGCCTCACGAAGGTGTGCAACGACCTGCGCTGGAAGGCGTCGGGCCCGACCACGGGCCTCGCGGAGATCCGCCTGCCCGACCTCCAGCCGGGAAGCTCCATCATGCCGGGCAAGGTGAACCCGGTGCTGCCGGAGGCCACGCTCATGGTGTGCTCGCAGGTCGTCGGCAACGACGCGGCCGTCGCCTTCGCCGGGGCGAGCGGCTCGTTCGAGCTCAACGTCCAGATCCCGGTCATGGCGCGCAACGTGCTGGAGTCCGCGCGCCTGCTCGCGAACGCGAGCCGGCTGCTCGCGGACCGGTGCGTCCGCGGCATCGAGGCCGACGCCGAGCGGTGCCGCGCGTTCGCGGAGTCCTCGCCCTCGATCGTCACCCCGCTGAACCGCGTGATCGGCTACGAGGCCGCGGCGAAGGTGGCGAAGCACGCGCTCGCGCGTCGCATCACGATCCGGGAGGCCGTCGTCGAGCTCGGGCACGTCGACGGAGAGCGGCTGACCGAGGAGCAGCTCGACCGCTACCTCGACGTCACCACCATGACGGGCCCGAACGGCTGAGCCGGCCGAGCCGGCCGAGCCGGCCGAGCGGGCCGGCTCAGTACCAGTTGTGCGCCTGGCTGTGCTCCCATGCCGCGCACGGGGTGCCGTACCGGTCGGCGATGTACCCGAGGCCCCAGCGGATCTGCGTCGCCGGGTTCGTCTCCCAGTCGGACCCGGCGGAGGCCATCTTCGAACCGGGGAGCGCCTGGGGGATGCCGTACGCGCTCGACGTCGGGTTGTCGGCGGTGTGGCTCCAGTTCGACTCCTTCTGCCACAGCGCGTCGAGGCACGACCACTGGCCGGCGCCGAAACCCGCCTCGGCGAGCAGCTGCTGGCCGAGGGCGCGGTTGGAGCCGGGGGTCGCCGCTGCGGCGGCCGCCGCGCGGGCGGCCTCCTCCTCGGCTGCCTTGCGCGCGGCCTCCTCCTCGGCGGCCTGACGCGCGGCCTCCTCCTCGGCTGCCTTGCGCGCCGCCTCCTCCTCGGCGGCGACTCGCGCGGCCTCCTCGGCGGCCTGACGCGCGGCCTCCTCCTCGGCGGCCTGACGCGCCGCCTCCGCCGCCTTGCGCTCGCGCTCGGCGTCGGCGACGTCCTGGCGCTCCTGCAGGAGCTGCTGGGCGGCCGCGTCCGCCTCGGCCCACGCCTGGGCCTGCGACGACGTGCTCGGGAGCCCCGCGGGCAGCGGGGCGCGCTGCGAGCGGGACGCCTGCTCCTGCTCGCGCTCGGCGAGGGCGGCCTCGGCGCCGGCGGCCCCGGGCTCCTCACCGAGGAGGGTGCCGAGGGCGACGCGGTCGTCGGCGCCCGCGAGGGTCGGCGAGGTCGCGACGGCGCTCGCACCGACGCCGAGGGCGACGACGGCGAGCGTGGCGCCGGTCGTCGCGAGGACGCGGCGCAGCGGGCGCAGGGACGCGCGGTGGCCAGTGGTGTGTCGGGTCATGAGCTCTCTGTCGTCGGGTCGCGTCCCCCCCGGGCGCGACGGCGGCGCTTCCGCCCCGGGTCGGGCACCGCGGCCGGGGAGCACGGTGAGACCGGCTCCACGTGCGGCCGGGCCCTCGAGGGCCGGGCGGGCGTGCTGTCTGCTGACGACCATGACGTCCCGGATAACGATCTGGCAAATTTCTGGGCGGCTTCCGACCACGTGAGCCTCGGCCGGGTACGCGCGCGACCCGAGCCGACCGGGCGCGACTCACCCGAAGAGGCGCACCTGCCGACGGCCCCGGGGCACCGCTGGGAGCCGAGGCGAGGCACGGCTACCCTGAGGCGTATCCGAAAGGGAGACGATGCCGAATTCGCCTGAGCGCGAGGACTTCCTCGTGGCCTCCGACGTGCGCCGGCGCTTCGGTACGACCGTGGCGCTCGACGGCGCGACGGTCGCCGTGGGACGCGGCGAGAGCCTCGCCCTGCTCGGCCCGAGCGGCTGCGGCAAGACGACCCTGCTGCGCGTCGTCGCGGGCCTCGAGCGTCCGGACTCCGGCACGGTCACCGTCGACGGCGACGTCCTGACCGGCCCCGGCCGGGACGTCCCCGCCGAGCGGCGCCGGGTCGGCATGGTGTTCCAGGACGCCGCGCTCTTCCCCCACCTCACCGTCGAGCGCAACGTCGCCTACGGCCTCGGCCGCGCGGAGCTCGGGGCGGGCCGGGTGCAGGAGACCCTCGAGCTCGTCGACCTCGCGCACCTCGCGCACCGGCGTCCCCACGAGCTGTCCGGCGGCCAGGCCCAGCGGGTCGCGCTCGCGCGCGCGCTGGCCCCCCGCCCCCGGGTGCTGCTGTTCGACGAGCCCTTCACCGGCCTCGACTCGGCGCTGCGGGTCCGGGTCCGCACGGAGATCCACGCCCTGCTCCGGGCGGTCGGCGTGACGTCGGTCTTCGTCACGCACGACCAGGAGGAGGCGTTCGTCCTCGGGGACCGCGTCGCGGTCATGCGCGAGGGCCGGGTCCGCCAGGTCGGCACCCCCGCCGAGGTGTACGCCTCGCCGGTCGACCCGTGGGTGGCCCGCTTCGTCGGCGAGGCGAACCTGCTCCCCGCCACGCTGCACGCGGACCTCGCCGCCACCCCGCTGGGCGACATCCCCGTGCGCGCTGAGGCGGCGGGCGCCACGGCGACCGGGACGGGCCGCCAGGTCCTCGTGCGTCCCGAGCACCTCGACCTGGAGCCGGACGGACCGGCCGTCGTCACCGACGTCGCCTTCTACGGCCACGACTGCAGCTACTCGGTCCGGCTCGGCGACCTCGACCTGCTGGTGCGGGCCGCCGCGGGCCCCCGCTTCGGGGTCGGCGACCGTGTCGGCGTCCGGTTCGCGGGCCCCCGCACCACGAGCTACCCGGACGTGCCCGCCGGGGTGGCCGCCACGCCGGTCCCCGCGTAGTGACCGACGGGCTCGTCCCGGTCGTCCGCCCCGAGGAGCCGGCCCCCCCGGCGGGCGCCCGTCGACGCGGCCGCCCCGGGCGGACACCCGTCGCGTGGCGGCACCGGGCCGGCACGGTCCTCGTCGCCCTCGTCGGGGTGTTCTTCGCCTTCCCCGCCCTCTACCTCGCGTGGGAGTCGACGCGGCTGGGCGGCGACCTCGTCGCCGTCGTGGCGACGCCGGCGGTCCTCGGACCGCTGGCCGCCTCGCTCCTGCTCGCGTCCACGTGCGCCGTCGCTGCCATGGTGCTCGGCACGGGCCTCGCGGTCCTCGTGACGCGGACCGACGTCCACGGGCGCGGTGCCCTACGCGTCGCGCTCGCCCTGCCGCTCGTCATCCCGAGCTTCGTGGGGGCGACGGCGTGGCTGGCCGCGACCGGTCCCGGCGGGCTCGTGCCGTTCCTCCCCCGCCCGGAGGGCTTCTGGGGCGCCGCGGTCGTCCTCACCCTCCTCACCTACCCCTACGTCTACCTCGTCGTGCTCGCGCGCCTGCGGCTGGTGTCCCGCAACCACGAGGAGGCCGCCCGCCTGCTCGGCGCCGGGCCGTTCCGAACGGTGCTCACCGTGCTCGTCCCGCAGCTGCGCGCCGCGACGGCCGCGGGTGGGCTGCTCGTGTTCCTCTACGTGCTGTCGGACTTCGGGGCGGTCGCCCTCCTCCGCTACGACACGATCACGCGTGCGCTCTACGCGAGCCGGCTCCTCGACCGCACGACCTCCGTGACGCTCGGGCTCTTCCTCGCCGTCCTCGCCGTCCTCGTCGCCCTCGCGGCCCGCTCCGCCGCCGCGGCGCCCCCGGGCCCGCGGCCCGCACGGCCCGCCGCGGTCGTGCGCCTCGGCCGGCTGCGTGCGCCCCTCAGCCTCGTCCCCGTCACCGTCGTCGGCCTCGCCCTCGTCGCCCCCGTCGTCGTGCTCGCCTGGTGGGCGCTGCGCGGCTCGGCGACCACCGGCGTCGGGTACTCCGGCCCCGGGGACTCCCTCGCCTTCCTCGTCGCGCCCGCCCTCGGCTCCGTCGGGGTGTCCGTCGCGGCGGCGGTCGCCGCGGTCCTCGTCGTCCTGCCGCTCGCCGTCGCCTCGGTGCGGCGCCCGAGCGCGACGACGCGAGCCGTCGTCGCCGTCGTCACGAGCGTCTTCGCGCTCCCGGGCCTCGTCGTCGCCCTCGCGCTCGTCTTCTTCGCCCTCCAGGCGCCCGGCCCCCTCTCGGGCCTGTACCAGACGTTCCCGCTGCTCGTCCTCGGCTACGTCCTCCACTTCGGCGCGCAGGCGCTGCGCGCGTCGCAGACCGCGGTGGCGGCGGTGCCGGGACGGCTCGGCGAGGCCGCGCGGACGCTGGGCGCCGGCCCGGCGCGGCGCTTCCTCACCGTCGACCTGCCGCTCGTGGTGCCCGGTCTCGTGGCGGGCGCGGGCCTCGTCCTGCTCAGCACCCTCAAGGAGCTGCCGGCCACGGCGCTGCTGGCCCCCACCGGCTTCGAGACCCTCGCGACACGGATCTTCTTCGCCGCCCAGGACGGCTTCTTCGCCGAGGTCGGCGTGACCTCGCTCGTGCTGCTCGCGATGTCGGCGGTCCTCACGTGGCTGCTCGTGCTCCGCCCCGAGCTCGGGCCGTCCCGGCGCGCGACGGACGACGCGTGAGCGCCGGCACGGACCGGGCCGACGAGGCGGACGTCGTCGTCCTCGGGGCGGGCCCGGCGGGGCTCGGCGCGGCCCTGCGCCTCGCGCAGTCCGGGACCGACGTGGTCGTCCTCGAGCGCGAGGACCACGTGGGCGGGCTGACCGCGAGCCACCGGGTCGCGGGCGTGAGCGTCGACGTCGGCAGCCACCGGCTGCACCCGGCCACCGACCCGGTGGTGATGTCGCTGCTGCGCGGGCTGCTCGGGGACGAGCTGCAGACCCGCCGGCGCAACGGCCGGGCGCGGCTCGCCGGTCGCTGGGTCGACTTCCCGCTGCGGCCGCGCGACCTCGCGACGACCCTGCCGCCGGGCTTCCTCGCCCGCGCCGGGCTCAGCAGCCTCGCGGCGACCGTGCGGCGCCGGGACACCTCGACGTTCGAGTCCTACGTGCGCACCGGTCTCGGTGACGTCATGGGCGGTGAGTTCTACTTCCCGTACGCCCGCAAGGTGTGGGGCCTGGACCCGGCGGACCTCAGCGGCGAGCAGGCGCGGCGACGCATCAGCGCGGACTCCCCCTGGCGGCTGCTCGCCCGCGTCGCGGCCGGCCGGCAGGCGAGCAGCCGGTTCTTCCACTACCCCGCCGGGGGCTTCGGCCGCATCAGCGAGGTCCTCGCCGACGCGGCCCGCGCCGCGGGCGCCCGCATCCGGACCGACGACCCCGCCACGGCCCTGGAGCGGGACGGAGCGGGCGGCTGGTTCGTCACGACCGGCACGGGCGTGCTCCGGGCCCGCCAGGTGTGGTCGACGGTGCCGCTGCCGCTGCTCGCCCGGCTCGCGGGCCTGCGCTCCCCCGACGGCAGCCCCCTGCCGTCGCTGCCGTCCCGGGCCATGCTCGTCGTCCACCTCGTCGTGCCGCTCCCGCGCGGCAGGCGGTCGTGGACCCCGTACGACGCCCACTACCTGCCGGGCGCGGCGACGCCCCTCACGCGGGTGTCGGAGCCGCGCAACTACCGCGACGGCGCCGACCCCGACGGCGTCACGGTCCTCACCGCCGAGGTGCCGTGCCAGGCGGGCGACGCGCTGTGGGGCAGCGGCGACGACGCGCTCGGACGCCTCGTCCTCGACGCCCTCGCGTCCCACGACCTGCCTGTGCCCGACGTGGCGGACGTCGTCGTGCGGCGCGTGCCGTCGGCCTACCCCGTGCACCCGGTGGGGGCCGAGGCGGCGCTCGAGCGGCTCCTCGCCGCCGTCGACGCCGTGCCGGGGCTGCTCACGTTCGGCCGGCAGGGGCTCCTCGCCCACGACAACACCCACCACACCCTCGCCATGGCCGAGGCGGCGGTGCGCTGCCGGCGCCCCGACGGGCTCGTCGACGAGGCTGCGTGGGCCCGGGCGCGCGAGGGCTTCGCCGAGCACGTGGTCCAGGACTGATGGAGTCCCGCCTCATCGGATAAGGTCACGCCGTCGTCACGTATTGGCGACGTCGTGCTCCCGACCCGGAAGGTCCTCCATGCGCCGCGCACTCGCCTCCCTCGCCGTCGTCGTCGCCCTCGCCGGCGGTCTCACCGCCTGCGCCGACGACGGCGCCGAGGTCCGCAACCTCGACGGCACCGGCTCCGAGGACGGCTCCGGCTCCGGCTCGGGCTCCGGCTCGGGCTCCGGCTCCGGCTCCGGCACCGAGGAGGGCTCGGGCAGCGAGCCCGAGGCCACCGACGGCTGAGCGGCCCTCAGGCGTTGAGCTCGCGGTGGACCGCGGGCACGACGCTGCGCAGGTAGCGCCCGAGCCGGACGAAGGAGGTCCCGGTCGTGCGGAAGCCGTAGCTGATCGGCACCTCCGCGTACCGGTAGCCCTTGCCGAGCAGGTCGAGGGTGAGCACCTGGGCGTAGTTGTAGTCGTGGACGATCTCGGCGTCCGCGGCCGCCGCCGGTGACAGCGCCCGGTACCCGGACTGGCCGTCGGTCACCGGGTGCCGGGTCAGCCACCGCACCCACCACGTCAGCACCCGGTTGCCGAACCGGCGGTGCGGCAGCATCCGGTCGATGCGACCGGCGAAGCGGGAGCCGACGACGTAGTCCGCGTCCCCGGCCAGCACGGGCCCGACGACGGCGGCGAGCTCCTCGGGCGGGTACTCCCCGTCGGCGTCGGCGAAGGCGACCGCCGCCGCACCGAGCCCGACGCCGTGCGCGAGCCCCGTGCGGACGGCCGCCCCCAGCCCGCGGTTCCGGCCGTGCTCGACGACCTCGGCTCCCGCGGCGCGTGCGCGGACGGCGGTGCCGTCCCGCGAGCCGTCGTCGACGACGACGACCCGGACGGGGCGCCCGAGCACCGTGCGCGGCGCGCGGGCGACGACGTCGGCGACGCTCGCCGCCTCGTCGTGCGCCGGGAGGACCAGCACGACGGGGGCGTCGGCGGCGGGCGCGGGACCGGCCGCTGGGCGCGGCGGGAGCCGCCGCGGCAGGCGGAGGCGACCGAGCAGGGACGGGGACGGGGCGAGCACGGCGACTCCTCCTGCGACGAGGGCGTAGACGGTGGTGAGGGCGCGGGTGACGACGGCCGCGGCGAGGCCGGTGGCGGGGTCGTGGCCGAGGAGCACGTACCCGGCGACCGCCCCGCCCTCGTACGTGCCGAGGCCGCCGGGCGCGACGGCGGCGACCTGGGCGAGCACGGCGGCCGCGGTGACGACGAGCGCACCGGCGACGTCGAGGTCGAGCCCGACGGCCCTGGCCGCGACGAGGACGACGACCGCCTCGAGCGGCCACGCGAGCAGGGTCGCGGCCACGGCAGCGGCCCCGGGCGGGCGCACCGCGTGCCCGCGGGCGCGCAGCCGCACGAGCCACCACGCCCCGCCGCCCGTCACGGCGGCGGCGACGAGGCCCGCCACGGCGACGGCGGCGCCGCCGGCGTCCCGGGCGTCGAGACCGAGCGCGACGGCCGCTCCCGCGCCCACGGCGAGCAGGGCCACCGTGTCGGCACCACGCAGCGACACCGTGGACGCGGTCGCGGCGGCCGGACCGAGTCCGGGCACGCGCCGGACGGCGGAGACGACGCGCAGGGGCTCGCCGAGCCGCAGCGGCAGCAGCCGGTTGCCGAGCAGCGCGACGTGGACGCCCGCCCACGCCTGGCCCGGCGGCAGGGCGGGCAGCACCCGCGTCCACGCCCACCCACGGAGCGCGAACGCCGCGCCGAAGCAGGCGAGCGCGACGAGCGCACCGCCGGGCGAGGCCGCGAGCCGGCGGCCGGCGTCGGCGAGGGCCGCCGCGTCGACCGTGCGGACGACGAGCGCGACCGCGAGCACCGTGAGGAGCGCCGCGGCCGCCCATGCGGTCGAGGAGCCGCGGAGCCGGTGCACGACCGAAAGCATCCCATCATTTACGGGACGAGTGGCTGATGTAATGTCCCGGCTCGTGCGCATCGTCGTGACCGGGTCGTCCGGCTTCATCGGCTCCCGGCTCGTCGCCCGGGTGCTGTCCCGCGGCGACGACGTCGTCGCCGTCGACCGCCGCCCCGCCCCGCCCGCGCCGCTCGCGGCGGCCGCCCGCGACGGGGCGGGGGCGCTCGCCACCGTCCGCGCCGACCTCGCCGACCCCACCGACCCCTGGACCGCGACGGTCCTCCGCCTCGAGGCGGCCGCCGCCGACGCGGTGGTGCACTGCGCGGCCCTGTCCGGGGTCCGCGCGGCGCCCGGCACGAGCCACGCCGACCTCGAGGCCGCCCGGGCCCGTGACATCCTCGCGAGCGCCGAGACCGTCCTCGCCGCGACCCCCCTCGCGACACCGCTCGTCGTCCTGTCCTCCTCCGCGGTGTACGGCGGCTGCCTCGACGCGACCGGCACCGCCCGACCGAGCCGCGAGACCGACCCGGTCCGCCCGGTCGGGCGCTACGCCGCGTGGAAGGTCGCGGTGGAGGAGGCGTGCCGCGCCCGCACGGCGGCCGGCGGCACCGTCACGGTGGCCCGACCCTTCACCGTCCTCGGCGAGGGCCAGCGCCCCGACATGGCGGTGGCCGCGTGGCTCGACGCCGCGCGCACGGGCCGGGCGCTGCGCGTGCTGGGGGACCTCGGCCGGCGACGCGACGTCACCGACGTCGACGTCGTCGTCGACGGTGTCCTCGCCGTCCTCGACCGGGGCGCGACCGGCGTCGTCAACCTCGGCTCCGGGCGTCCGCGCACCCTCGCCGAGATCGTCGACGCCGTCCGACGCGCCGTCGTCGACGCCGGCTGCGCCGGGGGCCCGCTCCGCCTCCACGTCGCGCCCGCCGCCGCGGAGGAGGTGCCCGCCTCGTGGGCGGCCACCGACCGGCTGCGCGCGCTCGGGGTCGACCCCGCCACCGACCTCGACGCGGTCGTGCGCCGCCAGCTCGCCCACACCCTCGCCGTCGAGGCGACCACCCTCGCCGCCTGAGTCCGCTCGACCACGTCCCCGCACAGCCCGAGGAGCCGCTGCATGTCCGCCACCACCCGTCGCGCCGTCGCCGTCGCCTGCCTCGTCGCGGGCCTCACCGCCGGGCTCGCCGCCTGCGGCTCGGACCGGGAGACGCTCACCGTGTACTCGGGACGGACGGAGAACCTCATCGGCCCGCTGCTCGAGCAGTTCGCCGAGGAGAACGACGTGGACGTCGACGTGCGCTACGGCGACTCCGCCGACCTCGCCCTCCTGCTGGAGCAGGAGGGCGACAGCAGCCCGGCCGACGTCGTGATCTCCCAGAGCCCGGGTGCCGTCGGCTACCTCGACGGCCTCGGCGCCCTCGCCCCGATCGACGAGTCCGTCCTCGGGCTCGTCGACCCGGCCTTCCGCGCCGACGACGGCAGCTGGGTCGGCATGTCCGGGCGCGTCCGCACCCTCGTGTACGACACCGACGCCGTCGACCCCGCCGACCTGCCCGACAGCGTCCTCGACCTCACCGACCCCCAGTACGCGGGCCGCGTCGCGGTCGCCCCGAGCAACGGCTCCTTCCAGGACTTCGTCACGGCGCTGCGCGAGACCCAGGGCGACGACGTCGCGGAGGAGTGGCTGCGCGGGATGGCGGAGAACGACTCCCCCACGTACGCGAACAACACCGCGATCGTGCAGGCGGTCGGCCGGGGCGAGGTCCCGATGGGCCTCGTCAACCACTACTACAACTACCGCGCGCTCGCGGAGGACCCCGGCATCGGCACGGAGAACTACTTCTTCGCCGACGGCGACATCGGCAACCTCGTCATCACCACCGGCGTCGGGAAGCTCGCGACCGCCGACTCCCCCGAGCTCGCCGACTCGTTCATCCGGTTCGTGCTGGGCGAGGAGGCGCAGACGTTCTTCTCCGACGAGACCTTCGAGTACCCGCTCGCCGCCGGCGTCGAGCCCAGCGCCGACCTGCCGCCGCTCGAGGGGCTCGGCGTCGCGACGTTCGACGTCGACGGTCTCGGCGGCGGCCTCGCCCGCACCCGCGAGCTCATCGCCTCCAGCGGCCTCGACGGCTGAGCGGCGGCTGAGGGCCTGGTCGGCGGGGGTCGCGCGTGCGTACGGGAGCCGCGCTCGTCGCGCTCGGCGTCCTCGTCGCCGTCGTCGCGGGCCTCGGGGTGACGGCGCGCGCGACGTACGGCGCCCAGCTCACCGCCGACGAGCCCCAGTACCTCCTGACGGCGGTGTCCCTGGCGCGCGACGGCGACCTCGACATCGCCGACGAGCTGCGCGAGGAGGTGTGGCGCGACTTCCACGCCGCCGACCTCCCCGAGCAGACGCGCGAGCGGCCCGACGGGTCGCGGCTGAGCCCGCACGACCCGCTCCTGCCGGTCCTGCTCGTGCCGGCCGTCCGCGTCGCCGACGCCACCGGCCTGCCCGCGTGGGTCCTCGCGAGGACCACCCTCGCGCTCCTCGCGGGGCTGGCGGCGTCGCTCACCGCGTGGGTGGCGGTCCGCCGGCTCGCGGTGCCGGTGGTCCCCGCGCTCGTCGTCACCGCGTCGTTCGCGCTGTCCCCGCCGCTCGTCGTGTACGCCACCCAGCTGTACCCCGAGCTGCCGGCCGCGCTCGCCGTCGTCACCGCGCTGGGGTGCCTGCTCGGCCGGCCCCGGCGCGGTGCGGCCGTCGCGCTCGGCCTCGTCGTGGTCGCGCTGCCGTGGCTGGCGGTGAAGTACGCGCTCGTGGCCGCCGTCCTCGCGGGCGCCGCGCTGTGGTGGCTGCGACGGGACCGGCCCGCGCTGGCCCTGTGGGCCGTGGGGGTCGGCCTCGCCGGGCTCCACTGGCTGTGGTTCCACCTCGCGGTGTACGGCGGGCTCACGGCCTACGCGGCGGGCGACTACTTCGAGGGGGGGTCGGTGTCGGCGACCGGCCCGGACCCCGCCTACCTCGCGCGGACCCAGCGTCTCGTCGGGCTGCTCCTCGACCGGGACTTCGGGCTGCTCCCGTGGGCACCGGTGTTCCTCCTCGTGCCGCTCGTCGTCGCCTGGGCGCTGCGGCGTCGTGGGCCCGGGCACCCGCTCCTGCTCGCGGTCCTCGCGGCGGGCTGGGTGGTCGCGACGTGGGTGGCGCAGACGATGCACGGGTGGTGGTGGCCGGGCCGCCAGCTGGTCGTCGTGCTGCCGGCGCTCGTGCTGCTCGCCGCGGCGTGGGTCGCGGCCGGGCGGGGTCGGGTGCGCCCCGGCGTGACGGCGGCCCTCGGGGTCCTCGGGCTCGGCGCGTTCCTCACGCTCGCCGTGGCGACCTCGACGGGCGTCCACACCCTCGTCGTCGACTTCTCCCGCACGCCGTGGCCGGTGTACCGCGCGCTGCGGCCCCTCCTGCCCGACCTCACGACCCCCGGCCCCGCGACCGTCGCCCTGGTGGCCGCGTGGACGCTCGGGCTGCTCGCGCTCGCCGTCGTCGGGTGGCGCAGCGGACGACGGTCGCCCCGTCAGCCCCGCTGAGGCGACGGGGCGCCGTCGTCGCACCAGGCCCGCAGCACGTCCCCGACCCCGTCAGGGTAGAGCGGCACCGGCCCGTCCAGGACCTCGTCCTCGAGCAGCCAGTGGGCGGTGGCGCTCGTGCCGGGGATGGTGCCGAGGTCGTCGCGACCGGTGACGGCGGGTTCGTCGAGCGTCGTGGCGAGGACGGCGCACACCTCGTGACCCGGCACCCCACCGAGCTCGAACAGGTTCTCCAGCCACGCCAGCGGCACGGGCGCGACGACGGCGTCCGCACCGAGCTCCTCGTCGAGCTCGCGGGTCAGCGCCTGCGCGGCGGTCTCCCCGAAGTCGACACCGCCGCCGACGAGGCGGTGGAACGTCTCCCCCGACACCGGGTGCCGGCTGCGCTGGACGAGGAGCCGGCCGTCGGGGCGCCTCGCCGCCGCGAGGGCGAGGACGCGGACGCGCTGCTTGGGGGACGTCGGCACGACCCCATCCTGCCCGCGCCCGGCCCACCGGAGGTCCCTCAGAGGCGGTCGCCGGCCCGGGGCCGGGGGTGCGCGACGAACCCGGCCCCGGTCCGGAGGGGCACGACGGCCGGCCCGCTGCCGGCCGGCAGGACCTCGACCCGAGCCCCGTAGACCCGGTGGAGGACCACGGGGTCGAGCACCGCGGCCGGGGGGCCGTCCGCCGCGACCCGGCCCGCCTCGAGCAGCACGAGGCGGTCGGCGTACTGCGCGGCAAGGGTGAGGTCGTGCATGGCGGCGAGCACCGTGAGCCCCGCCTCGCGCCGCAGGTCGTCGACGAGGTCGAGGACGGTCTGCTGGTGGCCGATGTCGAGGGCGCTCGTCGGCTCGTCGAGCAGCAGCACCCGAGGCTCCTGCGCGAGCGCGCGGGCGAGGACCACGCGCTGGAGCTCGCCGCCGGACAGCTGCGTCGCGGGGCGGTCGGCGACGTGCTCGAGGCACAGCCGCTCGAGGCAGCGCTCCACGACGGCGTCGTCGTGGGGTCCGGTCACGCCGAAGCGCGGGACGTGCGGGGTGCGGCCGAGACCCACGAGCTCCCGGACGCTCGTGCCCTCCGGCACGACCGGACGCTGCGGCATGAGCGCGACGAGGCGGGCGAGTGCCCGCTCCCCCGTGCGGGCCGGGTCCGCGCCGGCGACCCGCACGTGCCCGGCGAACGCCAGGAGGCCGCCGACGGCGTGGAGGAACGTCGTCTTGCCGGCGCCGTTGGGGCCGACGAGCCCGAGCCACTGCCCCGGCGGGACGTCGAGGTCGAGGCCGTGGACGACCCGGACGCCGCCGCGGTCGACGTCGAGGTCGCGACACCACAGGCCCTCGCCGGCCTCGTCCCCGGCCCCGTCCCCGGCCCCGGGCGCGCTCCGCCCGGTCACCGCAGTCGCGCCCGTCGCAGCACGAGGACGAAGAAGGGAGCGCCGACGAGCGCCGTCACGACCCCGATCGGCAGCTCGGCGGGGCTCATCGCCGTGCGGGCCAGCACGTCGGCGGCGACGAGGAAGGCGGCGCCGACGAGCATCGACACCGGCAGCAGCGTGCGGTGGGAGGCGCCGAGGACGAGCCGCACCGCGTGGGGCACGACGATGCCGACGAAGCCGATGAGGCCGCTGACGGACACGACCGCCGCCGTGCCGAGCGTGGCGGCGACGACGAGGACGAGGCGCGTCCGGCCCGTGTCGACGCCGAGGCTGCGCGCCTCGGTGTCGCCGACCGCCATGACGTCGAGCACGCGCCGGTGCAGGAGCACGACGACGGCCGCGACGACGACGTACGGCAGGACGGTGACGACCTCCGACCACCCCTGCGTCGAGAGCCGGCCGAGCAGCCACGAGTACACCGAGCGGAGCGTGTCGTCGTAGCGCTGCTGGACGAAGGTCTGGACGGCGTTGAGGAACGCGGCGACCGCCACGCCGGCGAGCACCACGACCACGGGCGAGCGGACGCCGCCCCCCACGCTGCTGCCGAGGGCGTACGTGGCCCCGACCCCGAGCAGCCCGCCGATGAAGGCGACGACGGGCAGGCCGAGCCCGCCGATCGCCCCGCCGGCGACGATGGCGAGCGTCGCGCCGAGACCGGCCCCGCTGGAGACCCCGAGCAGGTACGGGTCGGCGAGCGGGTTGCGGAACACGCCCTGGTACGCCGCTCCCGCGAGGGCGAGCATGGCGCCGACCACGGCACCGAGCACGACCCGCGGCAGCCTGATCTGCCAGAGGATCGCCTGCTGCTGGGCGCTGAGGCCGCTGTCACCCCTCGACCCCGTCGCCGCACCCCAGAGCTCGAGGAGCACCGCCCTCGGCGTCAGCCCGGCGGGCCCGACGAGGACGCCGAGGGTGAGGGCAGCGACCAGCAGCACGGCGGCCGCGGCGACCCACAGCGCACGCCGGCCGGGCCGCGCGCCCGCCGGCCCCGCGCCGCGCCCGAGGGCGGCGGCGAGGGGCCTGCGGGCTGCGGCGGGGGTGCTCACCCGGCGGCCGCCCCTGCGGTCACCTCGGTGAGCGACTCCGCCACGGACTCGGCGAAGTCGGCGGTACGCGGGCCCCACCGGCTCGCGACGTCGGAGTCGACGACGACGACGTCGTCGTTCTCGACGGCCGTGATGCCCGCCCAGCCCGGCCGGGACGCGATCTCCTCCGGGGTCGCGGAGAAGTCGCCGGAGGTGACGAAGACGACGTCGGGGTCGGCCTCCACGACGAACTCCTGCGACAGCTGCGGGTACGCCTCGCCCGTGGCGTCGGCGATGTTCTCCAGCCCGAAGAGCCCGTAGACCTCGCCGATGAACGTGTCGCCGCTCGCGGTGAAGAACGACGGGTCGAGCTCGTGGTAGTACGTCAGCCCCTCGCCGGCGCCGCCCGCCTCGGCCACCGCGGCGTCGATGCGCTCGCTCATGTCGGCGACGACGGCCTCCGCGCCCTCGCTGTTGCCGGTGGCGGCGCCGATCCGGCGAAGCTGGTCGTAGGTCTCCTCGAGGTCGACCGCGGCGGGCAGCAGCAACGTCGGTACACCTGCGGCGGCCAGGCCGCTCTCGAGGTCACCGGGGTCACCGGAGGTGAGGACGAGGTCCGGCTCGTAGGCGAGGATCGCCTCGAGGTTGGGCTCGAAGCCCGACAGGTCGGTGACGGGTGCCTCCTCCGGGTAGTAGGAGAAGGCGTCGACGGCGACGACCTGCTCGCCGGCGCCGACGGCGAAGAGCATCTCGGTCGCGGTCGGGCTGATCGACACCACGCTGTCGGGACGCTCGGCGATCTCGATGTCGGTGGTGTCGGGCAGCTGCCCGGAGGCGACGGTGACGGGGAAGGCGTCCGCCGCCGTCGTGCTCGCCGCCGCGGTCGCCGCGGTGGGCGGGGCGGGCGAGGCCGCCTCGCCCGCGGCCGGGTCGGAGGTGCCCCCGCCGCACGCGGCGAGGAGGGCGAGCGAGGTGGTGAGGGCCGCGGCGGCGACGAGCCGGCGCGGGGTGCGGTGCGTCACGGGACTCCCCTGGGTGAGGGGACGAGCTGGGTGCGGGTCGTCTCCCTGCCGGGGCGCGACACGAACCGTCCTTCGTCCGAGGACCAGTACGTGACCGCGTGACCAGGCGACCTGGCTCGGGGCCCGCGAGGACCCTCCACAGTTGCGGGACAGCGCCGGTTTCCCACCGGACTTCGCTGGACGCGCGGTGCCCCGCGTCGCGGGGCGGTCGCAACCTAGCCCACGGCGGACCGGTGGCGCGAACCCCCGCCATCGCCTCGCACCGGGAGTCTCACACCGCGGGCCCCTCGTCACGGACGCGCTCGACCGCCGTCATCGCCTCGCGCAGCTCGGCGAGCCAGTCCGCGGAGTGCCGCCCGACGAGCCGGACGCACCACGCGAGGGCGTGCGCCCGGGACCGCGCGACACCCGCCTCGACGAGCGTCTCGAGGACGAGCCGCTCGGGCTGGCGCAGGCGGGTCATGACGGGGACCGCGAGGGTGGTGAACAGCTCCTCGTGGTCGCCGGCGACGACGCCCCAGGACACGGTGCGGCCGTAGCGGCGCTGGGCCTCGTCGGCGATCGTCATCCGCTCGCCGCGCGTCTCGGAGCGGAACCGCTGGACACGGCCGTCCCGCTCGTCGGGGTCCGGCTCGGCGCCGTCCCCGTCGGACCCCGCGTCCGTGGGCGCCGGACCCCCGGGCAGCGGCAGGAGGACGAGCACCTCCTCGCGGTCGACGGTGACCCGTGCGTCCCCGGGGTGCCACGCCTCCGGGAGCCGGCCCCGCAGCCAGCTGGTGATCTTCGTGGTGGTGTCGGTGTGCTTCATGCAACGATGATTACTCCGTTACATCCGTTGCACCAGGGGTTCCGCCGACGGCGGACGCCGCGAGCTCGACGAAGCGCCGTGCGGCCGCGGACTGCGTCCGCCCCCGCCGCCACACGAGCTCCACGTCGCGCAGGGGCAGTGCCGGCTCCGGCGCGAGCACGCGGACGCCGTCGTCGTCGAGGTCGACGGCGAGCTCCGGCATGACCGAGGCGCCGATCCCGGCGCGGACCATGGCCTGCACGGCGCCGTTGTCGTTCGTGCGGAACACGTACGCGGGGTCCACGCCCGCCGCCTGCAACGCGGCGTCGATGCGCCGCTGGTAGCTGTCCATGACGCTCTGCCCGATCATGGGCCGTCCCCGCAGCTCGTCGAGCGGGAAGCTCCGCGCCCCGGGGTCCGCCCACGCGAGCGGGACGACGACCCGCAGCGGGTCCTGGCGCACGAGCACGTGCTCGACGCGGGAGTCGTCGACCGGGCCGACGACGAAGGCGAGGTCGAGCTCGTCGGCGGCGACCCGGTCGACGAGGTCGACGACCTCCTCCTCGAACAACCGGACGTCGAGGCCCGGCACGTCCGCACGGAGCCGGCCGAGCAGCTCCGGCAGCAGCTGCACGGACACGGACTGGAACGTGCCGATGACCAGGCGCCCGCTCGTGCCCTGCCGCAGCTGCTCGACCTCCTCGGCGGCGGCGGCGAGCCGGTCGAGCACCGCGGTGGCGTGCCGCAGCAGGAGGCGCCCGGCCGGTGTGAGGGTCGGCGGTCGCGGTCCACCCGGTCGGTCGAAGACCGCCATGCCGACGGCCCGCTCCAACCCGGCGACCTGCTGGCTGATCGCGGACTGGCTGTAGCCGAGCAGGTGCCCCGCACCCCGGAACGACCCCTCCTCGGCCACCGCCACGAGCGCCCGCAGGTGCCGGACCTGGACATCGTCGAACGAACGCGAGGAGGTCGTCACGAACGATAAGCATACGCGATCAGGATCATGAAAAAGCATCGTTGGACGTAATGGCGTTGCCCTCCGTACCTTTGTGGCACAGGCCGCCCCGGGCACCCCGGAACACCAGCCTGACCTGCACAGAGACACCCGTCCGCCACCGCTGCCGGACCCGACGCCCGAGAGGAGCCAGACCATGGACCGCAGCTTCACCCCCGCCGCCGTCACCGACCTCGCGGAGGCCGTCGAGCGCGACGGTCTCGACGCCCACGCCGCCACGCTGTTCGCGCTGGCCGACCGCGCCGCGGTCGTCGGCGTCCGGCCCGTGGTCGTCGGCGTCATGCTCGACGCGACGGAGCCCGTCGTGGCGCGCCTGCGCGCGTTCACCCTCGTCGCCGCCGCGGTCGCCCACCGCGCCGTCCGCGGCATGACGGGCCTCGCCGGCGCCGCCCGCAGCACCGAGCCGGCGCTGGTCTGACCCCTCGCGTCCGACCCCCGCGCGGCCGTGCGCCGGTCGGGCGCCTAGCGCGCCGCCGGCGCGAGGCCGTCGACGCGACCCGTGCGGTCCTCGTCGATCTCGACGAGGACCGCACGGTTCTCCGCACGGTTCTCCGTGCGGTTCTCCGCGCGGTCCGCCCCCGCCTGCCTCGTCCCGCTCTTCGCCGAGTACATCGCGGTGTCGGCCGCGACGAGGATCTCGCGGGCCGCCAGTCGCGCCGGGGCCCCGGGCCGCACCAGCGCGACCCCGACGCTCACGCCGACCGACACCTGCGGGGCGAGCCCGGCCCCGCCGCCGACCAGCCCGCCGCTGTCGAGGGGCACCGGCCGTGCGACCGCCGCCACCAGGCGCGCCGCGAGCTCGAGCGGGTCCTCGTGCGGCGGCTCGAGGAGCACGGCGAACTCGTCCCCGCCGAGCCGCGCGACGGTGTCGGAGGCACGGAGGACCGCCCGCAGGCGGGTCGCGGTCTCCCGGAGCACCGCGTCGCCGGCGAGGTGGCCGTGGCCGTCGTTGACCGCCTTGAACCCGTCGAGGTCGCAGAAGACGAGGACGAGCCCGCGCCCGTCGCGGGCGTGCTGGGCGAGCAGCTGGTCGAGACGTCCCAGCAGCATGGCGCGGTTGGCGAGACCGGTGAGGGCGTCGTGCATCACCTCGTGCGCGAGCGCCGCCTCCCGGGCCCGCAGCCGCACGAGCAGGCTGCGGTTCTCGCGCAGCACGAGGTACTGCCGCACCATGACGAGCGCGAACAGCACCCCGGCGAGCAGGGACGCCGACGCGGACGTCGGGCGGCCGGCCGCAGCGGCGACGCCGAGGGGCGCGAGCGCGAGGCCGGCCGCGACGTAGGGCAGGTGGAACAGCCCGTCCGCCAGCCGCCGCCCGCCGCCCGCGCCGTCCTGCCCGCCTGCCGCGGGGACGGCCGCCGCCGCGGCCGCGACGAGCAGGAAGCCCGTCACCCAGCCGGCGCTCACGGCGCTGCCGGTGGCGTAGCCGCCGGCGGCCTCGAGGTAGACGTAGGCGGAGTCCGCGACGGCGAGGCTCAGCAGGCCCAGCGCGAGCGGCAGCAGCCACGGCCGGCGACCGAGGCCCGAGCGGGCGAGGACCAGCAGGACCGCCGTCGCCGACACCACGTCGCCGAGGGGGTAGGCGGTGGCCAGCGCGAGGCCCGGTGACCAGCCGGTGGCGGCGACGACGTCACCGAGCCCGGACTGCCACGACACCATGAGCAGCGCCCCCGCGGTCACCGACCCGTCGAGCAGGTCGCGCGCGGAGGCACTCACCTGCCCGTCGCGCGCGAGCCAGCGCAGCAGGCCGACGGCCGCGAGCACGGGGAAGCCGAGGAACCCGACGTCGGCGACCGAGGGGAACGGCGGCTCGACGCGCAGCACGAGCTCGTAGCCGCACCACACGAGCTGTCCCGCCCCCCACGAGGCGCAGGCCGCCAGCAGCCAGCGCCACAGCCGGGCGTCGGCGTGCGAGCCGACCCGGCGGGCCGTCCGGGCGCACGCGACGACGGCGAGCAGCGGCGCGACCAGCTGGACGAGGTCGTCGACGACGAGCGTGGCGAAGCGCTCCTCCGGCAGGGCGTGCACGAGTGCGCCGAAGGCGAGACCCGCGGCCAGCGCCACGACGGTCGTGGCCGCGGCCACGCCGGCCGCGCTCGACCGGTCCCTCCTCCGGCGTCGCCGGTCCCCGGTCACGCCCACGACAGGTCCATCGGCGCGAGACCCGTCCGGGTGGAGGTCGACCTCCGGGCGTCACCCGACCAGCACTGCGAGGACGACGAGCCCCGCCGACCCCACCACCCCCCAGAACACCTCGCGCCCGCGGCGCGCGGCGGGCCGCAGCGCCGCGACCGCCCCGACCCCCGCGAGGACGACGGCGACGCCGAGAAGCCCGTCGGCGAGCGTCGGACCGGTCGGCCGGGGGGACGCGAGGAGCAGGACGAGCGCCCCGCCGGCCAGCGCGAGGGCCGCCACCACCACCGAGGCGCGGGGGCCGAGCCGCTGCGGCAGCCCGCGGACGCCGACCCTCGCGTCGCCGGCGGCGTCGGGCACGGTGTTGGCGAAGTGCGCCGCGACCCCCAGCAGCGCGGTGGTGACGAGCAGGTGCGGCGGCGGCCACGTGCCGTCGACCGCCTGCGTGGCGACGGCGGGCAGCAGCCCGAACGACACCGCGTACGGCAGGGGGCTCAGGGGGGTCGCCTTCACGCCGACGTCGTACGCCCACGCGGAGGCGACCGCGACGAGGTGGACCGCGGCGGCCGTGGGCCCGAGCAGCAGCGACAGCCCGACGCACGCCGCGAGCGCGGTGAGGGCGGCCAGCCCGACGAGGCGGCGGCCGACGAGCCCGGCGACCACCGGCTTGGTGGCCCGGCCCGCGCGGCGGTCCCGACCGGCGTCGACCCAGTCGTTGCACCAGCCGACCGACAGCTGACCGGCGAGGACCGCGGCGGCGACGAGCAGGGCGGTGCCCGTGGGGGCGCCGGCGCCGAGCAGCGCCCACGCGAACGCGAACCCGGTGACGGCCACGGACGGGCCCGGGTGCGACGCCCGGAGGAGCCCCGCGAGGGGCCGCCGACCGCGGCGCCGCGTCGGTGCCGGCAGGTCCGTCCACGCCACGGAGCCCACCCTGGCCGCCGCGCCTGCCCCGCGCCACCACGGGCGGGGGCCGTCGGGGCGGCCTACCGTGCCGTCATGCCTGGCGCCGGAACCGCGGTCCTGTCCGCGCGGGGCGTGGTGCCTCCGCACGTCTACGACCAGGACGACATCACGGCGGAGCTCGCCGACGTCGTCCTCGGCGGCGCCGGGGCCGACCCGCGCGCCCGCGCGCTGCTCGCCCAGGTGCACGCCTCCGCGGGAGTACGGACCCGGCACCTCGTCCGTCCGCTGGGCGAGTACCGGGACCTCGGCGGGTTCAGCGCCAGCAACGACGTCTTCGTGACGGAGGCGCTCGCGCTCGCCGAGCGCGCCGCCCGGGAGGCGCTCGAGGCGGCGGGGTGCACGCCCGAGGACGTCGACGTCGTGATGTCGACGACCGTCACCGGGCTCGCCGTCCCGTCCCTCGAGGCCCGGCTCGTCCACCGGCTCGGGCTGCGCCCCGACGTCAAGCGGCTACCGGTGTTCGGCCTCGGCTGCGTCGCCGGGGCGGCCGGGGTGGCGCGGCTCCACGACCACCTCTCCGGCGGCGCCGACCGGGTCGCGCTGCTGCTCTCGGTCGAGCTGTGCTCCCTCACCCTCCAGGCCGACGACGCGTCCCGCGCGAACCTCGTGGCGAGCGGCCTCTTCGGTGACGGCGCCGCCGCGGTCGTGCTGCGCGGCGGCGCCGACGCGGACCGTCTGCCGGGCGGCGTGCCGCGCGTGATCGCCACCCGCAGCCGGCTGTACCCCGGCACGGAGCGGACGATGGGCTGGGACATCGGCACGAGCGGGTTCCGGATCGTCCTCGACGCGGGTGTGCCGGACCTCGTGCGCGAGCACCTCGGCGACGACGTCAAGACCTTCCTCGCCGACCACCACCTCGACCTCGCCGACGTCACGACGTGGGTCGCCCACCCCGGCGGCCCGAAGGTGCTCCGCGCCATGGAGGAGACCCTCGCCCTGGACGACGACGCGCTGGCGCTCACGTGGCGCTCGCTCGCCGCCGTCGGCAACCTGTCGAGCGCGTCCGTCCTCCACGTGCTGGAGGCGACCCTGCGGGAGCGCACGCCGCCCCCCGGCAGCCACGGGCTGCTGCTCGCCATGGGCCCCGGCTTCTGCGCCGAGCTCGTGCTGCTGCAGTGGTGAGCGCGTCGTGAGCGAGGTCTGGTACCTCGGGCTGGTCGGGCTCGTCGTCGTCGCCCGGTTCGTCGAGCTGTCCGTCGCCCGACGGCACCTGCAGTGGGCGCGGGAGCGCGGGGGTGTGGAACGCGGCGCGGGCCACTACCCCGTGATGGTCGCGCTCCACACGGCCCTGCTCGTGGCCGCGCCGCTGGAGGTGCTCCTGCTCGACCGGCCCTTCCTGCCCGGGCTCGGCGCCGCGGCGCTCGTCGCCCTCGTCGCCGCCCACGCCCTGCGGTGGTGGTGCATCCGCTCCCTGGGGCCGCAGTGGAACACGCGCGTCGTCGTCGTCCCGGGCCTGCCGCTCGTGACGCGCGGACCGTACCGGCGCCTGCGGCACCCGAACTACGTCGCGGTCGTCCTCGAGGGCCTCGCGCTGCCCCTCGTCCACACCGCGTGGTGCACCGCGATCGGCTTCACGGTGCTCGACCTCGTCCTGCTCCGTCACCGCGTCCGGGTGGAGGAGGCGGCCCTCGCCGAGCTCGCCGGCCCACCGGGCAGCCGGTCGGGCACCGCGTGAGCGCGCCGCCGGACACCGACGTCGTCGTCGTCGGCGGCGGCCCCGTGGGCCTCGCCTGCGCGGTGGGAGCGGCCCGGGCCGGGCTGTCCGTCGTCGTCGTCGAGCCGCGGCGGCTGCCGGCGGACAAGGCGTGCGGCGAGGGACTCATGCCGGCGACGGTCGACGCGCTGGCGCGACTGGACGTCGACCTGCGACCCGGCGTCGACGGCGTCCCCCTGCGGGGCATCCGCTACCTCAGCCCCGGCGCGGTCGCGACGGCGGACTTCTCGCGCGGACCCGGGCTCGGGGTGCGCCGTACCGTGCTGGCCCGGGCGCTCGTGGCGCGCGCGGAGGCCGTGGGCGTCCGGGTGCTGCGCACCCGGGCGGGACCGGTGGAGCAGGACGGGGCGTCGGTGCGCGTCGCCGGCGTCCGGGCCCGCTGGTGCCTGGCTGCGGACGGCCTGCACTCCCCCACCCGCCGGGCGCTCGGGCTCGACGCCGCGACGCCGCTGCGGCCGTCACGCCCGGCCCGCTACGGGCTGCGCCGCCACGTCCGCTGCGCGCCGTGGTCCCCGTGGGTCGACGTGCTGTGGGCGCGGGACGTCGAGGCGTACGTCACCCCGGTCGCCCCCGACCTCGTCGGCGTCGCGGTGCTGTCGACGGCGCGGCGCTCCTTCGACGAGCACGTCGCGTGCCTGCCGGGCCTCGCCGCCCGCCTGGCGGGCCGGGCGACCGCGTCCCGGGTGCAGGGCGCCGGACCGCTGCGGCAGCGGGCGCGGGCGCGACGCGCCGGCCGGGTGCTGCTCGTCGGGGACGCCGCCGGCTACGTGGACGCCCTCACCGGGGAGGGCCTGCGGATCGGGCTCGCCGCGGCCGAGGCGGCGGTGGCGTGCGTGGCCGGCGACGACGCGGCGGGCTACGAGCGGGCGGTCGCGCGGCTGGAGCGGCGACCGCGGCTCCTCACCGAGACCCTGCTCGCGGCCACGTCGGTGCCGGGGCTCCGGCGCGCGCTCGTGCCTGCGGCATCGAGGCTGCCGCGCGTGTTCGGCGGCGCGGTGGACGCGCTCGCCGGCTGAGGGACCGCGGTCCGGCGGGTTGTGTCCGGGGGTGGGCGCAGCCTGCTCGCATGCTGCTCACCGTCCTCGTCCTCCCCGCCGTGCTCGGGGTCATCTGGCTGCTGTTCCTGCTGGGCGACCCGGTTCAGACCGCCGGTGACCCCACCCGCGTGGGGTCGGCGAACACCGTCTGGAGGGCGACGACCGCGCCGCCGCGGCTCGCCGCCGCGAACCCGAGCTCGGAGGCGCGCACCTCGACGCCGCCGCCGTCCGGGGCCACCACCCGCTCCGTGAGCGTCTCGACCACGTAGGGCAGCAGCAGGGGGGCGAGCAGGCCGAAGTAGCCGCCGAGCACGAGCACCCGGGGGTTCACGATGTTGACGAGCACGCTGGCGCCCAGCCCGAGCGCGATGCCGACCCGTTCGAGGGTCTCGCACGTCCGCTCGTCGTCGGCGGCCGCCCGGTCACGGACCAGACCCAGCCGCGAGTCGATGTCACCGGCGGGGTCGAGCAGCGGGTCGTCCGGCCCGTGGGCGCAGCCCTGCAGGAGCACCCCCAGGCCGACCTGGGTCTCCCAGCACCCGACCCGGCCGCAGCCGCAGCGCTCCAGGCGCGGGTTGAGGGGCGCGTGCCCGATCTCGCCGGTGAAGCCGGTCGCACCGCGCACCAGGGTGCCCCCGACGACCATCCCGCAGCCCACGCCGACCTCACCGGCGAGGTACACCAGGTCGTCGGCGTCCCGGCCGACGCCGAGGGCGTGCTCCGCGATGGCGCCGAGGTTCGCGTCGTTGTCGACGGTCACGGCCGGCTCGGCGCCCCCGAGCACGGGGTGGCCGGCCAGGGCCACCGCGAGCCGGTCCGCCAGCGGCGTGTCGGTCCAGCCGAGGTTCGGCGCCACCGCCACCCGACCGGCACGGGAGTCGACGAGCGCGGGCACCGCGACCGTGGTCCCGACCACGGTGCAGCCCCGGCCTGCGAGGGCGTCGAAGGCCTCCCGCAGGCACCGCACGAGCAGCCCGAGAGCCCGCTCCTCGCCGAGGGCCCGCATGTCGGCGGGCGTGCGCGCGGACAGGACGACGCTGTGGGTGAGGTCGAGGGCGGTGACGTCGACGAAGTCGGCGTTCACCTCGACCCCCACGCCCACCACCGTGCCGCCGGCGAGCTCGACGCTGAGCCCGGGGCGCCCGACGCTGCCGATGCGCTGCACCTCGCCCTCGCTCACGAGGCCACGGTCGATGAGCTCCGCCACGAGGCTCGACACCGTCGCCTTGTTGAGGCCGGTGTCGGAGGCGATGCGGGCGCGCGAGCGCGGTCCGGCGTCCCGGAGGTGCTGCAGCACGAGGCTGAGGTTCGACCGTCGCACGGTCAGCTGGTCCGCCGGGGCGGCGGTCCCCCGGGTCGACATCGTCGTCACCCCCTGCTGGGCTGGTTTGGTGGGGCCACCCGCCGCAACTGTAGGGGGCATCGCGCCCCCGAGGCGGCGACCCGCGCCGAACGGCTCACCCCGCGCCACCTCGGGCCGGCGGACGGCCGTACAGCTCGCTCACGAGCCGGACGAGCTCGGGCACGTGCGGTGGCGGGTCGTCGCGCCACCACACCAGGCGCACCGGCACCGGCGGCGCGTCGGTGACGCGGCGGAAGGCGACACCGGGCCGCAGGTGCTGGCGCGCGGTCGCCTCCGCCGTGAGCCCCACCGCCTGACCAGCGGCGATGAGCGTGAGCCACTCGTCGACCGTGGAGACCCGCCGCGTCGACGCGGGCGCCGCGCCCTCCGGCCACAGGTCCGGGGTGGTCGTGCCGGTGCGGTCGTCGACGCCGACCGTCCGGCCGGCGAAGTCCGCGAGGCGGAGGGTCCTGCGCCGCGCCAGCGGGTCGTCGGAGGCGACCGCCGCCATCCGCGCCTCGACCCCGACGAGCGCCGTGTCGAAGCGGCTGTCGTCCAGCGGGCGGCGCGTCACCGCCACGTCCGCGGCTCCCTCGAGCAGCCCGGCCGTCGGGGAGGTGCACTGCACGAGCACGAGCGCCGAGACGGGGTGGAGCTCGCTCCAGCGCCGCTGCAGCGGTGTCGTGTGGCGGCCGAGCGCCGCCCACGCGTAGCCCATGCGGACCTCGCCGCCGACCTCGCGGACCGCGCCGTGGAGCGCGTCGACCTCCGCCAGCACGCGCCGGGCGTGCGCGACGACCCGCGCCCCGGTGACGGTGACCCCGGCGCCGCGGCTCGTGCGCTGGAGCAGCCGCGCGCCCAGCGCGGCCTCGAGCGCGGCGACCGCACGCGAGACGGACGCCTGCGTCACACCGAGCGCGAGCGCGCCGTCGGTGAACGTCCCCTCGTCGACGACGGCGACCAGCGAACGCAGCTGACGCAGGTCGACACCGGCCATACGCAGATCGTATGCCTCCTTCACGCCGTGCATTTCGTGGATGACCTACGGCCTCCGCAGACTCGGCCCCGTGCCCCGCACCCGTCCTCGCCGCAACGGTCTCGCGCTCGTGCTCGCCGGCGCCGCGAGCAGCCAGACGGGTGCCGCTCTCGGCGCGGGCGCCTTCGCGTCCATCGGCCCTGCCGGGGTCGTGGCCGTCCGGCAGGTCGTCGCCGCCGCCGTCCTCCTCCCGGTCGCCCGCCCGCCGTTGCGCCGCATGACGTGGTCTCAGTGGTGGCCGGTGCTCCTGCTCGCGCTCGTGTTCGCCGGCATGAACCTCTCGCTGTACTCGGCGGTCGAGCGCATCGGCCTCGGCCTCGCGGTCACGCTGGAGTTCCTCGGTCCCCTCGGGGTCGCGCTCGCGGGGTCGCGCACCGTCCGCGACCTCCTCGTCGCCCTCGCGGCGGCGGTCGGCGTCTACGTCCTCGTGCTGCCGGGCCCGGCGAGCGACTGGGTCGGTGTCGGGCTCGGGCTCGCTGCCGCGTGCTGCTGGGCCGGGTACATCGTCCTGGGCCGCACCGTCGGCTCGCGGCTGCCCGGGCTGCAGGCGCCGGCCGTCGCCAGCGGCGTCAGCGCGCTCGCCTACCTCCCGCTCGTCGCCGTGCTGCTCGCCGACGGCCGCCTCGCCGGCGAGCCGCTGGTCCTCGCGGTGGCGGCGGGGGTGCTGTCGTCGGTCGTGCCGTACGCCGTCGACCTCACGGCGCTGCGGTGGGTGCCGGCCCGGCAGTTCGGGGTGATCATGAGCTGCCACCCCGTCCTCGCCGCGCTCGCGGGGCTCGTGGTCCTCGGACAGGTGCTCGCGGTCCACGAGTGGGTGGGCATCGCGGTGGTCGTCGTCGCCAACGCCGTCGCCCTGCGGCGGGCCCACGACGGGACGGAGACCCGTGCCGCCCGCGCCGAGAAGGCGACGGCGGGGGCGACGGCGGACCCACCGGTGGCCAGGTAGACACCCTGGTGTGGGCGCGGCCCGCGTCCGCGCCCCGTCCGCGTGTCTCAGGCCAGCGGCACGACGAGCACCGGGTCGGTCGTGGGCGCCTCGGACCCCCCGCTCGGCTCGAGGCTCACCGCGACCGCGTCGACGTCGGCGATACCGGCGCTGAAGGCGACGGCCTCACCGCTGCGCACGTCGAACGTCCCGGCCGAGGCCACCTCCTCACCGGCGATGGTCCACGCCTGCCACGTCGAGCCGTCCGGCGCGGCCGGCAGGTTCGCGGGCAGCAGCAGCGCGGCGTCGGCCTCGCGGCTCGCGAGCACGACGACCTCGTCGCCCTGCACACCACCAGACAGCTGCGGCCGCGCGGCGAGGGACTCGACGTCGTCGGCGGCGAGCACCCGCTGGACGGCGGCCTGCTGCGCGCGCACGTCGTCGAGGCGCTGCGCGGTCGTGACGCCCCAGACCCCGAGAGCGAGGGCGAGGACGGCGACGACGGACGCGGCGAGGGCCAGCACCGGCCGGGTGAGCGCGGTCCCCGTACGGCTGCGCGGTGACGGCACCGCCGGCGTCTCCGGTGGCAGCTGGGGCGTGGTGCGGGCGCGGGCGAGCACGGCCTCCCGCATCCGCGCCGGCGGGGCCTCCGCGGTCGCGGCCGCGAGCGCCGAGAGGGCCTCGCGGAAGCCGTCGAGGTCGTCGCGGCACACCGGGCACTCGGCGAGGTGCGCCTCGACGTCCTCCCGCTCCGTCGGGTCGAGGGCGTCGGCCGCGTAGGCGGCCACGAGGGCGTGTGCGTCGGGCCTCACCGGGCCACCTCCTCCTGCGTCAGGTGCATGCGGAGCCGGGTCATGCCGTCCCGGATTCGGGTCTTCACGGTCCCCAGCGGGACGCCGAGCAGGGCCGCCACCTCCCGGTGGGTGTGGCCGCCGTAGAAGGCGAGCCGCACCGACTCCCGCTGGACGTCGCTGAGGGTCGACATCGCGCGCTGGACACGTCGCACCTCGAAGGCGCTGACGGCGGCCTCGACGACCTCGTCGACCGCCGGGGGCTCGGGCAGCGCCGTCGCCTCCTCCCGCGCCCGGCGCCGCTCGCTGGACCGGACCCGGTCCACGGCGCGCGAGTGGGCGATGGTGACGACCCACGACCGCACGCCCGCCCGGGCGGGGTCGTAGCGCGACGCCGTGCGCCAGATCTCGAGCAGGACCTCCTGCGCGACCTCCTCGGCCTCCGCGGGGTCGCGCAGCACCCGGCGGCACGTGCCGAACACCGTCGCCGACACCGCGTCGTAGAGCGCCTCGAACGCGGCCTCGTCACCGCGGGACGTCAGCGAGACGAGCCGGCGCAGCTCCTCGTCGGGGGCGCCGGGCCGTGAGGTGCCGGCGTGGACCGGCTCGGGTCCGTCCGCCTGCGGTGCTGCTGGCACGTGTCCTCCTGGTCCCGCGCTCCGTCGACCGCCACCCGGTCGTGTCGGCAGGGGTTCGACGCCGTCACCGGTGGCGGATTGGGCCGCCGCGCGGGAAGGGCCGCGCCCGGTGCCACGCCGATGCTAGGTCGTGGGGGCCGTGACGGGTGTGAGGGGCGGCTGCCCCGCGAGCACGGCCCGCACGTTCCGCACGGCGAGCCGCGTCATGCCGACACGGGTCGCCTCGCTCGCGGAGCCCACGTGGGGCAGCACGACGAGGCCGGGCGTCCGCATGACGGGGTCGCGGGGGTCGCGGCGCGGCTCGCCGTCGAACACGTCGAGGCCCGCGGAGTGCAGCCGCCCCTCGCCGAGCGCGGCGAGCAGGTCGGCCTCGACGACGAGCGGACCGCGGCCGACGTTGACGAGCGTCGCGGTGCGGCGCATGAGCCGCAGGGCCGCCGCGTCGACGATGCCGCGTGTGCCGCCGGGTCCGTCCCGCAGCGGAAGCGCGACGACGACGACGTCGCTGCCGCCGAGCAGCTCCTCCCACCCGACGGCGCTCGACACCTCGTCGTCGGGCGCCGAGGGACGGGCGAGGTGCTGCACGCGCATGCCGAAGCCGCGGCCCCGGCGGGCGACGGCACGACCGATCTCCCCGTAGCCGAGGAGACCGAGCGTGGCGCCGTGCACGTCGAGCCCGAGCCACCCGTCGAGGGCGAAGCCCGCCCACCGACCGGCCCGCATGTCGTCGGAGGCCTCGACGAGCCGCCGCCGCGCCATGAGGACGAGGGCGAAGGCGGTGTCGGCGACCGTCTCCGCGAGCACGCCCGGGGTGTTCGTCACGACGACCCCCGCCCGCTCGGCCGCGGCGAGGTCGACGTTGTCGTGCCCGACCGCCACGAGCGACACCACGCGCACCCCGGCCGCGCCGGCGGCCGCGAAGAACCTCGCGTCGAGAGGGTCGTCGCCCAGGGCGATGACCCCGACGGCCCCGACGGCGTCCACCCGTCCCCCGAGGGCGTGGCCGTCGGCGGGGCGGCCCGGCTCCCACACGAGCGACCAGCCGTCGCCGGCGAGCCCGTCGACCGCGTCACGGCCGGGCACGTCGGGGCGGGTGACGAGGACCGCGGCAGGGGCGCGGGAGTCGCGGGCGTCGGTCACGCCGTCACCCTGTCGCGGCGCGGGCGCGCGCGCGATCCCACGGCACGGTGCGTGCCAAACCGTCACGCGCTGTGAAAGACGTCACCGGCCCCGGGCCATCCGGGCGGCGACCCCGTACCGAATGAGGGGCATGACCACGACCACCGGGGCGCCCGTCGCCCGCCGCCGCGCCGTCGGCGGCGGACGCTCCGTGGTGGCGCTCGGTGCGCTGGCAGGGCTCGTGTCGGCGGGCCTGCTGCTCGGGACGGCGACGGCGCTCGCCGGCCTGCTGGCGGCCGCCGACCCGTTCGTCGCGGTGGGCGACGCGGTGGTCCGGCTCTCTCCTCCCACCGTGACGTCGTGGGCGATCGCGACGTTCGGCACGTACGACAAGCTCGTCCTCTTCGTCGGCATCGGCGGCGTCCTCGCCGTCGTGGCCGCGGCGAGCGGCGCCCTCGCCACCCGCCGGCTCGCCGCCGGTCTCGTCGCCCCCCTCGTGCTCGTCGTCGCGGCGCTCACCGCGGTCGTCGCCGCGCCGGGCGCCGCGCCCCTCGACGTGCTGCCGCTGCTCGCGGGCACGGCGCTCGCCGCACCCGGCTTCGTGGTCCTCGTGCGTCGGGCCGGCGCCACGGGGAGCGCGCACGACGAGTCGCGGCGCGGGGACTCGAGCAGGCGGGGTGTGCTGGTGGCTGCGGCCGGGGTCGGCGCGGCGGCCGCCGCCGTCGCCGTCACCGGTCGTCTCGTCGCCGGCCGCCTCCGGGACGCCGCGGCCTCGCGCGCCGCCCTCGTGCTCCCCCCGCCGCTCGACCCGGCGCCGCCCGCGCCCGTCGGCGCCCAGGCCTCGCCCGCGACCCCCTTCCGGACGCCGCCCGCGGACTTCTACCGCATCGACACCGCCCTCACCGTCCCGCAGGTGCGGGCCGAGGACTGGCGCCTTCGGGTCCACGGACGGGTCGAGCGACCCCTCGACCTCGACTGGGACGCCCTCACGTCGTTCGAGGTCGTCGAGCGCGAGATCACCCTCGTGTGCGTGTCCAACCCGGTCGGTGGGGAGCTGCTCGGCAACCAGGTGTGGCGGGGCGTCCGCCTCGCGGACGTCCTCGCGGCCGCCGGGGTGCGCGGCGGCGCGGACATGCTGCTGTCGACGTCCACCGACGGCTGGACCGCCTCCACGCCGCTCGAGGCGCTCGTCGACAGCGACGACGCCCTCCTCGCCTTCGCGATGGGCGGCGAGCCGCTGCCCCCGGAGCACGGCTACCCGGTCCGCATGGTCGTGCCCGGCCTCTACGGCTACGTGAGCGCGACCAAGTGGGTCACCGACCTCGAGGTCACGACCTTCGCCGACGACACCGCCTTCTGGACGCCGCGCGGGTACGCCGAGCGCGCGCCGGTCAAGGTCGGCAGCCGCATCGACGTGCCCGGCCCGTTCGAGCGCCTCGACGCCGGGACGGTCGTCGTCGCGGGCGTCGCGTGGGCGCCCGGCCGCGGCATCGGGCAGGTCGAGGTGTCCGTCGACGACGGCGACTGGCAGGTCGCCGAGCTCGCCCCCGTGCCCAGCAGCCTCACGTGGCAGCAGTGGCGCCTGGAGTGGGCCGCGGAGCCGGGACAGCACCGCCTCCAGGTCCGTGCCACCACCACCGACGGCGAGGTCCAGACCGAGGACCGCGCCCCCGTAGACCCCGACGGAGCCACCGGATGGCACTCCGTCGTCGTGACGGTCGCCTGACCGCCACACGCACCACCCGACACGAAGGAGCACCCACATGAAGCGCCACCTCCGACTCGCCCCCGTCGCCGTGACGGCGGCCCTCGTGCTCGCCGCCTGCGGCGGTGCCGCGGAGGACGCCACGACCGACGCGACGGGCGCCGCCGGCGACGCCGTCGACACCGCCACGCAGGAGGCCGACGACATGGCCTCCGACATGGCGACCGACATGGCCGAGGACATGGGCTCCGAGGAGCCGGTGGACGACGCGTCCGACGCCGCCGCCATGGGCGGTCCCGTGGGACCGGGCTGCGAGCAGTTCGCCACGGAGATCGCCCCCGAGGGCGAGGGCTCCGTCGAGGGGATGAGCGACGACCCCGTCGCGGTCGCCGCGAGCAACAACCCCATCCTCACGACCCTCACCGCGGCGGTCTCCGGCGAGCTCAACCCCGACGTCGACCTCGTCGACACGCTCAACGGCGACGAGTTCACGGTCTTCGCCCCCGTCGACGACGCCTTCGCGGCCGACGTCGACGAGGCGACCCTCGCGACGCTGCAGGAGGACGCCGACCTGCTGTCGACCATCCTCACGTACCACGTCGTCCCCGGGCAGATCGCGCCCGAGGAGCTCGCCGGCACGACCCAGACCACCGTCCAGGGCGGCACGGTCGAGGTCACCGGCGAGCCCGACATGCTCATGGTGAACGGCGCGAACGTCATCTGCGGCGGCGTCACCACCGCCAACGCGACCGTCTACCTCATCGACGGCGTCCTCATGCCGACCAGCTGACCTGGTCGAGGCGCCGCGGCGCCCCAGCGAGACCCCGGGCCGGGGCGGTGGAGGGATGCCACCGCCCCGGCCCGGCCCCGTCCCGGCAGTCGCGTCATGGCGGTCACGCTCCGCCACGAGGAGGAACTTCGTGCGTCCGGACCCCCTGGCACGGTTGACTGGGCCCCCAGACGAAGCGGAGGTGGTGACGTGGTGCGTGCAGCCCGCACCGGGCCCGTCGACCTGCCCGGCCTCGTCAAGGTCGCGGGGGACCTCGCCGCCGGCCGGCGGGAGGACGCCGACGAGACGCTCCAGGTCGTCGTGAGCGGCCTGCGGGAGTACCTCGGGCTCGACGTCGCGTTCCTCGGCGAGTTCCGCGGCGGGCGGCGGCGGTTCCGGGTGGTGAGCGAGGCACCGGGGCACCACACCATCAGCCCCGGCGAGGGCGACCCGATCGAGGAGACGTTCTGCGCGCGCGTCGTCGCGGGCCGCGCCCCGGAGCACATCCCGGACGCCGAGCGCGAGCCCGGCGTCAACGACCTCCCGATCGGCCGGACCCTGGGGATCGGCACGTACCTCAGCGTCCCGGTCCGGCTCAGCGACGGCAGCGTCTACGGCACCCTGTGCGGCTTCACCCACGAGCCGGACCCGCTGCTGCAGGAGCGCGAGCTCGGGGTGCTGCGGCTGCTCGCGCGGCTGCTCGCCACGCACCTGGAGCGCGAGCGCCGCCCGGACGCCGAGCTCGACGAGGACCGCGCCCGCGTCGCGCAGGCCATCGCCGGGCACGCCGCGCACGTCGTCGTGCAACCCGTCCTGTCGCTTCGGGACCGGTCCGTCGTCGGCTACGAAGCCTTGTCCCGGTTCCCCGACGGCGCCCCGCCGGACGGCTGGTTCGCCCTCGCCACGACCGTCGGGCTCGGGGTGGAGCTCGAGGCCGAGTCGGTGCGCACCGCGCTCGGCGTCATGCCGGCCCTGCGCCCCGGGACGTACCTCGCGGTCAACGCGTCCGCCGCGGCGCTGTGCTCCAGCGAGGTGTCCGACGTCCTCGCCGCGCTCGACGACGCGACGCTGCAGCGGGTCGTCGTCGAGCTCACGGAGCAGACGGGCATCGCCGACTACGACGAGCTGCGGGCCCGGCTGGCCGCGCTCCGTGCCAGGGGGGTGCGGGTCGCGGTCGACGACGCGGGCTCGGGCCACGCCGGGCTGCACCGCATCCTCGAGGTCTCCCCCGACCTCATCAAGCTCGACCGGACCCTCGTCCAGGGCGTCGCGGGCGACGAGGTCCGCCAGTCGCTCGTGTCCGCGCTCACGTGGTTCTCCCGCCGCAGCGGGGCGCAGGTCGTCGCCGAGGGCATCGAGACCGAGGCCGACGCGCGCGTCCTCGCCCGTCTCGGCGTGCCGTTCGGGCAGGGGCTCCTCCTCGGCGCGCCGGGCCCCGTGCCGTCCTGAACGGGCGCCTCAGCCGGTCGAGCCGGAGCGAGGGTCGACCGGTCGACCGAAGTACCACCCCTGCGCCCGGTCGCAGCCCATCGCCAGCAGCTGCCGGGCCTGCTCCTGCCGCTCCACGCCCTCGGCGACCACGAGCATGTCGTGGGCGTGGGCGATCGCGATGACGGCCTGGACGACGGCGTCCTCGCGCGTGGTGCGGCCCAGGCCCTGCACGAAGGACCGGTCGATCTTGAGGGTGTCCGCGGGGTAGCCGGCGAGGTGCGCGAGCGAGGAGTAGCCCGTGCCGAAGTCGTCGACCGCGATGCCGCAGCCGAAGGCGCGCAGCTGCTCGAGCGCCTGCACGACGGTCGTCTCCGACGCCGCGAGCGTGCTCTCGGTGATCTCCAGGTGCAGCCGGGACGGGTCGACGCCTCGCTCCTCGACGGCCGCCACGACCCGCCCGGGGACGTCGATCCGATCGAAGGTGCGTGCGGACAGGTTGACCGTCACCGCGGGCACGACGTCGGCCGCCAGCAGCGCGACGCCGCGGGCGAGCGCCCACCGGTCGATCTCCGACACGAGGCCCCGGTCCTCGGCGACGGAGATGAAGTCGGACGGCATCGTGACGGCCCCGTGGCTGTCGACGAGCCGCACGAGACCCTCGCTCGCCACCTGGTCGCCGGTCGCGAGGTCGACGATGGGCTGCAGGTGCAGGCGCAGCTCCCCGTCGCGCAGCGCCGCCCGCAGCCGCCGCTCGGCCTCCGCGGCGGACTCCGCGTGGGCGCGCAGGCGCTCGTCGAACACCACGACCCGGTCGCGGCCGGCGTCCTTCGCGCGGTGCATCGCGAGGTCGGCCTCACGGAGGAGGTCGCGCTCGGCGCCGTCCCATCCGACGGAGGCCACCCCGAGGCTGACCGACGTCGCCACCATGTCACCGCGCCCGGTCGTGAGCGGGTGCCGGACGGCGCGGAGCATGCCGGCCGCCACCGACCGCAGGTCGCCGGGGTGGCGCAGGTCCTCGACGAGCAGGGCGAACTCGTCGCCCGCGAGCCGGTGCAGCGTGCCGCGCCCCGTGACCACGCGACCGAGCCGCTCCGCGACGAGGCGGAGCACCTCGTCACCGCCGTCGCGCCCCAGGCGGTAGTTGACGGTGCTGAGCCGGTCGACGCCGCACACGACGAGCCCGACCCCGCGGCGCTCGCTCCGCCCGCGCTGCAGGGCGTCGGCGGTGCGCCGCTCGAGGACACCACGGCCGGGCAGGCCCGTCAGGGGGTCGGTGCCGCCCTCGCCGGCGGGTCGGCGCGGGCGCACGAGCAGCCCGCCGAGGTCCATGGCGGCCCGCGGCGCGCCGACGGGCACGCCGGGTCCGGGTCGGGAGCCCTGCGTCACCCTGCGGGACTCGGCAGGTCCGCGTCCCACCTTGACGACCCGGGCGGGAGCGACCCCCGGACGGCGCGCACCGGGCAGTCCCCCGGGCGCGGGACACTGACCTCATGACGTTCCGCTCCCTCGGCCTGCGCGCCGAGCTCCTCGACGCGCTCGCGGGCCTCGGCTACGAGGAGCCGACGCCCATCCAGGCCGAGGCGGTGCCCGCCCTCCTCACGGGCGCGGACCTGCTCGGGCAGGCCGCCACCGGCACCGGCAAGACCGCCGCCTTCGCGCTGCCGCTGCTGCAGCAGGTGGCCGACGCGGGCCCGGGCGACCGGCAGGGCGGCGCCCCCGCCGGTCTCGTGCTGGTGCCCACCCGGGAGCTGTGCGTCCAGGTGTCCCAGGCCCTGCAGCGCTACGGCCGCACGCTCGGCGTCCGGACGCTCCCGGTGTACGGCGGGCAGCCGGTGGTGCGGCAGATCAAGGAGCTGCAGCGCGGCGTCGACGTGGTCGTCGCGACGCCCGGGCGCGCGGTCGACCTCCTCGAGCGCCGGTCGCTCGACCTCTCGCACGTGCGGGCGGTCGTGCTCGACGAGGCCGACGAGATGCTCGACATGGGCTTCGCGGAGGAGCTCGAGCAGGTCCTCGACGCCACCCCGGGCGAGCGCCAGACCGTCCTGTTCTCCGCGACCATGCCGAGGCGACTCGAGGCGATCGCCCGCCGGTACCTGCGGGAGCCGACGCGCATCCGGATCGAGCGCGAGGTGCCGGCGGAGGGCGAGGCGCCGCGGGTGCGGGAGGTCGCCTACCTCGTCGACCGCGCTCACAAGCCTGCCGCGCTCGGCCGGCTGCTCGACATCGAGCAGCCCGTCGCCACCATCGTGTTCTGCCGCACCCGCGACGAGGTCGAGCAGGTGACGGAGACCCTCGGCGCGCGCGGCTACCGGGCGGAGGCGCTCCACGGCGGGATGAGCCAGGAGCAGCGCGACCGGGTGATGGGCCGGGTCCGGTCGCAGGCCGCGGAGCTGCTCGTCGCCACCGACGTCGCGGCGCGGGGTCTCGACATCGACCACCTCACGCACGTGGTCAACTACGACGTGCCGTCGGCGCCGGAGTCCTACGTCCACCGGACCGGCCGGGTCGGGCGCGGAGGGCGCGAGGGGGTCGCCCTCACCCTCGCGACGCCGCGGGAGCGCCGGCAGCTGCAGGCGGTCGAGCGGGTCACCGGGCATGAGGTCCCGTTGCAGCCGCTGCCGAGCGTCGCCGACCTGCGCGCCCGGCGCCTCGACGACACCGCCGCCGCGCTGCGGGACGCCGTCGGGCGCGACGACCTCGAGGAGTTCGCGGGCGTGCGCGAGCAGGTGCTCGCCGACCTCCCCGCCGGCAGCGGCGCCGACGACCTGCTCCTCGCGGCGCTCGCGCTCGCCGCGGACGCGCGGCGCGGCGCGCAGGACGAGGAGGAGATCCCCCAGCTGAGCATCCGGCCGTGGCGGGAGGACTCCTCCCGGGGCGGGCGCGACGGCGGGCGCGACGGCGGTCCGCGGGTGCGCGACGAGCGGGAGGGGCCCGCACCGGGGAGGACGCGGCTGTTCGTCAGCGCCGGGCGCTCCGGCGGCATGCGGCCGCAGGACCTCGTCGGGGCCATCGCCGGGGAGTCACGGCTGTCCGGCCGCGACATCGGGCCGATCGTCATCACGGAGCGGTTCTCGCTCGTCGACGTGCCCGACGACGCCGCCACCGAGGTCATCCACGCCCTGCAGGCGAGCAAGGTGAAGGGCCGCAAGGTGCAGGTGCGACGGGACCGGACGCAGGAGGCGGACGGTCGCCGCCCCGTGCGCCGGACGACCCGCCCGGGGGGTCCGGGCGGGTCGCGGGGCGGGCGTCAGCCGGCGGGGCGCGGCCGCGGGCACGGCGTGTAGTTCGGCGCCGTGTAGCGCGGGGCGAGCATGCCCTCGGTCGCCACGCAGGGCCCGTGGTCGATCCTCGCGACGGCCCAGCCGTCCCAGAAGCTCGTCCGCTTGTACGCCCCGTCCCATGTCAGGGACATGTGGACGTGGTCCGTGTGGGGCACGGCGCCCGTGTAGGGCTGCCAGCGCTTGGTCCACGTGTTCCACCACCTCGTGTCCCAGATGACGTACTGCACGCCGAGGCGCTGGGCGTTGCCACCGGCGACGCCGCTGGCGTCCTTCGCCGTGAGCCAGCCGAGGAACGCGTCGGCCTTCGCGCGGTCCGCCGGCCGGGAGGCGTCGAGCATCCAGTCGTAGGCGCGACCCTCCTTGTGCTCGCTGCGCCCGCCGCTCGCGCAGGGGCGGAGGATGCCCCCGGAGTTGGCGCCGTACGTGCGGCGCAGGAGGTCCCGCAGCGCCTTGGCACCGCGCGACTCGAACGGCATGCACGTCACCTGCCCCTGGTAGCCGGGGGCGCGGTCGGGGGTGCGGCTGCCGTAGGGCACGCTCGGCTTCGGGACCGGTGTGGCGGCCGTCGCGGCGGCGGAGCCGCCGAGCACGAGCAGGCCGGCGAGGGTCACGGCGAGGAGGGCGCGGGAGCGCCGCAGGCGGGTCGTGACGGTCGTGCGGGTCGTCGGATGGGTGTCGTTTCGCATGGGTTTCGGCCGTCTTCTGTCGATTTCCGGTACCCCTGCGTGCTCGGCACGGCGTCGTCGGACCTCAAGTGGCCCCGCCGCCGCCCGCCAGCACCACCGAGGGTGACGATCACCGAGGAGGCGGCGTCCTCGCAGGTCACGGCACGGTGACGACGACCGAGGGGCCGGCGTGACGCTGGTCACACCGGCCCCTCAGGGGTGCCGCTCAGTACTCGAAGCAGGTGAGGAACTCGAAGCTGTCGCGGGCGAACTCGATGTCCGCGGGTGCGCCGTCGCGCTCGACGATGTACAGCTTCACGTGGCCCTGGGCGGCCTCGAGGATCGGGCCCCACTCGATGTCGCCCTCGCCGACGTCGCCGGGGATGCCGCGGGCGTCGCCGTTGAGGTCGCCGTCCTTGATGTGGAGCAGCTCGATGCGGTCGCCGTAGTCCTCGAGCAGCTGGACGACGTCCACCCCGGCGTCGGCCGCCCAGAACACGTCGACCTGGAACGTGACGTACCGCGGGTCGGTGTTCTCGACGAGGATCTGCCACGCCGACTTCGTCTCGCCCGTCTCGGGGTCGACGTACGTCGTCGTGAACTCGCTCTGGTGGTTGTGGCCGAAGATCTTGCCGGTGCCGTTCTTCACGGACGCCTCGCCGAGGCGGTTGAGAGTCTCGGCCGTGGCGAGCACGTCCTCGTAGCTGCCGATGCCCGGGGACGCGAAGCCCCCGGAGCCGACGTACTTCTGGCCGAGCGCCTTGTAGTACTCCAGCTGCTGGTCCCAGGTCGCCTCGTTGGTGCTGCCGTGGGAGGACGGCGCCTTCATGCCGTAGCCCTTGAGCAGGTCGCGCAGCTCCTCGCCGGAGTAGCCGCCGTACGGGTTGGGGCCGAAGGCGAAGGGCTCGATGTTCTGGTAGCCGACCTCGGCGAGCTCGGCGAGGACGGGCTCGACGCCCGCGTTCCGGGTCCACCCGAAGTAGCTGAACATCTGGATGGAGATCTTGCTGGCCGGGACGCTCCGCCCGGCGCAGTCGGCTGCGGCGTTCGCCTTGCCGCTGTTCGGGGCGGCACCGGCGGGGGCGGTGGCGGCGAGCACGCCGGTGGCGGCGAGCGCGAGGGCGGCGACGCCGGCGAGGGCGCGGCGGGGGGTGCGGGTCATGGGGTCGTCCTCCTCGACGGGGTGGGCCGGGGCGCGGACGCGCTCCGGGTGGTACGAGGCGCGGTCCGGGTGGGGGTGTCCCGGACCGGCGCCCCGGCGGGGGCGAGGCTCGACGCCCCCGCCGGGAGCCGGGGCGCGGCCGTCGACTCCCGCCGGGAGGGGCCGCGCACGTGGGGGTCAGCCGCCGGAGGAGAACGCGGCGTCGAACGCCGCCTCGGGCGGGTCGAAGGCGAGCCGGCGCACGAACGCGAGCGCCTCCTCGGCGCCGGCGAGCCGGTCCATGCCGGCGTCCTCCCACTCGACGCTGATGGGGCCGGAGTACCCGATCTGGTTGAGCATCCGGAAGCAGTCCTCCCACGGCACGTCGCCGTGGCCGGTGGAGATGAAGTCCCAGCCGCGTCGCCCGTCGGCCCACGCGAGGTGGCTGCCGAGCCGGCCGTTGCGCCCGTTGCCGGTCCGCATCCGGGTGTCCTTGCAGTCGACGTGGTAGATGCGGTCGCGGAAGTCCCAGAGGAAGCCGACGGGGTCGAGCTCCTGCCACACCATGTGGCTGGGGTCCCAGTTGAGCCCGAACGCCTCACGGTGCCCGATCGCCTCGAGCGTCCGCACGGTCGTCCAGTAGTCGTAGGCGATCTCGCTGGGGTGGACCTCGTGGGCGAACCGGACCCCCACCTCGTCGAAGACGTCGAGGATCGGGTTCCACCGGTCGGCGAAGTCCTGGTACCCGGCGTCGATGACGTCCTGACCGACCGGCGGGAACATCGCGACGTACTTCCAGATCGCGGAGCCGGTGAAGCCGATGACGGTGTCGACGCCGAGCTCCGCCGCGAGCCGCGCGGTGTTCTGCATCTCCTCCGCGGCCCGCCGGCGGACGCCCTCGGCGTCGCCGTCGCCCCACACCCGGGACCCGACGATCGCCTGGTGGCGGTGGTCGATGGGGTCGTCGCAGACGGCCTGGCCCTTGAGGTGGTTGGAGATGGCGAACAGCTGGAGGCCGTGGCGCTCGAGCAGGTCGAGGCGGCCCTGGACGTACTCCGCGTCGTCCCAGCGCCACGGGTCGAGGTGGTCGCCCCAGCACGCGAGCTCGAGGCCGTCGTAGCCCCAGCCGGCGGCCAGCTTCGCCACCTCCTCCAGCGGCAGGTCGGCCCACTGGCCGGTGAAGAGCGTGATGGGTCGGGTCATGCGGGGACCTCCGTCCACTGGCTTCCGGCAGTGCTGCTGCGCTCGACGGCGTCGAGGACCCGCTGGACCTGCAGACCGTCGGCGAACGACGGCTCGGGCTGCCGGTCCTCGCCGAGGGCCCGCAGCAGGTCGACGACCTGGTGCACGAAGCCGTGCTCGTAGCCGAGACCGTGCCCCGCGGGCCACCACGACCCGACGTAGGGGTGCTGCGGCTCGGTGACGTAGATGCGACGGAAGCCGGCGATGCGCGGGTCGTCGGTGGCGTCGTAGTAGTGGAGGACGTTCATGTCCTCGAAGTCGAAGGCGAGCGACCCGGCGGAGCCGTTGACCTCGAGTCGGATCGCGTTCTTGCGGCCGTAGGCGAAGCGGGTCGCCTCGAAGCTCGCCACGGCCCCGCCCGACAGGCGCGCGGTGAAGAGGGCGGCGTCGTCGACGGTGACCTTCCCCCGACCCTCGCCTGCGCTGCCGCGCAGCGCCCCGGCCTCGCCCGGGAGCGGGCGCTCGTCGACGAACGTCTCGAGGAGCCCGCTCACACCGGTGATGCGCTCACCGGTGACGAACTGCGCGAGGTCGACCACGTGCGCGCCGATGTCGCCGAGGGCCCCCGAGCCCGCCTTGTCCTTCTCCAGTCGCCACGACATCGGGGCGTCCTCGTCGGCGATCCAGTCCTGCAGGTACTGGGCGCGGACCTGGCGGACGGTGCCGACGCGCCCCTCGGCGACGAGCTCCCGCATGAGCGCGATCGCGGGGACGCGTCGGTACGTGAAGCCGACCATCGCCCGGACGCCGCGCGCCGCGGCCCGCTCGGCCGTCGCCGCCATGAGCTCGGCCTCGGCGACGCTGTTCGCGAGGGGCTTCTCGCACAGGACGTGCTTGCCGGCCTCGAGGGCGGCCACGGCGATGTCGCAGTGCGTGTCGCCGGGGGTGCAGACGTCGACGAGATCGACGTCGTCGCGGAGCAGGACCTTGCGCCAGTCTGTCTCCGACTCCTCCCAGCCCAGCTTCCGTGCCGCCGCCGCGGCGGCCTCGGGCCGACGGCCGGCGACGACGAGCATGCGCGGGTGCAGCGGCAGGTCGAAGAACCGGGGCGCGTTGGCCCATGCCTGGGAGTGGGCGGCCCCCATGAACGAGTGGCCCACCATCGCGACCCCGAGCTGCGGGATCCGTTCGTCAGAGCCCATCTCGGCCCCCTCCTTCTCGGACGGCGGCGGCGCGGCTCCTGCCGCGCCGCCGTCGCCCGTGCGTGTGTCGTCGGTCGGTCAGGACTCGAACGCGGTCGGCAGGTACTGCTCGACGTTGTCCGCGGTGACGACCGGGGCGTAGAGCTGCACCTCGCGCGGCACCGTGCTCGAGACCAGGTCGCCGAGGTCCTTGTTCTGCTCGATGAGGCGGGCGAGCGCGATGCCGTCCGCGGCCTGCGTCGACGGGTAGATGACGGTCGCCTCGACGACCGAGCCACCCTCCTGGATCTCGCGCATGACGTTCGCGGAGCCCGCGCCGCCGACCATGAAGAACTCGTCGCGGCCGGCCTGGTCGATGGCGGCGAGGACACCGACGCCCTGGTCGTCGTCGTGGTTCCAGATGGCGTCGATCTCGGGAGCGGCCTGGAGGAGGCTCGCGGCCGCCTCCTGGCCACCCTGGACCGTGAAGTCCGCGGCGACGCGGTTGTCGACGTCGAGACCGCAGTCGGACAGCGCGTCCTCGAAGCCCTGGCTCCGGTCCTGCGTAAGGGGGAGGGAGTCGATGCCGGCGATCTCGGCGACGACGGCGTCCGGGTTGTCGCCGAGCCGCTCGCAGATGTACGTGCCGGCGCTCACGCCCATGCCGTAGTTGTCACCGAGCACGGTGGTGCGGGCCGCGAAGGGGCTGGAGAACTCGCGGTCGACGTTGACGACCGTGATCCCGGCCTCCATCGCCTGCGTCGCGACCTCGGTGAGGGCGGCGCCGTCGAACGGCAGGAGCACGATCGCGTCGACGCCGTCGTTGATGAACGTCTCGATCTGGCTGATCTGGACGTTGACGTCGTTGGTGCCCTCGGCGACGACGAGCTCGACGTCGTCGTACTCGGCGGCCTTCTCCTGTGCGGCGCGCGTGATCGCGGCCATCCAGCCGTGGTCGGCGGCGGGCGCCGAGAAGCCGATGGTGACGGTCTCGCCCGAGGCGTCGTTCGCGTTGTCGCCACCGGCGGCGGCGTCACCCGAACCGGCGTCCGCGGAGACACCGCCGGCGGCGTCCTCCTCCGGGGCAGCCGGGGTGTTCGACGTGCAGCCGCTGACGAGCAGCGCGCCGACGGACACGGAGCCGACGGCCAGGGCGACGCGACGGCGGGTGAGGGTGCGGGACATCTGTGTCTCCTTATAGATGGGTCGTGCAGGACGTGCGGGGGGACTGTGGAGGGGTCGAGGTGCCAGGGCGCGCGGCTAGGAGCCCCGGGCCGCGACGGGCCGGCGGGTGGCGAAGCGCTGCTGCAGCAGGACGGCGGCGACGATGATCGCGCCCTTGGCGATGGACTGGGACGAGATCGAGAGGTTGTTCTGGATGAAGATGTTCGTCAGCGAGGCGAAGATCAGGACGCCGAGGACGGTGCCGACGATCGTGCCGCGACCACCCGCCAGGAGCGTGCCGCCGACGACGACGGCCGCGATCGCGTCGAGCTCGTAGAGCTGGCCGTTCGTCGACGACCCGGCGGTCGTGCGGGCGAGCATCATGACGCCGGCGATCCCGGCGCACAGCCCGGACAGGGCGTACAGGTACATGGTGTGGCGCTGCACCTTGATGCCCGCGAGGCGCGCCGCCTCCGGGTTGCCGCCCACGGCGATCGTGCGGCGCCCGAAGGTCGTGCGGTTGAGGAGGAACCACGCCGCGACCGCGACGAGGGCGAAGATCCACACCAGGACGGGGATCCCGATGAGGTCGGCGCGGAAGAAGTCGAGGAACGGGTCGACGGTGACGATCTGCGTCCTGCGCTGCGCGATGATCTCGGCCACGCCGCGGGCCGCGACGAGCATCGCGAGGGTCGCGATGAACGCGACGACCTTGCCGTAGGCGACCAGGACGCCGTTGACGAGGCCCGCCACCGTGCCGACCGCGAGCGCGGTGAACACCATGACGATCCAGTGGGTGTCCGCCGCGAGCGTCTGCGTCGCGAGCGTCGTCGCCCACACCGAGGCCAGTCCGAGGACAGAGCCGACGGACAGGTCGATACCGCCGCCGGTGATGACGAACGTCACGCCGATGGACACGACGCCGATGACCGCGGCCAGCCGCAGGATCGTGAGGAGGTTGTCGATGCTGGCGAACTGCACGCCAGCGGTCGCGACACCCACGGCGACGATGAGGCCGAGCACGATGACGAGCCCGAGGTTGCGGCCGGCGCCGCCCCCGAGGAACGTCGCGGCCCGGCGGGACGGTGCCTTCCGGGTGTGCTCGACCGTGTCCTCCTCGGGGGGGACGCCGCCGGCCGTGGCCAGCGACGGTGGCTGCTTCTCGCTCACGCGGCTGTTCCTTCCATGACGAGGGCGAGCACTCCGTGCTCGTCGATCTGGTCCGCGGGACCTTCGTGGAGCACGCGTCCGTCGGAGACGACGAGCACCCGGTGGGAGAGCCCGAGCACCTCCTCGATCTCGCTGGAGACGACCACCACGGCGTTCCCGGCCTCGGCGAGGCGGTGGACGAGGGCGTAGATCTCGGCGCGCGCGCCGACGTCGACGCCGCGGGTGGGCTCGTCGAGCAGCAGCACGCGGCAGCCGTGGACGAGCCAGCGGGCGAGCATCGCCTTCTGCTGGTTGCCGCCCGACAGGGTCCGCATCGTGCGGTCGGGGTCGGCGGGGCGCAGGTCGAGGGCGCTGATCTGCTCCACCGCGACCTTCCGTTCGGCGCGCTCGTCGAGCACGGGACCGCGGGCCTGGCGGGCGAAGGTCGACAGGGTGATGTTGCGGTAGACGGGCTCGTCGAGAAGCAAGCCCTGACTCTTGCGCTCTTCTGGAGCAAGGCCGATGCCAGCCGTAACCGCTGCATCGACGGAGCCGCGACGCAGCGGCTTACCGGTGACCTCGACCCTCCCCTCGGTCGCACGGCGGGCGCCGTAGACGGTCTCGAGGATCTCGGAACGGCCGGACCCGACGAGCCCGGCCAGGCCGACGACCTCACCGGCGCGGACGGTAAACGACACGTCGGCGAACTCGCCCCGCAGGCCGAGGTTCTCCACCGTCAGCATGACGGGCGCGTCGTCGGCGACGGGGTTGCGGGTGGGGAACACCTGCTCGACCGTGCGACCGGTCATGAGGCGGATGAGCTCCGGCGTCGGGGTGTCCGCGACCGGGAGGTTGGAGGCGACCGAGCGGCCGTCCTTCAGCACGGTGATGCGGTCGCCGATCTCGCGGATCTCGTCGAGCCGGTGGGAGATGTAGAGGACGGCCACACCGGACGCCGTGAGCTCGCGGACGACCCGGAAGAGGTTCGCGACCTCCTCGGAGTCGAGCACGGCCGAGGGCTCGTCCATGATGATGAGCCGCGCGTCGCGGGACAGCGCCCGCGCCATGCTGACGACCTGCTTGCCCGCCGCCGGGAGCGTCCCCACCTCGCGGTTGGGGCTGATCTCGCTGTGGCCGAGCCTTCGCAGGATCTCCGCCGTGCGGGTGTGTGCCTCGCGGCGGCGGGTGAGGCCACCCGTCGACAGCTCGTGCCCGAGGTAGACGTTCTCCGCGACCGTGAGGCCGTCGACGACGTCGAGCTCCTGGTACATCGTCGCGATGCCGGCCTCGAGAGCCGCGACCGGGGAGCTGAGGCGCAGCGGCTCGCCCTGCCAGCGGATCTCGCCCGCGGTGGGGGCGTGGGCACCCGCGAGGACCTTGATGAGCGTGGACTTGCCGGCGCCGTTCTGGCCCAGCAGGCAGTGGACCTCGCCCGCGCGGACGTCGAGGTCGACGCCGTCGAGCGCCTTCGCGCCGGGGAAGTGCTTGACGATGCCGTGCATCGTGAGCAGCACCGGCAGCGGCTGTGCCGCGGAGTCACCATCGACCATGCGGAGGAACGTAGGGGCGTCTTTTGCCAGACGTCAAGCAAAAGTCGGCAACGAAACGGCAACTACGCGCTGACGTGCGCTTCTGGCTGTGCTTCACTCGGCTCATGAGCATCAGCAGCCGGCCCACGGACCTGGGGGCGACGCTGCAGCTGCTGCGCGACGGCCGCCCCCGCACCCGCGCCGAGCTGGCCACCGTGACCGGCCAGGCCCGCTCGACCATCGCGCAGCGGATCGACCAGCTGCTCTCGGCTGGGCTGCTCGCCCCCGGGGGCGGCGCCGTGTCGACCGGCGGGCGCCCTCCGGCGACGTTCGCCTTCAACCCGGCGGCCCGGCTCGTGGCCGCGGTCGACCTCGGGGCCACGCACTCGCGCATCGCGCTCACCGACCTCGGCGCGACCGTGCTCGTCGAGCAGTCGGAGGACATCGACATCACCGACGGCCCCGAGGTCGTCCTCGGCCGCGTCGCCGACGTCGTGACCGCCCTCGTGTCCCAGACCGGTCGCGTCCAGAGCGACCTCGTCGGCGTCGGCGTCGGTCTGCCCGGGCCGGTCGACCACGAGTCCGGCCGGCCCATCAGCCCGCCGATCATGCCGGGATGGGACCAGGCCGACGTCCGCGGCTTCCTCCAGCAGCGGCTGGGGAAGGTGCCGGTCCTCGTCGACAACGACGTCAACATCATGGCGCTCGGCGAGCACGCCGCCGGGCTCCGCGACGTCGACCACCTCCTCTTCGTCAAGGTAGCGACGGGCATCGGCGCCGGACTCGTGAGCGACGGGGCGATCCGCCGGGGCGCGCAGGGTGCGGCCGGCGACCTCGGCCACGTCGCCGTGCCGGGCGGGGACGACGTGCTGTGCACGTGCGGCAACACCGGGTGCCTCGAGGCGCTCGCGAGCGGGCAGACCGTCGCGCGGCGGCTCGCCGCGTCCGGCCTCGACGTCCACTCCAGCGTCGACGTCGTCGCCCTCGTCCGGTCGGGCAACGCCGAGGCGTCGGCCGCGGTCCGCGAGGCCGGACGCTCCCTGGGCGCCGTCCTCGCCACCTGCGTCAACCTGCTCAATCCCTCCGTCGTCGTCATCGGCGGCAGCCTCGCGGGCGCCGGTGACCACCTGCTCGCCGGCATCCGGGAGGTCGTCTACCGCCGCTCCCTGCCGCTGGCCACGCAGCACCTGCGGATCGTCACGTCACGGACCGGTGGTCGGGCCGCCGTCATCGGAGCGGCGACGATGGTCATCGACCAGGTGCTGTCCGACGACTCGCTCGAGCAGCTGTTCTGACGGCCGCTCGCAGAGTCAGGCGGCCTCGACGATCGCCTGCTTGAACGCCGTCCACCCCAGCAGCGCGCACTTCACGCGGGCCGGGTAGCGCGCGACGCCCGCGAACGCGGGGGCGTCACCGAGTGCGTCGGCGAGGTCGTCCGGCAGCGTGTCGAGCGGGTCGAGGGTCGTCGTGCCGCGCGTCGTCACGATCTCGTGGAACACGCCGTAGGCGTCCATGAACTCCTGGACGGTCCGCCCGGTCAGCGCGTCCGCCATCACCGACGTCGCGGCCTGGCTGATCGAGCAGCCGTGGGCGTCGTACGAGACGTCCTCGACCACCCGAGCGGCACCGGAGCCGTCGCCGAGCCGCAGCCGCAGCGTCACCTCGTCCCCGCACACCGGGTTGACCTGGTGCACCTGGGCGTCGAACGGCTCGCGGAGGCCGGAGCGCCGCGGCCGCTTGCTGTGCTCGAGGATCGTGTCGCGGTAGAGCTCTTCGAGGCTCGTGCTCATGCGGGGGCTCCCTGGCTGGTGCTGACGGCGAGGGGAGCGACCGCCGGCGCGACCCCGAAGAAGCGCTGCACCTCGCGCAGGCCCGCGAGGAGCGCGTCGACGTCGGCCTCGGTCGAGTACACGTGCGTGCTCGCGCGGACGGTCGCCTGCACACCGAGCCGGCGGTGCAGCGGCCACGCGCAGTGGTGACCGACCCGGACGGCGACGCCGCGGGAGTCGAGCACCTGCCCGACGTCGTGGGCGTGGACCCCGTCGACGACGAACGCGACGGTGCCGCCGCGCTCGGTGCCCTCCACGAGCGGCGGCCCGACGACCCGCACTCCCCCGAGATCCTCGAGCCCGGCGAGCAGCCGGGCCGCGAGCGCGCGCTCGTGGGCCGCGACGGCGTCCATCCCGATCGCCTCGAGGTAGTCGACGGCGGCAGCGAGCCCGACGGCCTGGCTCACCATCGGCACCCCCGCCTCGAACTTCTGCGGCGGCGCGGCGTAGGTCGAGCGCTCCATCCGGACGACCTCGATCATCGACCCGCCGGTGAGGAACGGCGGCATCGCATCGAGCAGGTCGCCGCGGCCCCACAGGCAGCCGATGCCCGTGGGCCCGAGCATCTTGTGCCCGGACCACGCGGCGAGGTCGACGCCGAGGGCGGGCAGGTCGACGGGCAGGTGCGGGACGGACTGGCACGCGTCGAGGACGACGAGCGCACCGACGGCCTTGGCCCGGCGGACGAGCTCGGCGACGGGCGTGATGGTGCCGAGGACGTTGCTCGCGTGGGTTAAGGCGACGACCTTCGTCCGCTGGGAGAGCTCGAGGGAGCCGAGGTCGAGGTGGCCGTCGTCGGTGACGCCGTACCAGCGCAGCGTCGCGCCGGTGCGGCGGCACAGCTCCTGCCACGGCACGAGGTTGGCGTGGTGCTCCATCTCCGTGACGACGACCTCGTCGCCGGGGCCGAGCGCGAGGTGCTCCGCGCCGGGGGTGTGGCCGGCGTTGCCGAGGGAGTACGCGACGAGGTTGAGGCCCTCGGTCGCGTTCTTCGTGAGGACGACGTCCTGCGCGCGGGCGCCGACGAACCCGGCGATGCGGGCCCGGGCGTCCTCGTAGGCGTCCGTCGCCTCCTCCGCCAGCGCGTGGGCGCCGCGGTGGACGGCGGCGTGGCTGGTCTCGGCGAAGCGGCGCTCGGCGTCGAGCACGCTCGTCGGGCGCTGGCTCGTGGCGCCGGAGTCGAGGTAGACGAGCGGCCTGCCGTCGCGGACGGTACGGGACAGGACGGGGAAGTCGCCCCGCACGTCGGCTCCGGGTCGTCGCGCGCTCATGCCGACCAGCGTACGCCGATTAGGTTCAGGTGCCGTTGCGTAAATGGGTGAGCGGCGCTCGCCGCGGCTTGGGAGGATGCCGCCCGTGTCCGCCACCCTCGTCGCCCGCGGTCTCGCGGCGGGCCACGCCGACCGCGTCCTCTTCGCCGACCTCGACCTCGTCGTCGCCCCGGGCGACGTCGTCGGGCTCGTCGGCGCGAACGGGGCGGGCAAGTCGACGCTGCTGCGGGTGCTCGCGGGGCTGCACGCGGCCGAGGCCGGCGGGGTCGCGCTCAACCCGCCGACCGCCGTCGTCGGCTACCTCGCGCAGGAGCCGGAGCGGCTGCCCGGCGAGACGGTCGCCGACTACCTCGCGCGCCGGACCGGCGTGACCGACGCGCAGGCGGCGCTCGACGCCGCGACGGAACGCCTCGCCGCCGGTGCGCCGGGCTCGGACGACGAGTACGCGCTCGCCCTCGAGCGGTGGCTCGGGCTCGGCGGCGCCGACCTCGACGAGCGCACCGGGGAGGTGCTCGGCGACCTCGGACTCGGTGTCGCGACGGACGCGGCGATGACGTCGTTGTCCGGCGGGCAGGCGGCGCGGGCGGGGCTGGCGGCGCTCCTGCTGTCCCGCTTCGACGTCGTGCTCCTCGACGAGCCGACGAACGACCTCGACCTCGACGGCCTGGAGCGGCTCGAGCGGTTCGTGCAGGGGCAGCGAACCGGGGTCGTGGTCGTGTCGCACGACCGGGAGTTCCTCGCCCGGACGGTCACCCGGGTCGTCGAGCTCGACCTGGCCCAGCGGCAGGTCAACGTCTACGGCGGCGGCTACGAGGCGTACCTCCACGAGGGGGAGGTCGCCCGCCGCCGGGCCCGTGAGGCGTACGAGGAGTACGCCGACACAGTGTCGTCGCTCGAGGCGCGCTCGCGCATGCAGCGCGGGTGGGCCGACAAGGGCGTCCGCGCCGCGCGGAGCAAGGCGGTGCGACGCGGCGAGCCCGACAGGAACATCCGCGCCCACATGCAGGCGACGTCGGAGAAGCAGGCGGCGAAGGCACGCCAAACCGAGCGGATGATCGAGCGGCTGGAGGAGGTCGAGGAGCCCCGCAAGGAGTGGGAGCTCCGCTACTCCATCGCCGCCGCACCCCGCGGCTCGTCCGTCGTCGCGACGGCTCGCGGCGCCCTCGTGCGGCGGGGCACGTTCACCCTCGGTCCCGTCGACCTGCAGCTCGACGTCGGGGACCGGGTGGCCGTGACCGGGCCCAACGGCTCGGGCAAGACCACGCTGCTCGCGCTGCTGCTCGGGCGGCTGACCCCGGACGAGGGGACGGTGTCGCTCGGCACGTCGGTCGAGATCGGTGAGGTCGACCAGGTCCGCGGCGTGCTCACCGGGTCGGCGTCGCTGCTCGAGGCGGTGCGCACGCACCTGCCGGACATGGCGCCGGCCGACGTGCGGACGCTGCTCGCGAAGTTCGGGCTCAAGGCCGACCACGTGAACCGAGCCGTCGGGAACCTCTCCCCCGGCGAGCGCACCCGCGCCGCCCTCGCGCTCCTGCAGGCGCGCGGGGTGAACCTGCTCGTGCTCGACGAGCCGACGAACCACCTCGACCTGCCGGCCATCGAGCAGCTCGAGCAGGCCCTGGCGGCGTACGAGGGGACGCTCCTGCTCGTGACGCACGACCGGCGGATGCTCGACGCGGTCGAGGTGTCCCGGCGGTGGGCGGTGTCGGACGGTCGGGTCACCGGCTCCTAGCCCAGGGCGGCCTCGTGGAGCGTGCGCGCGAGGCCGGTGGGGGTGAGTTCCTCGTCGAGGCCGAGCGGCGACGGGGTCGGCACGAGAACCGCCACGGAGATCGCGTCGTCGGGCCACACGGCCAGCAGGCTGTGGTAGACGCCCAGGTCGCCGTCGTGCCCCACGAGCGGGGCCTCGCCGTCCCGGGCGAGCACCGTCCCGAGGCCGTACCAGTCGTCGTCGCCCTCCGGTGTCGTCATGTCCTCGACGAGCGACCGCTCGAGCACCGCACCGCCGTACAGCAGGTGCCCCCACCGGGCGAGGGTGGGGGCGTCGGCGGCCATGCCGCCAGCGGCACCGGCGGCCGACGCGACCGCCCGGGACGGCAGGAAGGGGCCGTCCTCGTCGACCTCGGGGAAGCGGGCCTCGTCGGCGGCGATCGCGAGCGGCGGCGTCGGCTCCTCGGCGGCCTGGACCCACACCCGCTCGAGGCCGAACGGATCGAGCACGTCCTGGCGCAGGGCGACCGCGAGCGGCTCCCCGGTCACCTCCTCGACGAGCGCTCCCAGGACCCAGTAGTTGAGGTTGTTGTAGCTCGGGTCCTCGCCGCGCACGCCCTGGATGCTCCCCGCGAGGACGAGGTCGAAGACGTCGTCCTGGGTCCACTCGCGGTCGAGGTCACCGGTCATGCCGAGCACCTCGTCGACCGGGTCGAGGGGGAAGCCGCTCTCCATCCCCAGGACCTCTCGGACCGTCGCGCCGTCGCTGGTGAACGGCAGGTCGACGTAGTCGGCGATGTCCGCGTCGAGGTCCACCTGCTCCTGGGCGGAGAGCAGCACGACCTCCGCCGCCACGAAGGTCTTCGTGATGCTCGCGATGGCGAACGCGGACTCCGGCTGGAGCGGCGTGCCCGTCCCGTCGACGCCCGACGCCCCCGCCCACATCCCGTCGGGCGTGACGACCGCCGCCGTGAGACCCGGCGCCTCCTGGGCCTGCCGGTAGGCGTCCAGGGCCTCCTGGAGGGCGTCGACCGTCTCCGCCGGGAGAGCGCTGTCCGCCGGCGTGGTCCAGAGCAGCGCCTCACCCGTCGCGGCGGGCTCCGGTCCCGCCGCGCCCCCCACGTCCCCACCACCCGCGCTCACGTCGCCCGTGCAGGCGGACAGAGCCGCCGCGAGCACGAGAGCTGCGGCCGCTGCCGGACGCGACCCGCGAGGCACAGCGCCCGTCGGTGGAGGCCTCATGGCTGGACGTGCGGCGCGATGGCCAGCTCGACCATCCGGACGACACTCTCCGGACCGAACGCCTGCGCGAGGCGCAGGGGGTCTCGATCGTCGAACTCCGTCGCGACGGCGACCACGAGGTCGAGCTCGGGCACGACGACGACCGCCTGACCGCCCCGGCCGTACGCCACGGACGTCTCGTGCCCGTCGACCTCGCCGGTCCACCACATGTAGCCGTAGCCGGCGACGCCCGCGGCCGGGACCTCGACGTGCTGACGGGTGGCCTCCTCCACCCAGCTCTCCGGCAGCACCTGCTCCCCGTCCCGCCGGCCACGATCCAGGTACAGCTGGCCGAGCCGGGCGAGGTCCCGTGGGCGCAGCTTGGAGCAGCAGGACCCCTCGTGAAGCCCCTGCGGGTCCACCCCCCACGCGAAGTCGGCCTCGACGTAGTCGGCGTACACCTCGTCGAGCGAGTCGGGGTCGGCCGGGTCGACCGTCGGCTCGAATACCGGCTCGGTCGGGATGCCGAGGGGGTCGAACAGCTCCTCGCGGGCGTACTCGAGGACGGGGACGCCCGTCGCCTCCACGAGCACCGCCGACAGCAGGTGGGCCCCGGCGTTGGAGTACGCGAAGGTCCCGACGTCCCCACCCGTCTCCGCCCGGGTCGCGAGGATCGAGCCCACCCAGTCCTCCGTCCACCAGTAGTCGTCCGCCGCGGAGCCCTCCTCCCCGAAGCCCGCCGTGTGGGTGAGCACCTGGTGGAGGGTGAGCGCGGCGACCTCCTCCGTCATCTCGTCGCGCCGGTCGGGAAGGAGCTCGCCGAGGGTCGCGTCGACGCCGTCGATCAAGCCGTCGCCGATGGCGATGCCGATGAGCGTCGACATCACCGACTTGGTGACCGACCGGGTGTCCCACCACTCGTCGGCGTCGGTGAGGTGGTACCGCTCTGCGAGCGGCGCACCGTCGTGGTGGACGACGACGGCTCTCACCTTCCCCGGGGCGTCCGCCTCGGCCAGGTACTCCTCGACGTCCGCCTCGACGAGCGCCGCGAGCTGCGCCCGGTCCGACGCCTGCTGCTCGGCGCCCGCGGGCGACACGGAGCACCCGGCGAGCAGCACGGCCGCACCCGCGGCGCACACGAGGCGGCGACGTCCCCGGGCGACGACCGACGTCGTCGTCCCGCGAGACCGGAGCCGGGGTCGTGCCCGCGACATGGTGTCCTCCTTGCCGCCCGGCGCCGTAGGCCGGTGGGAGAAGGGTCCTCCTCCGCGGGCCGGAGCGGAATGGGCCGTCGTACGTACTGCCTCGGCCCTCGTGAGCGCGGTGGGCGATCAGCGTTCTCGCTGCTGCGGCAGCACCGACAGATCCCGTGCGCGCATCACGGCCAGCAGCCGGTCCCCGACACCGAGCTTGGCGTACACGTGCTCGACGTGCTTGTGGACCGTCCGGGGCGAGATGCCGAGGTGGTGCGCCATGGCGTGCTGGGTCCAGCCCTCGCTCAGCAGCTGGAGCACGCAGAGCTCCCGTGGCGTGAGCCCGACCGCCCGGGCCGCGTCGTCTGCGCCGCTGCCGTCCTCGCCGTCGACCCGACCGTGCGAGTCGGCCCACCGCCTCCGGGTCTCGATCTGACGGCGGACCCCGACGAGCAGCGGCTGTATCCGGGCCACCAGCTCGACGTCGGCGTCGGAGAAGTCGACGTCGTCGCGGCCGAGCACGACGGCGTCGTGCTCGTGCACGGACAGGGAGACGGGGACCGACAGCTGACGCAGCACCCCCAGGGGCTCGACGACGGCGGCGAACGCCTCCTGGCACCGCCGGTCCGCGATGGCGTTCGGCACCCTCGCCGCCGTCAGCGGGACGGTCGACCCGCTCGTCGCGTACCACCGCAGCAACGGGTGGGCGCCCGGCCCGTGCGCCTGCAACCACGCCTCGCCGGCGTCACGGAACGACTCCGCGCCCTCGCTGAGGTACCCCAGCCGCCTGCGGTGCCCGGACACGTAGTTCCACGCGACCATCGACGCGCCCACGGACTCCCGCAGGTGCTCGGCCACCTCTTGCACCGGGAACCGGTCGAGTGGCTGGGCGAGCAGCTCCGCGAGCAGGTCGACGCAGCGCAGCACGAGTCGCTCGGTACCCGCGTCGGACACCATGCTCGAGTGAAGGAGCCCAGGTCGGGCGCTGTCAAGGATCAGACCTGGTCGTTCTGTCGGGGCGAGTCTCGGGGCATGACCGGTCGCTCCGACCTTGAAATCCTGACACGCCACGTCGGAATTTCCAGGTGCCGCGCTCCCGACGAGGGTCCAAGAAGTGGCCCCTCCCCGAGCCGAGCGGCTCGACGGGACGCAGCGGCCTGAGCAAGCTCAGGTCGGTCCGACCCCTGGCACGCTCGGGCGACGTTCGACCTAGCGGATGTCGGCGCTCTCGCCGTAGAGGTGGAAGTGCGCGACCGCCTCGCGCCGCGCGATCTTCCACTGCCCGTGTTCCCGCACGTACTGGTCGCGGTAGGTGCCGCCGCCACGCACCCAGCGCCCGTCGACCATCTCGACGGTGACGTCGACGTCGCTCTCCCCCGTCGCGCGGTCCTCGCCGGGCTCGATGTCGATGACGACGTTGGCGGCCCAGTGGTGCATCTGGCCGAAGGCGTCCCACTGCCGCTGGGCGCCGTCGAGGATCGCGGTGTGGCCGCGGAACACCTGCTCGGGACCGACCTGCCACACGGCGTCCTCGGCCCACACGGCCATGAAGCGGTCCGCGTCGCGCTTGTCGACTCCGTGGCAGTACTCGCGCACGAGCCGGTTGATCTGCGACTCGCTCAGCAGCAGGTCGATGGCGGCTCGGGCGTCGGCGTCCACCTCGCTGAACCTACCCCCGGTGACCGGTTCGTAGCAGGTCGAGAAGGCGCTCGAGCAGCTCGGTGACGTCCTCCGGGGACTCCACCCGCAGCCGTGCCCGGGTCTCCCCCGACCCGACCTTCACCGCGACGTCGCCGGACTCCTGGTCGAGCACGGCGAACGCGTCCTCGTCCGTCACGTCGTCGCCGACGTACACGGCGGCCGACGCGCCCACCCGGTCCCGCAGCGCCCGCAGCGCCTGGCCCTTGTCGGCCGTCACGACGGACAGCTCGACGACCTCGTGACCCGGCCGCACGCGGACGCCGTCGCGGGCGCCCGGCCCGTCGAGCACGGCCCGCTGCGCGCTCGCGGTCGCCTCGTCGTCCGCGCGTCGGGTGTGGAGGACGACGGACGTCGGCTTGTGCTCGACCGACGTCCCGTCGGCACCGGCGACGATCGCCTCGACCTCGGCGGTGATGGTCTCCAGCAACGCCGCCGCGTCGTCGGGCAGGACGACCCCGTCACCGGTCTCGGCCCCGTGCCCACCGACGAGCAGCACCCCGGCCGGCGCCTGCGAGACGTGCGTGAGGCTCGCGAGCGAGCGGCCCGACACCATCGCGACCTCGACCCCGTCGAGCGCCGCGAGCTCGGCGACGACGGACGCGGTGCCGGGCAGGGCGCGAGCGGCCTCGGGGTCGTCGACCAGCGGCGCGCACACGCCGTCGAAGTCGAGGGCGAGCAGCAGCGGCGTGCGCCCGACGAGCCCCTGCAGCGCGGCCTCGACGTCCGGGGCGACGCTCACGCCTGCCCCGCCGGCTCCTCGTCGTGCGCGTGCGCGCCGTCCTGCAGCGCACCGAGGAAGTCCCGGGCCCAGCGCTCGACGTCGTGCTCCCGGACCCGGCGGCGCAGGGCCCGCATCCGCCGGCGGCGCTCCGCCTTCGGCATCCCGAGCGCCTCGACGATGGCGCCCTTGGTGCCGTCGATGTCGTGGGGGTTCACGAGGACCGCCTGGTGGAGCTCGTCGGCGGCGCCGGCGAACTCGCTGAGCACGAGGACGCCGTCGTCGTCGTGCCGGGCCGCCACGTACTCCTTCGCCACGAGGTTCATGCCGTCGCGCAGCGCCGTCACGAGCATCGCGTCGGCGGCGAGGTACAGCGCCGCCATCTCGTCGCGGGGGAAGGACTGGTGGAGGTAGTGCACCGGCTGCCAGCCGACCGTCCCGTGGTCGCCGTTGAGGCGCCCGACGATGAGCTCGACCTCGTCGCGCAGGTCCGCGTAGGCCTTCACGCGCTCCCGCGACGGGCTCGCGACCTGCACGAGGACGACCCGCTTGTCGCCGAGGGCGCCATCCTCCAGCAGCTCCTTGAACGTCGAGAGACGGTGGCGGATGCCCTTCGTGTAGTCGAGCCGGTCGACGCCGAGCAGGATGGCGTCGGGGTCGCCGAGCTCCGTGCGCACCTGCGCCGCGCGCTCGATGACGGCCGGGTCGCTCGCGAGCGCCTCGAAGCCGCGCGCGTCGATGGAGATCGGGAACGGGGCGGCGTGGACCGTCCGCCGGCCCTCGCCGTGACCGACGTGGACGTGCGAGCCGCGGGTCGTCGCACCGGCCGCGCGGCGGCAGGCCCGGAGGAAGTTCGTCGCGTCGGAGCGGCGCTGGAAGCCGACGAGGTCGGCGCCGAGCACCCCCTCGACCACGCGCTTGCGCCACGGGAGCTGGCTGAAGATCTCGTAGCCCGGGAACGGGATGTGGTTGAAGAAGCCGATCCGCAGGTCCGGGCGCTGCTCGCGCAGCATCATGGGCACCAGCAGGAGCTGGTAGTCCTGCACCCACACGGTCGCGCCCTCCGCGGCCTGCGCAGCGGCGGCCTCGGCGAAGCGGCGGTTGACCTTGGCGTAGGCGTCCCACCAGTGCCGGTGGTACTCCGGTGCGGCGATGACGTCGTGGAACAGCGGCCACAGCGTGCCGTTCGCCATGCCCTCGTAGTAGTCCTCGATCTCCTGCGCGCTCAGCTCGACGGGCACCAGGTGCATGCCGTCGGAGTCGAAGGCGTCACCGGCCTCGTCCGGTGCCCCGGCCCAGCCGACCCACGCCCCGTGCTGGCTGCGCATGACGGGTGCGAGCGCGGTGACGAGTCCCCCGGGCGACGTCTCGTACAGCGGCTCGCCGTCGTCGGTGGTCCCGACCTTGTCGACGGGCAGACGGTTGGCGACCACGACGAAGTCGTACAGCTGTGACGGCACGTCACTCTCCTACCCCAGGCCGCGCGGCGGCACACCTCGGGGCGGCTGCCTCAGCAGCTCCCCCACACGCCGAGCCGCGCGGTCCGCGCGCGGTCCTCCGCATCGAGCACCGCCTCGATGTGCTCGTCGTTCGGCGGGAACACGACGGCGTACGCGAGCCCGTTCGCGACGAGCAGCTCGTTGACGAAGCGCCCGTCCTCGGTCCACGCGTACGCGAGCGTCCGGTCGAAGTCGTCGAGCAGCTCCTCGTCCGGCGCGAGCAGCAGCCGCGACCCCGGCGGCATCAGCTCCTCGGCGTAGGCGGAGGCCTCGGGACCGAGGCACTCCTCCTCGGCGTTCGGCCCGTCGACCTCCGGGGTGTCGACGAGGAGCAGCCGGACACGCGTCTCGCCGCCGTCCGGCAGCACCGGTCCGGGATCCCCGTCGACGACGACGGTGTCGCCGTCGACGACGCGGACCACCTCGACCGGCTGCGCATCGTCGGGCGGCGCGACCCCGGCGAGATCGGTCGTCGCGACCGCCTCGGCGGAGGCGAACGCGTCCGCCGGGTCGTACGCGCAGCCGGCGACGAGCACCGGCGCGCCCGCCGCGAGCAGCGCCGCGGCGAGCGGGCCGCACCTCACCGCGCGGACCTCACGGGGCGCACCTCACCGGGTCGGGCCGCCGTAGGCGAGCGCCTCCAGGCGCGCGATCCGCTGCTCCATCGGCGGGTGGGTGGCGAACAGCGCCTTGACCCCGCCGCCCCGGAACGGGTTGGCGATGAACAGGTGCGAGGCGTTGACGAGCTGGCGCTCCGGCGGGAGCGGGGCCCGGGAGGCCGCCGCCTCGATCTTCGCCAGCGCCGAGGCGAGAGCCAGCGGGTCCCCGGTCAGGGCGGCGCCGTCCTCGTCGGCGTCGTACTCGCGCGTGCGGGAGATCGCGAGCTGTATGAGGCTCGCCGCGATCGGCGCGAGGATCGCCGAGGCGAGCACCCCGATGATCGCCAGGGGGTTGCCGTTGTTGTCGCGGCTGCCCCCGAACAGGAAGCTGAGCTGGAGGAACTGCGCGATCGACGTGATGATCCCCGCCACCGCCGCGGCGACCGACGAGGTGAGGATGTCGCGGTTGTACACGTGCATGAGCTCGTGCCCGAGCACGCCCCGCAGCTCCCGCTCATCGAGCAGCTGGAGGATGCCGACGGTGCAGCACACCGCCGCGTTCTCCGGGTTACGACCGGTGGCGAACGCGTTCGGCGCCATGGTCGGCGAGACGTACAGGCGCGGCATCGGCTGCTGCGCGACGGCGGACAGCTCGCGGACGATCCGGTACATCTGCGGCTGCTCGGCCTCGGAGACGGGTTGGGCGCGCATCGCGCGGATCGCGAGCTTGTCGCTGTTCCAGTAGCTGTACGCGGTCATCGCGACGCCGATGAGCGCGAACAGGAACATGATCGACGCGTTGCCGACCCACGCCGCCACCGCGGCCCCGACCAGGAGCAGCAGCCCCCAGATGGCGCCGAACAGCAGGGCGGTCTTGAACCCGTTGTGGTGGTTGTGGCGCTGCAGCACCGTTCCTCGCTCTCGTGCTCCACGGACCCGTGGGGTCCACTCTTCCCCAGGAACGACGGAGGCCGCGCGACGCGTTCCCTCGCAACGCAAGGTTTGCGACTTGACTCGGCCCAGAGAAAGCTCCACGGCTTGTCGGACGCCGGGGCGGCGGCAGTGAGGTTCGGCTCCTACCATTGAGTCAGACCGACGAGAGGTATTTCCCCCCACATGTCCTCAGCCGCCACCCCGCTCGACCATGTCGTCATCCGCTTCGCGGGGGACTCCGGCGACGGCATGCAGCTGACCGGCGACCGCTTCACCGCCGAGACGGCCGCGCTCGGCAACGACCTCGCGACCCTGCCGAACTTCCCGGCCGAGATCCGCGCCCCCGCCGGCACGCTGCCCGGTGTCTCGAGCTTCCAGGTGCAGTTCGCCGACCACGACGTCCTCACCCCCGGCGACGCCCCCGACGTGCTCGTCGCGATGAACCCCGCCGCGCTCAAGGCGAACCTGCCGGACGTGCCGCACGGGGCCACGCTCGTCGTCGACTCCGACGCCTTCACCACACGGGCGCTGCAGAAGGTCGGCTTCGCGTCCGACCCGCTCGAGGACGGCTCCCTCGCGGCCTACCAGGTGCACGCGGTCCCGCTCACGTCGATGACCGTCGAGGCGCTCACCGAGCTCGGCCTCGGCCGCAAGGACGCCGAGCGCTCGACGAACATGTTCGCCCTCGGGCTGCTGTCGTGGCTGTACTCGCGCCCGACGGACGGCACGCGCCGCTTCCTCGAGACGAAGTTCGGGCACCGCCCGCAGATCCTCGAGGCGAACCTCCGCGCCCTCGAGGCCGGCTGGTCGTTCGGGGAGACGACGGAGACGTTCGCCGTCCGCTACGAGGTGGCGCCCGCGCCGGCCGCGTCCGGCACGTACCGCAACGTCACCGGCAACGTCGCGCTCGCCTACGGCCTGGTGTCGGCCGCGCACACGAGCGGCCTGCCGCTCGTGCTCGGCTCGTACCCCATCACGCCGGCCTCCGACATCCTCCACACCCTGTCCGGTCTCAAGCGCTTCGGCGTGACGACGCTCCAGGCGGAGGACGAGATCGCCGGCATCGGCGCGGCGCTCGGCGCGGCCTACGGCGGGGCGCTCGGCGTCACGACGACGTCCGGGCCGGGCCTGTCCCTCAAGGCGGAGATGCTCGGCCTCGCGGTCGCGCTCGAGCTGCCGCTCGTGCTCGTCGACGTCCAGCGCGGCGGACCGAGCACCGGCCTGCCGACGAAGACCGAGCAGGCGGACCTCCTGCAGGCGCTGTTCGGCCGCCACGGCGAGGCACCCCTCCCGGTCGTCGCCGCCGCGACGCCGGCCGACTGCTTCGAGGCGGCCCGCGAGGCGGCGCGGATCGCGCTCACGTACATGACGCCCGTCATCCTGCTGTCCGACGGCTACCTCGCGAACGGTTCCGAGCCGTGGCGGCTGCCCTCGGTGGCGGACCTGCCGCGGCTGCGGCCGCGCTTCGCGAGCGCGGACGACGTGCCGGAGGAGGAGCAGTTCCGGCCCTACTCCCGCAACCCCGGCACCCTCGCCCGGCCGTGGGCGGTCCCCGGCACGCCCGGGCTCGCCCACCGCATCGGCGGCCTGGAGAAGGCCGACGGCACCGGCGAGATCAGCTACGACCCCGACAACCACGACCGGATGGTGCGGCTGCGCCAGGCGAAGGTCGACGGGGTCGCCGTCCCCGACCTGGAGGTCGACGACCCGTGGGCCGACGGGTCGCACGGCAGCGAGGGCGCCGACCTCCTCGTCCTCGGCTGGGGCTCGACGTTCGGGCCGATCAGCGCCGCCGTGCGCGCGGCACGGGCGAACGGCCTGCGGGTCGCACAGGCGCACCTGCGCCACCTCAACCCGTTCCCCGCCGACACCGGCGACGTCCTGCGCGCGTACCCGCGCGTCCTCGTGCCGGAGATGAACCTCGGCCAGCTCGCGCTGCTGCTGCGGGCCCGCTACCTCGTCGACGTCCACAGCCACACCAGCGTCCGCGGCCTGCCGTTCACCTCCGGTGAGCTCGAGCAGGCCATCGGCGACGCCGTACGCCACGCGCCGCCGCAACCGACGGCCCGCCGCTTCACCAACGGCAGCGCGGCCGCCCGCGGCACCAACGGCAGCGTCCGCGTCAGCGAAGGGAGCCACGCATGAGCATCGACCTCGGCCTGCCGCAGGTCGGCCCCGGCCAGGGCCTGCGGGGCGTGCCCACCCTGTCGGAGGGCGAGAGCCTCACCCGGAAGGACTTCGTCGCGAACAACGAGGTCCGCTGGTGCCCCGGCTGCGGCGACTACGCCGTGCTCGCGGCCGTCCAGGGTTTCCTGCCCGACCTGCAGGTGAAGCGGGAGAACCTCGTCTTCGTCTCCGGGATCGGGTGCTCCTCGCGCTTCCCGTACTACCTCGACACGTACGGCGTGCACTCCATCCACGGCCGCGCCCCGACGTTCGCGACCGGCCTCGCGGTGTCGCGCCCGGACCTCAACGTGTGGGTCGTGACCGGCGACGGCGACGCCCTGTCGATCGGGGCCGGGCACCTGCTCCACACCCTGCGCCGCAACCTCAACGTCACGATCCTGCTGTTCAACAACCGCATCTACGGGCTGACGAAGGGCCAGTACTCCCCGACCTCGGAGACCGGCAAGGTGACGAAGTCGACCCCGGCGGGCTCCGTCGACGGGCCGTTCAACCCGGTCTCGCTCGCGCTCGGCGCGGAGGCGACGTTCGTCGCGCGCACGCTCGACTCGGACCGCGCGCACCTCACCGAGGTGCTGCGGGCCGCGGCGGAGCACCGCGGCAGCGCGTTCGTCGAGATCTACCAGAACTGCCCGATCTTCAACGACGGCGCTTTCGACGTCCTCAAGGACAAGGACGAGGCCGCCGCGCGGCTCGTGCGCCTCCGCGCCGGCGAGGAGGTCACCTTCGGCGGGTCGGACGGTCGCGCGCAGGTCGTCGTGCCGCGCCGCGACGGCGGCGGGGTCGAGGTGGTCTCGCGGGACGTCGCGCACGCCAGCGGCCGGACGCCCGTCGTCCACGACCCGGCCGCGGACGACCCCTCGGCCGCCTTCGCGCTGTCGCGCCTGGACGACACGGCGATGGGCCACGTCCCGCTCGGCGTGTTCCGCTCCGTGCAGCGCCCCGCGTACGACGACCTCGTCCGCGCCCAGGTCGACGCGGCCGTCTCGGCGGCGGGTGGCCCGGCGACGGACGCCGACCTGGACGCGCTGCTCGCGGGTCAGGACACCTGGACGGTCTGACCGCGCCGCGACGTCTGCGTTTCTGTCGACCTACGCGCCGTACGTCTGCGTTTCTGTGGACCTACGCGCCGTACGTCTGCAGTTCTGCCGACGTGGGCGCGGTCGGTCAGCCGTTGACGAACTCCCCGCCGCACAGCTCGACGGCCTCGGGGTTGAGGACGCCGGAGGCCGGGTAGGCGACGTAGATCTCGCCGACGCTGCCTGGGGTGCCGAGGTGCACCTTGACGTGGAGCGGGTGCTTGCGGTTGTCGGCGAAGCCGTCGGCGTTCGGCAGCTGGACGTGCTTCTCGCCGCCGTCGGGGGCGAGGAGCACGCAGTCGCCGTTCCCGAGGACCCGGAAGTGGACGTGGTCCGCCGAGGCGGGGGCGGCGCCGAGGCCGAGGACGGCTGCTGCGGCGACGCCGCCGGCCAGCGCGGTGGTCGTGAGGACACGCATGGGGGTCTCCCTCTCGTCCGGTCGGCACCGCGGGTCGGCGCCGACCGCGCCCCATGCTGCCCCGGTCCCGACATGTGTCAACAGATCGGTGCACACCGGTCAGATCGGGCAGGCCGCTCCGCTGGGCCCGTGTCCTCGGTGACCGAAACGCAGACATCCGTGCCGGACGTCGACAAGAACGCAGACATCCGTGCCGGACGTCGACAGAAACGCAGACTCAGGGGGCCGCCGCGTGGGCGTCCAGACCGCGGGGCAGGTCGCGCATCCGCAGCAGCGGGCTCAGCAGCACGGGCAGGACCGCGACGAGCTCGAGGGCCACGCCGAGCCACAGGGCGGTGAGGATCCCGGCCTGCGCCCCGACGACGCCGCCGACGAAGGCCCCGATCGGCGTCACGCCCCACACGATGAAGCGGACCGAGGCGTTCATCCTGCCGAGCAGCGGGGCAGGGCACAGCCGCTGCCGGAACGACACCTGCGCGACGTTGTAGACGACCACCCCGAAGCCGTACACCGCCATGGACACCGCGAGCAGCGCGAACGCGACGACCGTGTCCCGGCCCGCCGCCAGCGGCACGAGCGCCGCCGCCCCCGACGCGGGCACGATCACCAGCGCGATCGTGCGCCCCTCGCCGAGCAGCCGCATGACGGCGCCGGAGGCGACGGCACCGACCAGGCCGCCGATCGCCCCCACGCTGAGGACCAGTCCGAGCTGCGCCTCCGAGAGCCCGAGGTCGCGGACGACGTAGAGCACGAGCAGCGCCCCGCCGATGTTGCTCGCGAAGTTCGACAGCGCCGTCGTCGCCACGATGCGGCGCAGGAGCGGCTGGCGCAGGACGAACCCGAGCCCCTCGCCGATCTCGACGTGCAGGGGGCGGCGACCCTCCCGAGGCGGCGGCTCCTCGCGGTGCCGGATCCGCAGGGTGAAGACGACGGACCCGAGGAACGACACCGCGTCGGCGAGGAGGACGAGCGGGGCGCCGACGAGGCCGACGAGGCCGCCGCCGAGCCCCGGGCCGGCGACCTGGGCGGCGGAGTGGGACACCTGGAGCCTGGCGTTGCCCTCGCTGATCCGCGACGACGGCACGAGCGAGGGCAGGTAGCTCTGGTACGCGACGTCGAAGAACACCGTCGCGACGCCCATGACGACCGCGACCGCCAGCACGAGCGGGAAGCTGAGGACACCGAGCAGCCACGCCGCCGGCAACGACAGCAGCGCGACCCCGCGGACGACGTCGCCCCAGACGAGCACGTGACGCTTGCGCATCCGGTCGACCCACGCGCCCGCCGGCAGGCCCACGAGGAGGAACGCGAGGTTCTCCGACGTGGCAAGCAGGCCCATCTCCCACTCGCCCGCCCCGAGCACGGACACCGCGAGCAGCGGCAGCGCGATCGTGCCGACCTGCGTGCCGACCTGGCCGATGGTGTCGCCGATCCACAGCTGCCGGAAGTCCCGACCCACGGGGTGCCCGACGAGGCTCTGCCGGTACCAGCGGCGCAGGCGCCCGCCGGCAGCCTCACCGGGCGGACGGACGTCGTGCGGAGCGGTCACGGCGCTCAGGGTCGCGCGACTGATTGGGAAGAGTCAATCGGTCACTGCCCTGCGGGTACCCTGGCGCCGTGGCGAGCACCCCGGCGCACGACGAGCCGCGGGACGAGCCGCGGGACGAGCCGCACGACGCCGCCACGCGCCGCCCCCCGACGGACGCCGAGGCGCGGGCACTCGCCTCCGGCCTCCGGCTGCGGATCCTCCGCATGTGCCTCGACGTGCCGCAGACCAACGCCCGGCTCGCCGAGCGGCTCGGGATGGCACCGGCGACGGTCCTGCACCACGTCCGCACGCTCGTCGACACCGGCTTCCTCGAGGCCCTCCCGGCCGAGCGCGGCCCGCGCGGCTCCCGCCCCCGGCCCTACCGCGCCACGGGGAAGTCGTGGTGGATCGACGGCAGCGGCGGCGACAACGCGCTCGTCCAGTCCTTCGTCGACGGCGTCACCCGCTCCCCCGCGCGCGACTTCCCGATGGCCCGGCTCGGCCTCCGCCTCACCCCGGACCAGCAGGCCGAGCTCGCCGAGCGTCTCCACGCCCTCGCGGAGGAGTACCGGGTGCACGCCCGCGACCCGCGGGGCGAGCCGTGGTCGTTCTTCTACGCCCTGCACCCGGACCCGGACCGCGACTGAGACCACGGACCGGCACCCGGTCGCGGGATGGGACCATGGCGGTCGTGCCCGACACCACCGCCCGGCCCGTCGCCCTCCTCCTGGAGAACATCCACCCGTACGCGGTCGAGCTGCTGTCGACGGCCGGGTTCGAGGTGCGCACGCACCCGGGCGCGATGGACGAGGCGGAGCTGGCGGCCGCCCTGCCCGGGGTCTCGGTGCTCGGCATCCGCTCGACGACACACGTCACGCGGGAGGTGCTCGCCGGTACCGACGACCTCCTCGCCATCGGCGCGTTCTGCATCGGCACCAACCAGATCGACCTCGCCGCGGCCACCGACCGGGGTGTCGCGGTGTTCAACGCGCCGTTCTCCAACACCCGCAGCGTCGTCGAGATCGCCGTCGCCGAGATCATCTCCCTGGCCCGGCGGCTCACCGAGCGCGACGACCAGATGCACGCCGGCGTGTGGGACAAGAGCGCCGACGGCGCCCACGAGGTCCGCGGCCGCACGCTCGGCATCGTCGGCTACGGCAACATCGGCAGCCAGCTGTCGGTCGTCGCCGAGGCCCTCGGCATGCGCGTGATGTTCTACGACACCACGGAGAAGCTCGCGCTCGGCAACGCGCGGGCGTGCGCGAGCCTCGACGAGCTCCTCGCGGAGGCCGACACCGTGACGCTCCACGTCGACGGCCGCTCGGGGAACGCCGGCATGTTCGGTGCCGCCCAGTTCGCCGCGATGCGCCCGCGCAGCATCTTCCTCAACCTGTCGCGGGGCTTCGTCGTCGACTACGCCGCGCTGCGCCGGCACATCGAGTCCGGCCACATCGCCGGTGCCGCCGTCGACGTGTTCCCCGACGAGCCCAAGCGCAAGGGCGACCCGTTCCACTCCGAGCTCCGCGGCCTCCGCAACGTCATCCTCACCCCCCACATCGCGGGCTCGACCGCCGAGGCGCAGCAGGACATCGGCCGCTTCACCGCCGCGAAGCTCCGCGACTACGCCGGCGCCGGCACGACGACCCTGTCGGTCAACCTCCCGCAGGTGACGATGGACCCGCGCCCCGGCACCTGCCGCATCGCGCACCTGCACCACAACGTCCCCGGAGCCATGGCCCGGGTCAACCAGCTGCTCGCCGAGCGCGGCGTCAACATCGAGGGTCAGCTCCTCAGCACCCGTGGCGCCGTCGGCTACGCCCTCACCGACATCGGGACGGCCGGCGGCGTCGCGCCGGCCGGGGTGCTCGCGGCCCTCGCGGAGGTCCCGGAGACCATCTCCACCCGGCTGCTGGCGTCGTGACGCGGTGACGGGCCGCGCGGGGGTCGCGCTCGCGCTCGGCGCCTACGGGATGTGGGGGCTGTTCCCCCTGTACTTCCGGCTGCTGCAGTCCGCGGGCGCGGTCGAGATCGTCCTCCACCGCATCGTGTGGTCCCTGCTGACGTGTCTGGTCCTCATCGCGGCGGCGCGCGCGTGGGCGGCGCTGCGGGCGGTGACCCGGCGGCAGGTGCTCCTGCTCGCCGCCGCGGCGGCGGTGCTGAGCATCAACTGGGGCGTGTTCATCTGGGCCGTCAACACCGAGCAGGTCGTCGAGACGTCCCTCGGGTACTTCATCAACCCGCTCGTGTCGGTGCTGCTCGGCGTGCTGCTGCTCCACGAGCGGCTGCGGCGCGCGCAGTGGGTCGCGGTCGGGATCGCCGCCTCGGCCGTCGTCGTCCTCACCGTCGACTACGGCCGTCCGCCGTGGATCGCCCTCGCGCTGGCCGCGAGCTTCGGCAGCTACGGGCTGCTGAAGAACCGGGTCGGCCAGGGCAGCGGGCAGGGCGTCGGTGCGCTGCCCGGTCTCACCGTGGAGACGGCCGTGCTGTTCCTGCCGGCCCTCGCCGGGGTGCTGTGGCTCCAGGCGCAGGGCAGCGGGACACTCGTCTCCGAGGGTCCGTGGCACACGACGTTCCTCGTGCTGTCCGGCGCGCTGACGGCCGCCCCGCTGCTGCTGTTCGCCGCGGCGGCCCGGCGCGTGCCGCTGTCGACGATCGGGCTCCTGCAGTACGTCACACCCGTCATGCAGCTGCTCATCGGGACGCTCGTCTTCGGCGAGCCGATGCCGCCGCTGCGCCTCGCCGGCTTCGCCCTCGTGTGGTGCGCCCTCGTCGTCCTCACCGCGGACGGCCTGCGCACCGGGGCCAGGGCGAGGGCGCAGGCGCGCGCCGAGGCGCGGCTCGCGGAGGCGACGACCGCGACCTGAGCGGTCGCGCATCCCACCACAGCCGGGTGAACCGCGGCGTCATGCCGAGTTCGTCCGCCGTTCACCCGTCCGCCACCGTGCGGCAAGACGCCGGGGCCAGGGTCGCGCTCGTCCACTGACCCCGTTCAGCGTCCTCGGAGGACCCTGTGACCATCGCCCCGGAGTCCCGTCGGCTCCTCACCGTGCTCCCCATGACCGGCCGCACCCACGGTTCCCGCAGCGCGAGCGTCTGCCACTGGAAGTGCGCCGACGCGTGCGCCCGACCGGACGAGAACACCTCGGGCACCGAGCGCTTCGTCGACGTCGCACGCCAGGCGCTGCAGCGCCGCGCCTCCCGCCGCTCCGTCCTGGCCGGCACCGTCGCCGGGGCCGCGCTCGCCGGGCTGTCCGGCATCGCCCCCGCTGCGGCGGCTCCCCGGCCGCGAGTCGCCGTCGGCTCGACCGGCGCCTTCGGGTTCACCGCGATCGACCCCGTCGGCAACACCGTCGACGACGTCACCGTCCCCGCCGGCTGGCGCTGGCACCCGATCATCGCGTGGGGCGACCCGGTCGAGGCCGGGGCACCCGCCTGGGACCCGCAGAACCAGAGCGCCGAGGCCCAGAAGAAGCAGTTCGGCTACAACAACGACTACCTCGACGTCGTCCCGTTCCGCGGCAACGGCAACCGCGGCCTGCTCGTGGCCAACCACGAGTACACGAACGACGAGCTGATGTTCCCCGACTACGGGACCACCGACGAGGCCGCGCGGCTGCGCAACCTCGAGACCGCGATGTACGCCCACGGCATGTCCGTCGTCGAGGTGAAGCGCCGCGGCAAGGGCGCCCCGTGGGAGGCGCTGCGCCGCTCCCGGTACAACCGGCGCATCACCCTCGACACCCAGTTCGTCCTCGACGGGCCGGCCGCCGGCTCCCCGCTGCTGCGGACGAGCGAGGACCCGACCGGCACGCGCGTGTTCGGCACCCTCAACAACTGCGCGGGCTCGACGACCCCGTGGGGCACGGTGCTGTCGGGCGAGGAGAACGTCGACCAGTACTTCACCGGTCCGACCGACCCGACGGCCCGCGAGGCCCGCTACGGCCTGAACACCGCCGGCCGCGGCTGGGGCGCCGTCCAGAGTCGCTTCGACCTTCGCAACACGGCCACCCGCAACGAGCCGAACCGCTTCAACTGGGTGGTCGAGCTCGACCCCGAGAACCCGGACGAGGCGCCCGTCAAGCACACCGCGATGGGTCGCTTCAAGCACGAGGGCGCCCACGTGCAGATCGCCCCGAGCGGGCACGCGGTCGCCTACTCCGGCGACGACAACCGCTTCGACTACCTCTACAAGTTCGTCTCCCGCGACACCTTCCGGGAGGGCCCGTCGCAGGCAGCGCGTCGCCACAACAAGACGCTGCTGAGCGACGGCGACCTCTACGTCGCGAGGTTCGTCGGCGACGGCCTCGCGGACGGCGAGTACGACGGCACCGGGACGTGGCTGCCGCTCGTCGTCGACGGCCGCTCGATGGTGCCGGGCATGAGCGTGGAGGAGGTCCTCGTCTACACGCGCGTCGCCGCCGACACCGTCGGCGCGACCGGTCTCGACCGGCCGGAGGACGTCGAGCCGAGCCCGGTGTCGGGGTTCGTCTACATCGCGTGCACGAACAACACGCGCCGCACCGGCGCGCAGACCGACGAGGCGAACCCGCGCGCGAACAACAAGGACGGCCACGTCATCGAGCTCCGTGAGGACGCCGGCGACCCGACGGGCAGGACGTTCACGTGGACCATCCTCCTGCTGTGCGGCGACCCCGAGGACGAGTCGGTCCTCACGTACTTCGGCGGCTGGGACGGTCCGGTGAGCCCCATCAGCTGCCCGGACAACCTCGCGTTCGACGACGCCGGCAACCTGTGGGTCTCGACCGACGGCCAGCCCGGCACCATCGGCTACAACGACGGGCTGTACCTCGTGCCCGTCGAGGGGCCCGAACGCGGCCGGGTCCAGCAGTTCCTCGCGGTGCCGACGGGCGCGGAGACCTGCGGCCCGCAGGTCAAGGCGCAGGACGGCTACGTCCTCGTGGCCGTCCAGCACCCGGGGGACTTCGGGGACGCGTCCTACGCGAACCCGCGCTCGACGTTCCCCTACGACGGCGTCTTCGCCGGGGCCCGCCCGGCGTGCATCCAGGTGCTGCCCGCCTGAGGACGGCGCGCCGCCTCACCCGTCGAGGAGCCCGAGCAGCCGCCCCGGGCCCTCGACGGGTGTCCCCGCAGCCAGCCGTGCCCGCAGCCCCCGGTCGGCCGTCACGACGGTCGCGCCGGGGTGCTCGGCGCTGACGGCCACGACGGCGTCGTCGCCGCTGCCGGACGCGCGGACGACCGTCACGCCGGCCGCAGCGGCCTCGTCGGGGACCTCGACGTCGCGCGCGGCCCCCTCGACGACCGCGACGACCGGTCCGAGTGCCGGCTCGGCGGCGACGAGCCTCTCGAGCAGGCGGCGGGTGGCGCCGGAGCGGTCGCGCCACCACCCGTCGGGGCGGCTGCCCACCATGTTGGCGACGTCGACGACGAGCACCCGGCCAGGGTGCCGCGCCTCAGGTCGCGACGCGCGGCGGGGGGACCGGCACCGCCACGACCGCAGCCGGGCCGGCCGCGAGGTGCGCGACGAGGGCCGCCTCGGGCAGCGGCCGGGCGAACAGCCAGCCCTGTCCCCAGCGGACGCCCATGGCCCGGAGCCGCTGCGCCTGCAGCGGGGTCTCCACGCCCTCCGCGACGACGTCCATGCCGAGGCTCCGGGCGAGGTCGACGACCGCGGCGACCAGTCCCGGTCGGGACCGGTCACCGTCGAGCTCGGCGACGAACGACCGGTCGACCTTGAGGGTGTCGAGGGGGAAGCGCTGCAGGTACGACAGGGACGACCAGCCGGTACCGAAGTCGTCGAGGGCGACCCGGGAGCCGAGGGCCCGCAGCGCGGTGAGGACGGCGTCGGCGCGGGCGGTGTCCTCGACGAGCACCGACTCCGTCACCTCGAGGTGGACGCGGTCCGCGGGAAGGCCGTGACGGGCGAGGAGCCCCGTGACCGTGTCGACGAAGCACGGCTCGAGCTGGCGGGCGGAGACGTTGACGGCGACACCGAAGTCGTCGTCGACGACGCCCGCTGCGCGCCAGCGCGCGAGGTCGGCCATGGCACGGTCGAGGACGAAGCGGCCGATGGCGACGACGAGCCCGTTGTCCTCCGCGATCGGCACGAACTCGGCCGGGGACACGGCCCCGAGGACGGGGCTGGTCCAGCGGACGAGCGCCTCGGCGTGCCGCGTGCGCCCGTCGCCCAGGTCGACGACCGGCTGGTAGACGACGTCGAGCTCGCCGCGCTCCATCGCGCCGGCGAGCTCCCGGTCGACGGACACGCGCCGCTCGACCGCGACCCGGAGGTCGGCGTCGAACATCCGGACGCTGCCACGGGCGTCCTGCTTCGCGCGGTACAGCGCGACGTCGGCGTCGCGCAGCAGGGTGCCCGCGTCGGCGCCGGGCCCGCTCGCGCTCGCGACGCCGACGGTCGCGGACAGGCGCAGCACGTCGCCTCCCGGGAGCACGACCGGCTCGCGCCAGACGTCTGCGAGCCGAGCGAGGACGGCGGTGAGGTGGGGGTCGGCAGTGCGCGGGCGGGCGCCGTAGGGGCTGCGCGCGACGAGCGCGAACTCGTCGCCGCCCATCCGCGCCACCGTCACGGTCCGTCGGAAGCGCTCGGCCAACCGCCCGGAGACGGCCACGACGACGGCGTCGCCGGCGTGGTGGCCGTACGTGTCGTTGACGTGCTTGAACCGGTCGAGGTCGACGAGCAGCACGTGCACGGAGCCACCGTCACGGTCGCGGGCCGTCAGCGCCTCCTCGAGGCGTCGGGCGAACAGCCCGCGGTTCGCCAGCCCGGACAGGCCGTCGTGCCACGCGGTGTGCTGGAGCCGGGCGAGCGCGGCCCGCACCCGTGCCGCCGCCGTGCCGACGAGGAGCCCGACGGCGGCCAGCGCCCCCACCGTCGTGAGCCACACCCGCAGCTTCGTGCCGGGGTCGACCGGCAGGCCCGCGAGCGCCACGGTGAGGCAGAGGACGGTCCACGCGCTGTGCCGCAGCGCGCCCCGGGGCGAGAAGAAGAACGCGGCGAAGGGTGTCGCCCACAGGTAGAAGAGGCGGATGTCGTTGTCCGCTCCCCCCGCCATGCCGACCGCGACGAAGGCGACGGTGATGACGACCTGGATGACGACGAGGACGCAGTGGATGGCGCGCTCCGACGCGCGGTCCGCCGCCCCGGCGGCGAGGGCCGCGCCCAGTGCGGCGGCGCACGCCGCCATGGCGAGCACGACCGGGTCGCCCGCGTCGCCGGGGTGCGGGAGGAGGCTCCACAGCACGGCCAGGGTCGCCCCGGCCACGTACAGCCACCCGAGGGCGCGCCCCATCTCGCGCTGGCTCACCCCGGAGGGCGCGCTCGCGTGGGGCGGCATGGGCAGGTCCTCTCCGACGGCTCCCAGGAAGTCGGCACGGACCGGCTGTCACCTGAGGGCGACGGGCCCGGTCTCCACGTCGAGGCGCCACCCGCGTCCGCTCCGGACGAGCTCGACCGCCTCTCGTCCCCACCGCTCGGCGGCCGCGCGGGCCAGCGCGTCCGGTGTGCCCGGGACCCGGCCGTCGCGGCGCAGGAGGTGACCGACGAGCTCCCCCCGGGCGTGCTTCGCGTGGTGGGAGACGACCGCCCCGCTGGACAGCACGCGGACGGTGACGTGGCGGTCCTCCGCCCCACGGGCGGGCCGCCACGCGACCGCGTACTCCGCGGAACGGCAGTCGACGACGAGACCGTCGGCGGCGGGCGCGAGCTCGCGCTGCAGGTGCGGGCGCCAGAAGGCCGCGAGCGGGCCCGCGCCCGGCAGGTCGGTGCCCATCGACAGCCGGTAGGCGGGCACCCGGTCGCCCGGGGCGAGCGCACCCCACAACCCCGACAGGACGACGACGTGCCGGCGGGCGCGCCGCCGGGCCGTGGGACTCATCGGGTCCCGGAGTCCGGCGAGGTCGGCGGCGGCGAAGAGGACCCCGGTGTAGACCCGGGTGACGTCGGCGGCCGGCTCGGTGCGCACGCGCGTGTTGCGCTCGACCTCCGCGGCGAGGGAGGCGCCGACCCCGAGGACGTCGCGGGCGTCGGCCCGGGCGCTGACCGCGGCGAGCGCGTCGAGGACGTGGTCGCGGGCGCCGGTGAGCCCCGGCCGGCTGAGGGAGGCGAGGTCGACCGGTCGCGAGCGCCGGGGTGCGGGCGACTTGCCCTGCGAGGGCGGGAGGAGCAGGAGCACGGTCCCGGAGACTATGTCGCGCGCGGGCGGGCGGCGCCGCTCCGCCGGTTTCACGACGGCTTCGAGCGATGTCTAGCCTCCGTTCACCCCGTCGGCCTAGGTTCGACAGGTCAACGGACGACCGGGAAGGACCCCTTCGTGACCCACCAGCCCCCACGCGTCGCGTCGCCGCGGCGCAGACTGCGACCAGCGGCTGCCGCCGCGGCGCCGCTCGCCCTCGTCGCCGGCCTGCTCGCGGCAGCCCCTCCCGCTGCCGCCGCCACCGACCTGTACTTCTCGGAGTACATCGAGGGGTCGAGCAACAACAAGGCCCTGGAGATCTACAACAACACCGGCGCCCCCGTGGACCTCAGCGGCTACAGCGTCCAGATGTTCTTCAACGGCAGCACGACCGCCGGGCTGACCATCGCCCTCACCGGCACCGTCGCCGCGGGCGACGTGCACGTGCTCGCGCAGTCCAACGCCTCGGCGACGATCCTCGCGCAGGCCGACCAGACGAACGGCGCCGGCTGGTTCAACGGCGACGACGCCGTCGCCCTCCGCTCCGGCACCACCCTCGTCGACGTCATCGGCCAGATCGGCACGGACCCCGGCAGCGAGTGGGGCAGCGGCCTCACGAGCACCGCCGACAACACGCTGCGGCGGAAGTCGTCGGTCGACGCGGGCGACGCGGACGGCAGCGACGCGTTCGACCCCGCCGAGGAGTGGGACGGGTTCCCGACCGACACCTTCGACGGGCTCGGCTCCCACGGCGACGGGGGCGGCGGCGGGGAGGACCCCGAGCCGCTCGAGAGCCTCGTGTCCGAGGTCCAGGGCTCCGGCGCCACCTCCCCGCTGGCGGGGCAGGAGGTCGAGGTCGAGGCCGTCGTGACGTCCTTCATCACGAGCCGCGACGTGCTCGACGGGTTCTTCGTCCAGGAGGAGGACGCCGACGCCGACGCCGACCCGGCGACGTCGGAGGGCGTCTACGTGTTCTGCCGCGCGGAGTGCCCGGCCGACCTCGCCGCGGGCGACCTCGTCCGTGTCGTCGGGACCGTGGGCGAGTTCTTCGGCAACACGCAGGTCGACGCCACCGCCGGCGAGGTCGAGGTGCTCGACTCGGACCTGCCGCTGCCGAGCGCGACCACGGTCTCGCTCCCCGCGGGCGGCTCGACCGAGGACCCGGCGACCTTCGAGCCCGTCGAGGGCATGATCACGACGGTTGCGACCACGCTGGTGGTGAGCGAGTACTTCGAGCTCGCCCGGTTCGGCGAGATCGTCCTCACCGCCGAGGAGCGGCCCTACCAGTTCACGCAGACGAACACCCCGTCGGTCGAGGGCTACGAGGCGTTCCTCGCCGACCTCGCGACGCGCCGGATCGTCCTCGACGACGACAGCAACGACCAGAACGACGCCACGAGCGGCCCGCTCGACAACGAGCCGTACTACTACCCGACGCCCGGTTTCAGCGCGGAGAACTACGTCCGCGGCGGTGACACCGTCACCGGGCTCACCGGCGTCATGGAGTACGCCTTCGGGGCGTGGAAGCTGCGTCCGATCCCGGGTGTCGAGTACACGTTCGAGCGGGCGAACCCGCGGCCGGCGTCGCCGGACGACGTGGGCGGCCGCCTCACGGTCGCGAGCTTCAACGTCCTCAACTACTTCGCGACCATCGACACGACGTCGTCGAACAACAGCGGGCCCTGCGGACCCGCCGGCACCGCCGACTGCCGCGGGGCGGACTCCGAGGAGGAGCGCGAGCGCCAGCTCGCGAAGATCGTCGCCGCGCTGGTGGAGATCGACGCGGACGTCTTCGGCCTCATCGAGATCGAGAACGACGAGGGTCGCGCCACCGAGCAGATCGTCGAGGCGCTCAACGCCGCGACCGCACCCGGCACCTTCGACTACGTCGACACCGGGTTCATCGGCACGGACGCGATCAAGCAGGCGTTCGTCTACAACACGACGACGGTGGCGCCCGTCGGCGACTTCGACCTCCTCACCCAGGAGGACGACGAGCGCTTCCGTGACGACCGCAACCGCCCCGCCCTCATCCAGACCTTCGAGGAGGTCGCGACGGGTGAGGTCGTGACGGTGGCCGTCAACCACCTCAAGAGCAAGGGCTCCGGCTGCGGCGACGGCGACGACTCCCCGCAGGACGGCTCGGGCAACTGCGACCTCACGCGCACCCTCGCGGCGCAGGCGCTGGTCGACCACCTCGCCGGTGACCCCACCGGCAGCGGCGACCCGGACTTCCTCGTCATCGGCGACCTCAACTCCTACTCGCTCGAGCGGCCCATCGAGACGCTCCGCGACGCCGGCTACGTCGACCTGCTCGAGCAGTACGAGGGCCTGGAGTCCTACGGGTACGTGTTCGACGGCCAGCTCGGCCACCTCGACCACGCGCTGGCCACCGAGTCGCTCGCGGCGCAGGTGGCGGGCGCCGGCGGCTGGAAGATCAACGCCGACGAGGTGCCGCTGCTCGACTACAACGACACCGTCCGCGACACCGGCGAGGCGGCCTTCGAGCGGGAGTCCACCGCGCTGCCCTTGTTCGAGCCGAACGCGTACCGCTCGAGCGACCACGACCCCGTCGTGGTGGGGCTCAGCCTCGACACCGCGCCCGTCGCGGACGCCGGGGGCCCGTACACGGTGAAGCCGGGTGCGCGGGTCACGCTCGACGCCTCGGCCTCGTTCGACCTCGAGGGCGAGGACATCACGTTCGAGTGGGACCTCGACGGTGACGGGCAGTTCGACGACGGCACCGGCCCGACGGCCGAGTTCCGCGGCAACCGGCCGCCCGGCGACTACCCGGTCGCGGTGCGCGTGAGCGACGCCGACGAGTCGAGCGTCGACGAGACGGTCGTCTCGGTCGTCCCGCCGGGGCTGCAGCGCCCCTGATCGCGCCCCGCGCGACGAACCGACGGAGCCCCGTCCTGCCGACCGGCAGGGCGGGGCTCCGTCGTCACACCCGGCCCTGTGAGGACGTCGGTGAGGTCGAAGCGGACCGGGGTCTCCAGCTGGTCGTACGTGCAGCTGCGCGGCTCCCGGTCCGGGCGCCACCGCACGAGCTGCGTCGTGTGCCGGAACCGGGTCCCCTCCATGTAGTCGTAGCGGACCTCGACCACCTGCTCGGGCCGCAACGGGACGAACGACAGGTCCTTGCCGGCGTTCCAGCGGCTCTGCTCGTTCTTGCGGGGCGTGCGCTCCCCCGCCTCGTGCGCCGCCCAGTTCCACGGGTGCTCGTCGAGGTCCGTCACGAGCTCCTGCATCTCCTGCAGGAGCTCGCGCCGCCGCGCCATCGTGAAGCTGCCGCAGACGCCGACGCTCTGCAGCGTCCCGTCGTCGTCGTACAGCCCGAGCAGGAGCGAGCCGAGCGCGTCGGGACCGGACTTGTGGACCCGGTAGCCCGCGACGACGCAGTCGGCGGTCCGCACGTGCTTCACCTTCGTCATGACGCGCTTGTCCGGCTGGTAGCGCAGGTCCGGCTTCTTCGCGACGAGCCCGTCGAGGCCCGCCCCCTCGAAGACCTCGAACCAGCGGGCGGCCTCGGCCTCGTCGCTCGTGGCGGGCGTGACGTGGACGGACGGGTGGTCGGCGGGCAGCACCTGCTCGAGCCGCTCGCGGCGCTCGGCGAAGGGTCGCTGGGTGAGGTCCTCGTCGCCGAGCGCGAGCAGGTCGAACGCGACGAACGCCGCGGGCGTCTGCTCCGCGAGCAGCCGGACGCGGCTGTCGGCGGGGTGGATGCGCTGCTGGAGCGCCTCGAAGTCGAGCCGGTTGCGGGCGGTGTCGGCGACGACGACCTCCCCGTCGACGACCGCACGCTCCGGGAACGCGTCGAGGACCGCGGCCACGACGTCCGGGAAGTAGCGGGTGAGAGGCCGCTCGTTGCGGCTGCCGATGACGACCTCGTCGCCGTCGCGGAACACGATCGCCCGGAAGCCGTCCCACTTCGGCTCGTAGAGGTGACCGGGCGGGATGCCGTCGCCGGGCTTCGCGAGCATCGGCTTGACGGGCGGCATGACAGGCAGGTCCACGGCGGCAGTCTGCCGCCCCACCCCCGACAGAAGCACCCGACTGACGGGCGGCGGGCCTACGGTGGCCGCATGGCGAAGGCCCCGGCCGCGACGGTGCAGGCAGGCGACCGGGAGGTCCGCGTGACGAGCCCGGACCGCGTCGTGTACGAGGCCACCGACCGCACCCCGGCCGTCACGAAGCTCGAGGTGTGCGAGTACTTCGCCACGGTCGGTGAGGCGATGCTGCGGGCCGTCGGGGAGCGGCCGACGGCCATGGAGCGCTGGCCGGACGGCTGGCGCGAGGGCATGCGTCTGGCGACCGGCCCGCAGGACCGGGAGGGCGACGGCTTCTACCAGAAGCGGTTGCCGAGGGGTGCGCCCGACTTCGTCGAGACGGTCCGGATCACCTTCCCCAGCGGACGCCCCGCCGACGAGCTGTGCCCCACCGAGCCCGCCGCCCTCGTGTGGGCGGCGCAGATGGGCGCCCTCACGTTCCACCCGTGGCCGGTGCGACGCCCCGACGTCGACCACCCGGACGAGCTCCGGCTCGACCTCGACCCGCAGCCCGGCACCGGCTTCGCCGACGCGCGCCGCGTGGCGCTGCTGACCCGCGACCTGCTCGCCGAGCTCGGGCTCACCGGCTTCTGCAAGACGAGCGGCAACCGCGGCGTCCACGTCTACGTCCGCATCCAGCCGCGGTACTCCTTCGAGGACGTGCGCCACGCCGCCATCGGCCTGGGCCGCCTGCTCGAGCGCCGCGACGACCAGGTGACGACGGCGTGGTGGAAGGAGGAGCGCGGCGAGCGCGTGTTCCTCGACTACAACCAGAACAACCGCGACCGCACCATCGCCAGCGCGTGGAGCCTGCGGGCCCGGCCCGGTGCACCGGTCAGCACACCGCTCACGTGGGACGAGCTCGCCGACCTCGACGACCCGGCGCGCCTCACCCTCGCCACGGTGCCGGCGCTGCTCGCCGGGCGCGGCGACCCGTGGGCCGGCATGGACGACGAGGCCTTCGCGCTCGAGCCGCTGCTCGAGCTGTGGGAGACGCTGCCCGGCGGCGAGCTCAACTTCCCGCCGGACTACCCGAAGATGCCGGGCGAGCCGCCGCGGGTGCAGCCGAGCAAGAAGGTCGCCGCCCACTGGGACGAGGACGGCAACCGGATCGAGACGTAGTCGCCGCCGGCTGTCGATCCCGGCCGGTCCCGAGCGACAGCATGGTGTCCGACCCACCCATCCCGGAGGAGGCCACCATGGCCAAGTACCTGGTCCTGATCTACGAGGACGAGACGAAGTACGTCGACGCGACGCCCGAGGAGTGGCAGGCGTCCATGGCGGAGCACGAGGCGTTCTCGGCGGCCGTCGGCGAGCACGGCGGCACCATCGTCGGCGGCGAGGCCCTGCACCCCACGTCGACGGCGACGACGATCCGCGGCGGCGAGCTGAGCGACGGCCCGTTCCTCGAGTCGAAGGAGGCGCTCGGCGGCTACTACGTCATCGACGCCCGCGACCTCGACCACGCCATCGAGATCGCCCGTCTCTGCCCTGCCGGTGCCGGCGGGGTCGAGGTGCGTCCGGTCATGGAGTTCGACTGACCGGCCCACCGGCGACCGCGGCGGCGGCCGACGACGCGCTGGACCGGGCCCACCGCGGGTCGTGGTCCGTCGTCGTCGCGGCCGTCGCCCGGACCGTCCGCGACCTCGATCTCGCCGAGGACGCCGCCGCCGAGGCGTTCGCGCAGGCCGCCGAGCGGTGGCGCCACGACGGGGTCCCCACCAACCCGGTCGGGTGGCTCGTCACCGCGGCGCGGCGGCGTGCCCTCGACCAGCTGCGCCGCCGCGCCGGTCTCGCGCGCCGTCTCCCCCTGCTCGTGGTCCCCGAGGCGACCGACGACGTGCTCACGGAGGTCGGCGACGACGTCGACCGGGAGGCCGGCAGGGAGGTGCCCGCGGTGTTCGGCAGCGACCTGCTCCGGCTCCTCTTCACGTGCTGCCACCCGTCCCTCGCCCGGGACGCCCAGGTCGCGCTGACGGCCCGCCTCGTCTGCGGGCTCACGACCGCCGAGACCGCGCGCCTCCTGCTCGTGCAGGAGGCCACGGTGGCCGCACGCGTCACCCGGGCGAAGAAGAAGATCGCCGCGGCCGGCGTCCCCTTCCGCGTCCCGACCGGCGCCGAGCTGCCCGACCGCCTCGACACCGTCCTCTCGGTCGTCCACCTGCTGCTGACCGCCGCGCACACGGCGCCGGTCGGCGAGGACGTGGTCCGGGAGGACCTCCTGCTGCGGGCGCGCGAGCTGACGGGCGCCCTGGCCGGGCTCATGCCCGACGAGCCCGAGGTCCTCGCCGTCCACGCCCTGGTGCTGCTGACCTGGGCCCGGCGGCGCGCTCGCCAGGGCCCGGACGGGCGGCTGCTGCTCCTCGCCGAGCAGGACCGGTCGCTGTGGGACGGCGACGTCGTCGCCGAGGCCGACCGGCTCGTGCGGCGGGCGCTGCGGGCGCGCCCGCCCGGCCGGTTCGCCCTGCAGGCGGCGATCGCCGCCTGCCACGCGACGGCCCCGGACTACGCGGGCACCGACTGGGAGGAGCTCCTCGGCCTCTACGACCGGCTCCTGCACGTCTGGCCGACCCCGGTCGTCGCGCTCAACCGCGCGGTCGCCCTGGCCGAGGTCGACGGGGCGCGGGCGGCGCTCACCGCCGTCGACGAGTCGGGCGTCCCGGACACCTACCCGTACGGGCACGCCGTCCGGGCGCACCTGCTCCGCGAGCTGGGCCGTACCGCGGAGGCGAGGCGGGAGTACGACCGGGCCGCCGCGCTCACCGGCAACGCGCACGAGCGGATGTTCCTCCTCGCGCGTCGCGACGCGCTGCCCGGGTGAGCCGGGCGCCGGCTCAGCCGCCCTCCTGCTCGATGTCCTCGCACAGCGCGGAGCCCTGGACGGCGGGCAGGCTCTCGCACCGGTCGAAGACGAAGATGTCGGGCTGGTTGCCGTCGAGCGCGTCCGGGTAGGACGCGGCCGCGTCGCGGAACTCCTCGTACGTCTCGCACGCGTCGAACGCGTCCGAGATCCGGTCGCCGCCCTCGGCGAGCGCCGCCTCGCACGGCGCCAGCGCGTCCCCCGCCGCGCCGGTCGCCTCGCCCGCCCCGGTCGCGTCGGTCGTCTCGGGCGCCCCGGTCGGGTCGATCGGCTCGGCCGTCTCCCCCGCCGAGGTGTCCTCGGGCGGCGGCCCCGCCGTCACGGCGCCCTGCGGCCCCTCGTCGGGCAGCCGGTCGCTCACGCAGCCGGGGAGCAGCACCAGCGACAGGGCGGCGAGCAGGACGACAGCACGGACGGGGCGGGGCGATCCGGACATACCCCCACGCTCGCACGTCGCCCGCGCGACGTCTCGTCAGGACGGGGACGCCCAGTCCCGGTCCCGCGGCCCGGGAGCGGGACGCGGTCCCACCGGCCGGTACGGGTCCGCGGCCACGGGGAAGGGCCCGGCCGGGGGCGCCGCCACCGTCCTCGCCGGTGCCGTCGCGACCGCCACCACGGTGAGGACCGCGACGAGGACCACGGCCCCGAGGGCGCCGAGCGCGACGAGGCCCGCGGCGCGCGCGACGACAGAATCCGCCGGGGACGACGGCGTCCCGCCCGCGGCCCCGTCGACGTACGGGTCGTCCGCTGCGAACGCCCACTCCGGGTCGAGCGGGTCGTAGGCGACCTCGACCGTGTCGCCGACCTCCGGCACCTCGTCGCTCCACTCCCAGTCCACGTACGTGACGACGACCTCACCGTCGTCGGTCGTGAAGCGGACGTCGACCGTCGGCCACGTCGGGTCGAACTCGTCGTCGACGTCGAGGACCTCCGCCTGCGCGGAACCGGAGAGATCCTCGGCCATCACCTCGCCGAGGAACCGGTCGACCCCACCCCCCGTCGTGCCGGCGAGGACCCCGGCGACCATCGCGACGAGGAGGAGGACGCCGGCCAGGACGGACCCGGTCACGGCACGTGCGGTGCGGCTCACGCCGGAGTGTAGGCACGGCCCGGTCGCCGCCGTCCTGCGTACGGCACAGTGTCACCGTGGCAGCGCTGCGGAACTGGGCCGGGAACGTCACATTCGCGGCACGGGAGGTCCACCGGCCCGCGGACGAGGAGTCGCTGCGCCGTCTCGTCGCCGCGTCGTCCCGGCTGCGGGTGCTCGGCAGCGGCCACTCCTTCTCCCCGGTCGCCGACACCGACGGCGACCTCGTGGTCCTCGACCAGATGCCCGCCGACGTCGACCTCGACACCGCCACCGGGGTCGTGCGGGTGGCGGCGGGGCTGCGCTACGGCGACGTCGTGGAGCGCCTACACGCGGCCGGCCGCGCCCTGCCGTCGATGGGCTCGCTGCCGCACATCTGCGTGGCAGGCGCGGCGGCGACCGGCACCCACGGCTCCGGCGACGGGAACCAGGTGCTGGGCGCGTCGGTCGTCGGACTGCGACTCGTCACGGCGGACGGCGACGTCCTCGACGTCGGTGCGGACGACCCGCGGCTGCCGGGTGCCGTCGTGTCGCTGGGGACGCTCGGCGTCGTCACGCACCTCGACCTCGCGACCGTCCCGACCTACGACCTCACGCAGACCGTGCTCGAGGGACTGCCGCTCGACGCGCTCGACGACCACCTCGACGACGTGATGGCCGCCGGGTACAGCGTGAGCGTCTTCACCACGTGGGGCCCCGAGCGTCGCGCGGCAGTCTGGTGCAAGCGGCTCGTCGACGCGGAGCCGCTGCCCGAGGGGTGGCTCGGCACCACCCCCGCGGACGGCGCCCGCCACCCGGTCCCGGGCGAGGCCGCGGACCACGCCACGCAGCAGCTCGGCGAGCCCGGGCCGTGGTTCGCGCGGCTGCCCCACTTCCGGCTCGAGTTCACCCCCAGCGTCGGTGAGGAGCTGCAGTCGGAGTGGCTCGTCCCGCGCGGGCAGGCCGTGGCCGCGCTGCGCGCGGTGGCCGGGCTCGCCGACCTCGTCCACCCCGTCCTCGCCGTCAGCGAGCTGCGGAGCATCGCCGCCGACGGGCTGTGGCTGAGCCCCGCCGAGGGTCGCGACAGCCTCGGCGTGCACTTCACGTGGGTGCCCGACACCGAGCGGGTGCTGCCGGTCGTCGAGGCGCTGGAGGAGGCGCTCGCGCCGTTCGCGGCCCGGCCGCACTGGGGGAAGGTGTTCCGCGCCGAGCCGGCGGCCGTCCAGGCGCTCTACCCGCGCCTCGACGACTTCCGGGAGCTGCGCCGCTCGCTGGACCCGACCGCCACCTTCGGCAACGCGTTCACCGCCCGCTACGTGGACTGAGTCGCCCGCTCGCCGGCGTGCTGGTGCGCGAGCCACGCGACCGCCCGCACGCCGCGGCCGAGCGCGACGAGAGCGACGCCGAGACAGGCGAGCACGAGGCTGAGGACGAGGAGGGGCGTGACGAGACCGGTCGTCCCACCGGCGTCGCGTGCGGTCGCGTCGAGCAGCCACAGCAGCGTCACGGGCCCCACGGCCAGCAGGAGCCACCCGGCCACGACCGTCGCCGTGCCCCACGCGTGCACGGCGCTCGCTGCCGGCGCCACCGGTGGCCGGGGGCCCTCCCGGCGGTTGCGCTGCGCGTTCGCGTACCAGCCGGACCCTGCGAGATCACCCACGCGACCACCCGCCCCTCCGGGCGGACCGTAGCGCGGGGCCGGGGCCGGTGTCAGCGGTCGCTGTCCGCCCTCACCCGTCCGTCGTCGGCGCGGGTCAGCGCAGGCGCGCGAGCACCCGCTTCTCGACCAGCGCGAGCACGACGTCGCTCAGCTTGCCGATGACGGCGAGCAGCACGATCGCCAGCAGGATCCCGTCGACGCGGCCGGTGTTCTGGCTGTCGACGAGGAGGAAGCCGAGCCCCTGCGAGGACGCGATGAGCTCGGCCGCGACGAGGAAGAGCCACGCCTGCGCGAGACCCAGCCGGGCGCCGGCGAGCAGCGACGGCGCCGCGCTCGGCAGCAGGACGGTCGTCACCCGCTGCCGCCACGACAGCCCGTAGGCGCGCGCGACCTCGAGCAGGCCGAGGTCGACCTGGCGGATCCCGGCGACGAGCGTCGCGAGGACGGGGAAGAACGCCCCGATCGCGACCAGCGTCACCTTCGGCAGCTCACCGAACCCCGCCCACAGGATGAGGAGCGGGACCCAGGCGAGCGACGGCACGGCCCGCACGGCCACGAGGACCGGGGACAGCAGCGCGTCGACGACGCGGCTGAGCCCCACGGCGATGCCGGTGACCACGGCGAGCGCGGCGCCGATGCCGAAGCCGAGCAGGACGCGCTGGACGCTGATGCCGATCGTCGGCCAGAGGTCGCCGTTCTCGATGAGCCGCCGGGCCTCGCCGAGCACGTCGACCGGCGGCGGGAGCACCGACGGCGACACGCGCCCGCTGGTCGTGACGAGCTGCCACGTGAGGAGGAGGAGCACGGGCAGGACGAGCCCCAGCCAGCCCCGCCACGACGGGCGGAACCGGCGCGGACGGCGGGCCACCGACGACCCGGACGCGCCCGGGGCGATGCCCGTGGTGGGCTCGACCGGCGCCGTCGGCTGCTGCGACGTCACGGCGGTCCGCCTCTCGTGGTGGGTGTCGACGCTCATCCCTGTGCCCCCACGACCTCGGTGATGGTCTCGCCGCCGAACAGGCCCTCGAGGGAGGTCTGCGCGGCCTCCTCGCTGTCGACCTGCTCCTCGGCGACGACGATGGGCGTGATCCGCTCGAGCACGGCCCGCAGGTCCTCGCCGGGGACCGGGTCGACGGTGAGGTCGGTGCGCTCGTTGAGCACCGTGTCGGCGACCTCGACGGACACCCCGGACTCGCTCGCGAGGAGCTCGGCGGCCTCCTCCGGGTTGTCGGCGATCCACTGCCGGGCCCGCTCGTACTGCTCGAGGACGAGCGCGACGACGTCACCGTGCTCCTCGAGGTAGTCCTCGCGGACGTTGAGGACGCTGAAGGTGTTGCGCTCCGGCGCCCGGACGACGAGCTGCGCGCCCTCGTTGAGCTCGGCGTCGGCCATCATCGGGTCGAGCCCCGCCCACGCGTCGACGTCGCCGCGGATGAGCGCGGTCCGTCCGTCGGCGTGCTGGAGGTTGACGACCTCGACGTCGTCGGCGGACAGGCCGGCGTCGGCGAGGGTCTGGAGGAGGAAGAAGTACGGGTCGGTGCCGAGCGTCGCCGCGACCGTCTTCCCGGCGAGGTCCTCGGCCGAGGTGATGTCGCTCTCGGGGCCGACGACGATGGCCGACCACTCGGGCAGGCCGAGGACGTCGACGGTCTTGAGCGGGAGGCCGTTCGCGCGGGCGACGAAGGCGGCGGACCCGGCGGTGGAGCCGAAGTCGACGATGCTGCCCCGCAGGGACTCGTTCGCCTTGTTCGAGCCGGCCGAGTGGGTCCACGTCACCTCGACACCGTCACCGGCGGCCTCCTCGACCCAGCCCTGATCCTTGAGGACGAGGCTCGCGGGGTTGTAGTACGCGTAGTCGAGGTTGATGGTGTCGGTGCTGAGCCCGGCGGTCTCGGTGCCCGCGGCGGCGGACGCGTCGTCGGTGCTCGTGCCCGAGCCGCAGGCGGCCACGCCGAGGGCGAGGGCGGCGGTGGCGGCGAGCGCGCCGAGGGTGCGGCGGGACAGGACGGTGCGGGTCACGGGGGTTCTCCAGGTGCGGTCGGGACGGTCGGGGGTGGGGTGGGGGCGGGGGGCGCTCATGCGTCGTCCCCCACGCCGACGAGCGACAGCAGCCGGGTCCGCAGCCGGGCGGCGGCGGCGAGCTGCTCGGGGTCCGTGGTGTCGCGGGGCCGGTCGAGGTCGACGCCCACCCCGGTCGCGCGTCCGGAGCCGGCGGCGCCGAGGACGGTGACGGAGTCGGCGAGCCGGACGGCCTCGTCGACGTCGTGGGTCACGAGGACGACGGTCGTGCCGTCGGCGTGGACGAGCTCGTCGACGAGGGCCTGCATCCGCAGGCGGGTGAGCGCGTCGAGCGCGGCGAAGGGCTCGTCGAGCAGGAGCACGCCGGGCCGGGCGATGAGCGCGCGGGCGAGCGCCGTCCGCTGCGCCATGCCACCGCTGACGGCTGCGGGACGGTAGTCGCCGTAGCCGTCGAGCCCGACGCGGTGGAGCAGCTCGTCGACCTCGACCGCGTTCCCCGCCGAGGGGTCGTGCCGGCGGCGGCGGGTGGCGCCGAGGGCGACGTTGGCGCGCAGGTCGAGCCAGGGCAGGAGCCGCGGCTGCTGGAAGACGACGGCGACCCGGTCGTCGCCCTCGACGACCGGGTCGTCGCCGAGCCGGACGGTGCCGGTCGTGGGGCTGGTGAGGCCGCCGAGGACGCGCAGCAGCGTCGACTTGCCGCAGCCGGACGGGCCGAGCACGGCGTGGACGGCGCCGCGCGGCACGTGGAGGTCGAGGTCGGCGAGGACGGGGCCCTTGCCGAAGTCGACACCGACGCCGTCGACGCGGACGGGGAGGGGGACGCCGTGCGGGTGGGGGGTGGGGGCGGGGCGGGCGCCCCGGGTGAGGGACGCGAGGGGGCTGGACATGACTCTCCGGGACGGGCTCGACCCGCGCCCGCGCGGCAGGGCGGGTGCGGTGGGGTCGGACGGGGACGGGCAGCGAGGTGCTGCCGGGGTGGCGGCGGTGCCGCCCGGGGTGGCGCCGGCGCGGTGCGCTCAGCGCAGCGGCATTCGCCCGTCGGCCCGACGACAGGCGGCGACGGCACGGCGGCACAGGTCGACGTGCGGTCGTCCCACGAGGACCAGGGTGTCCGACATCAGTTCCCTCCATCGGTCCTGGCGGTAGCACCCGCTCCCGTCACCGGGGGGTTGCTGCGACGTCGACGAGCCAGGTCTCTCGGTCGCTCTGGATGGCTGGTGAGAGAGTAGCCCGAGGCGTCCCGAGTCGCGAAACCGGTGGTCCGCCGGTTGAGACGGCGGCGCCCGTCGCTCAGCGCCGGCCGAGGGCGGCGGGACGGATGGTCACGGGGAACGGGCGCTCGAGCCGGACCTCGTCGTCGCCGGTGACGCGGGCGGTCTCGACGTAGCGGCCGTCGACGAGATCGAGGACGAGCAGGGACGGCTCCTCGGGGTCGAGCACCCAGTACGACGCGACGCCGGAGTCCTCGTACAGCCCCCGCTTGAGGAGCAGGTCCTTGCTCCGCGTGCTCGGCAACAGCACCTCGACCGCCAGGAGCAGCGGGCGCTGCACGTTCGCCGGGCCCACGTCCTCGCTGCGCACGACCAGCAGGTCCGGCTGCAGCGACCGCACACGACTGGGTCGGTAGTCCAGGGGAGCGACGAACACCTCGGTGCCCGGCACCTCCGCCTGCCGCAGGAGGACGAAGAGGTCGCCCACGAGGCGTTGGTGCCCCGGGACCGGTGCCGGGGTCACGAGCAGCACCCCGTCGGCGAGCTCGTACTGGAGCCCGTCGTCGGGCAGCCGGTCGAGGTCGTCGACCGTCCAGTGGCCCTCACGCGGCATCACCGTCACAGCGGCCATGGTCCTCCCCCTCACCCGGCATGTCACCAGCCTGGCGGAGCGCGGCCGACGTCATCGGCGCTCGTCCACAGGCCCTGCGGGCCGGTGCGGACGTCAACCGGTGCGGTCGGCGAGCGCCTCGGCGACGGCGGCGAGGGCGTCCCTCGCCGGTGACACGGGCAGCGGGGCGAGGGCGTCGACGGCGTCGGCGGCCCAGCGGCGGGCCTCCGCACGCGCCTCGCCCGTGACGGGGTGCTCCCGGAGACGGGCGACCGTGTCGGCGAGCACCGCGTCGTCGGTCAGGTCCCCGTCGAGCGTGTCGAGCAGGTCCCCCGACCCCGCGGGCGCCTCACCGGCGGACACCGCCCGCCGCAGCAGCAGCACGGGCAGCGTCGGCACGTGCTCCCGCAGGTCCGTTCCCGGCGTCTTGCCGGAGTCGGCGCGGTCGGCGGCGAGGTCGAGGACGTCGTCGGCGAGCTGGAACGCGACGCCGACCTTGTCCCCGTAGCGGACGAGCACGTCCTGCGTGGCCTCGTCGAGACCGGAGAACATCCCACCGAAGCGCGCGGACGTCGCGATGAGCGAGCCCGTCTTGTCCGAGAGCACCTGCAGGTAGTGCGCGACCGGGTCCTCGCCGTCGCGCGGTCCGACGGTCTCGCGCATCTCCCCGAGCACGAGCCGCTCGAACGTGCGCGCCTGGATGCTCACCGCCGCCGGACCCAGCCGCGCCCCGATGACGGACGCCCGGGCGAACAGCAGGTCGCCGGTGAGGATCGCGACGGTGTTCCCCCACACCTCCTGCGCGGCCGGTACCCCCCGGCGAACGGTCGCGGAGTCGATGACGTCGTCGTGGTACAGCGTCGCGAGGTGCGTGAGCTCGACGACGACCGCGGCGTCGACCACGAGCGGGCCCGGTGTGCCGAGCTCCGCGGCGAGCAGGCACAGCAGCGGCCGGGTCCGCTTGCCGCCGGCGCGCACGAGGTGCCCCGCGGCGTCGTCCGCGAGCGGGTCGGCGCTGCGGACGGCGTCGTGCACGGCCGCCTCGACGTCGGCGAGGCCGAGCACGACCGCCTCGCGCAGCGCCGGGTCGGCGACGCCGTACGCCAGGAGGCGGTCGGCGTGCTCCTCGGTGCCGACGCCGGGGCTCACAGCGCGAAGAAGCCGGACTGCTCCGCCAGGCCCAGCAGCGGGGTGGGCAGCACGCCGAGCAGGACGGTGACGGCCGCGGCGACCGCGAGCACACCGGTGAGCGCGGCGCTGGGCGTCGCGACCCGGGCGGTGTCGTCACCGGCGTCGGCGAAGTACATCGACACGATGATCCGCACGTAGAAGACCACCGCGACGGCGCTCGTGAGCACGCCGACGACGGCGAGCACCTCGGCCCCGCCCGCGATGGCCGCGCCGAACACCGCGACCTTCCCGACGAACCCGCTCGTGAGGGGGATGCCGGCGAGGGCGAGGAGGAACAGCGAGAACATCGCCGCGAAGACCGGGGAGCGTCGCCCGACACCCGCCCACGAGCGGATCGTCGTGCTCTCCCCGCCCGCGTCGCGCACGAGGGTGAGGGCCGCGAACGCCCCGATCGTCGTGACGCCGTAGGCCGCGAGGTAGAACAGCGACCCGCTGACGCCGGCGGTGTCGAGCGCGAGGACGCCGGTGAGGATGAAGCCGGCGTGCGCGACCGAGGAGTACGCGAGGACCCGCTTGATGTCCTGCTGGATGACCGCGACGACCGTCCCGAGGACCATCGTCGTGATGGCGACGGCCCACAGCACCGGCAGCCAGTCCCAGCGGTTGTCGGGGAACGCGACGTACAGCACGCGCAGGAGCGCCCCGAAGGCCGCCACCTTCGTCGCCGCCGCCATGAACGCCACGACCGCGGTCGGGGCGCCCTGGTAGACGTCGGGGGTCCACGAGTGGAACGGGGCGGAGCCGACCTTGAACAGCAGGCCGATGACGAGCAGGCCGAAGCCGAGGACGAGCAGCTCCTCCTGGCCGGTCACGGTCTGCACGGCCGTGCGGATGTCGGCGAGCGCGATCGACCCGGCGAAGCCGTAGAGCAGCGCGGCGCCGAAGAGGAAGAACGCCGAGCTGAAGGCCCCGAGCAGGAAGTACTTGACGGCCGCCTCCTGGCTCAGCAGCCGGCGCCGACGCGCGAAGCCGCACAGCAGGTACAGCGGCAGGCTGAGGACCTCGAGCGCGACGAACATCGTGAGGAGGTCGTTCGCGGCGGGGAACACGAGCATGCCGAGGACGACGAAGAGCAGGAGCGGGAAGACCTCCGTCTGCTCGAGACCGGCGCGCCGTGCGGCGGCCTCGCCCGGCGACCCGGGCACCGCGGAGGCCTGGGCGGCGAAGCCGGGCTCGTCGTCGACGCGGTCGTCGAAGAGCAGGACGCCGAGGATCGCGAGGACGAGCACGGTCGCCATGAGGAAGCGGGTGACGCCGTCGATGGCGATGGACCCGCTCGCGGTGACGACGGCCTCGTCGCTCCACGTGAGGACGAGCGCGACGAGCGCGGCGACGAGACCGCCGACGGACACGACCACCTGCGCCGCGCGACGGCGGCCGCGCGGCAGGGCGGCCTCCAGGGTCACCGACACGATCGCGACGGCGGCGACGACCCACATGGGGGCGGTCGCGACCCAGTCGATCTCGGGCGGGGCGATGCCGCCCCCGCCGACGGTGCCGCCGAGCGGCAGCGCCACGGACGCGAGCGCGCTCACTGGTCGGCCCCCTCGGCCTCGAAGAGCGGGGCGGGGTCGGTCATGCCGGTCTGCTCCATCGTGCGGTCGACGGCGGGCGTGAGGATGTCGAGGACGGGCTTGGGGTAGAAGCCGAGCGCGATGATGACCGCGAGCAGCGGCGCCACGACGAACGCCTCCCGCCCGCGCATGTCACGCCGCGGGTCGCTCTCCAGCGCCGCGAGCGCAGGGACGGTCGTGCCCGTCATCATCCGCTGGTACGTCCACAGGATGTAGAGGGCGGCGAGGATGATGCCGCCCGTCGCGATGACGGCCGCCCACTGGTAGCGCTCGAACGTGCCGACGAGGACGAGGAACTCGGAGACGAAGCTCGACAGACCCGGCAGGGCGAGGCTCGACAGACCCGCCACGAGGAACGCGCCCGCGAGCAGCGGCATGACCCGCTGGCCGCCACCGAAGTCGGCGATGAGGCTCGAGCCCCGCCGCGTCGCGAGCATGCCCGCGACGAGGAACAGCGCGGCCGTGGAGAAGCCGTGGTTGACCTGGTAGAGCGCGGCCCCGGACTGCCCGGCCGTGGTGAAGGCGAAGATGCCGAGGACGATGAAGCCGAAGTGGCTGATCGACGTCCACGCGATGAGCCGCAGGACGTCGCGCTGGGCGAGGGCGACGAACGCCCCGTAGAGGATCGACACGAGCGCGAGCACGACGACGACCGGCGCCGCCCACACCGACGCCTCGGGGAACAGCGGCAGCAGGATCGTCAGCATCCCGAAGGTGCCGACCTTGTCGAGCACGCCCACGAGCAGCACGGCGGCGCCCGGCGGCGCCTGGGCGGCGGCGTCCGGCAGCCACGTGTGGACGGGCCACAGCGGCGCCTTCACCGCGAACGCGACGAACAGCCCGAGGAACAGCCAGCGTCCGGTCTCGGTCGACACCTCGAGGTTCGTGAGGTTCGCGAGGAGGAAGCCGTCGGCCCCGCCCGGGCCCACCACGTACGTGCCGATGACGGCGGCGAGCATGACGAGACCACCGGCGAGGGAGTACACGAGGAACGTCGTCGCGGCCTCGCGGCGGCGCGGGCCGCCGTAGCGCCCGATGAGGAAGTACATCGGGACGAGCATGACCTCGAAGAACACGTAGAAGAGGAAGAGGTCGCGCGCGGCGAAGACGCCGATGACGAGCGCCTCGAGCACGAGGACGAGCGCGAGGAAGCCGCGGTCGACCTGCCCGGCGGCGGCCGGCCCGAGCTCGCGCCACGACGCGAGGAGGCAGACCGGCACGAGCACGGCCGTGAGGGCGACCATCGACAGGGCGATGCCGTCGACGGCGAGGGCGTACGTGACCCCGAGCTGCGGGATCCACGACACCTCCTCCGCGAACTGGTACTCCCCCGCCGCGGGCACGTCGAAGGTGAGCGACATCGCGACGACGAGACCGAGGACCGCGAGGGAGAACGCGAGGGCGACGGCCTTCGCGGCGTCGGTCCGGCCCTTCGGCAGGAGGGCGACGACGGCCGCCCCGACGAGCGGGAGGACGAGGGCTGCGGTCAGCCAGGGGAACACGGCCGTCCTCTCAGTTCTGCACGATCACGAGGGCGGCGACGACGAGGCCGACGCCGACGAACATGGACAGGGCGTAGGAGCGGACGAAACCGGTCTGCAGCCGCGACAGCCCCGTCCCGATGCCGCTGACGGAGCGGGCGAGGGCCCGCACCGCGCCGCTCACCACGTCGTCGTCGAGCTGCCCCATGCCGCGGACGAACGCCTGGCCGGGCTCGACGAACGCGATGTCGTTGACGTCGTCCTGGAACAGGTCGTTGCGGGCGGCGCGCGTGGCGAAGGAGCCGCGCGGGGCCGTGACGGGGACCGGCTGGCGCAGGTACATCGCCCACGCCGTCGCCACCCCGACGACGATGACGAGCAGCGTCGCGGCGGTGACGATGGTGAGGTCGATCACGGGCTCGACCTCCGGGGGCGCGGTGAACACCGGCTCCAGCCAGTCCTCGAGCCAGTGCGTGTAGTACAGGAGCGGGCCGAGGCCGGCCGACCCGACCGCGAGCACGACCATGGGCGCGACCATGAGCGCCGGGGACTCGTGCGGGTGCGGCGCGGGCGCGTCGGTGCCGTCGTGCCAGCGGCGCCTGCCGTGGAACGTCATGAAGAACAGCCGCGACATGTAGAACGCCGTGATGCCGGCGCCGATGACGGTGACCGTCCCCAGCACCCACGGGCGCCAGCCCTCGCCCTCGAACGCCGCGTGGATGATCTCGTCCTTGGAGAAGAAGCCCGAGAACGGCGGGACGCCGATGATGGCGAGCCAGCCGAGCCCGAACGTGATCCAGGTCGCCATCATGACCGTCCGCAGACCGCCGAAGCGGCGCATGTCGGTCTCGTCGTTCATGCCGTGCATGACGGAGCCGGCACCGAGGAACATGCCGGCCTTGAAGAAGCCGTGCGTCAGCAGGTGGAAGATCGCGAACACGTAGCCGATGGGGCCGAGCCCGGCGGCGAGCATCATGTAGCCGATCTGCGACATCGTGGAGGCGGCGAGCGCCTTCTTGATGTCGTCCTTCGCGCTACCGACGATCGCCCCGAAGAGCAGCGTGATGGCGCCGACCACGGCGACCGCGAGGGTCGCGGCGGGCGCGCCCTCGTAGATCGGGCCCGAGCGCACGACGAGGTAGACACCGGCGGTCACCATGGTCGCGGCGTGGATGAGCGCCGACACGGGCGTCGGGCCGGCCATCGCGTCGCCGAGCCACGACTGGAGAGGGAACTGCGCCGACTTGCCGCACGCCGCCAGCAGCAGGAGCAGGCCGATGGCGGTGAGCCAGCCCTCGCTCGCGCCGGACGCCCCGCCGAGCACGTCGGTGAACGACACGGACCCGAACGCCACGAACATCGCCATGATCGCCAGGGAGAGGCCGAAGTCGCCGACGCGGTTCGCGACGAACGCCTTCTTCGCCGCCACGGCGTACTCGAGACGGTGGTTCCAGAACCCGATGAGCAGGTACGACGCGAGACCCACGCCCTCCCACCCGACGTACAGCAGGAGGTAGCTGTCGGCGAGGACGAGCAGGAGCATCGCCGCGACGAAGAGGTTGAGGTAGGCGAAGAAGCGCCGCCGGCCGGGGTCGTGCTCCATGTACGACACCGAGTACAGGTGGATGAGCGTCCCGACGAACGTGATGAGCAGGACGAACGACAGGCTCAGCGGGTCGACGAGCAGGCCGGCCTCGACCTGGAACGTGCCGGCCGGCACCCACGAGAAGCCCGCGACGGAGCGCGCCCGCTCCTCCGCGTCGTGACCGAGCACCGACCAGAAGACGGCGGCGCCGACGACGAACGCGGCGGTCGAGGCGGCGACGCCGAGCCAGTGACCCCAGCGGTCTGCGGAGCGACCGGCGAGCAGCAGGACGCCCGCGCTGACGAGCGGGATGACGACGAGCAGCCACGCGAGCGGCTCGGCGCCGGTCGCGGGCACGGCGGTGAGCCCCTGCGTCGGGACAGGCGACAGCAGCACAGCCGTCCTCTCAGTACTTCAGCAGGTTCGCGTCGTCGACCGACGCGGACCGGCGGGTGCGGAAGATGGCCATGATGATCGCGAGGCCGATGACGACCTCGGCGGCGGCGACGAGCATGACGAACAGCGCGACCGTCTGCCCCTCGAGGTCACCGTGCATGCGGGCGAACGCGACGAAGGCGAGGTTCGCGGAGTTGAGCATGAGCTCGACGCCCATGAACACGACGATCGCGTTGCGGCGCACGAGCACCGTCGCCCCGCCGACGGCGAAGAGGACCACCGACAGGTAGACCCAGTACATGAGGTCCACGGCTCAGGCCTTCCGGGTGCTGGCGGAGTCGGACGTTCCGTCGGAGGCGTCGCCGGTGGCGGTGTCCTCGCCCAGCGGGCCGTCGCCGTGACGCGGGTGGTCGCGGTCGATCGGGTGCCCGCCGACGGCGGACCCGCGGGTGCGGCTGCCGCGCCCGTCCGGGTCGACGTCGGCGACGATCTCCGGGACGTCGTCGACGAGGGTCGTCGTCGACAGCGTCTGACCGCGGGCCTGGAGGACCCGCGACACCGACAGCTCCGACGGGCTGCCGTCGGGCAGCAGGGCAGGGGTGTCGACGGCGTTGTGCCGGGCGAAGGTGCCGGGCGGCGGCAGCGGGGTCATCCGCTGGCCGCGGCGCAGCCGTGCCTCGGAGATCGAGCGCTGGGTCGGCCGCTCGCCGGTGCGCTCGCGGTGGGCGAGGACCATCGCGCCGATCGCGGCGACGACGAGCAGGGCCGCGGTCAGCTCGAACGACCACACGTACCGGCTGAAGATCCGCTCGGCGATGCCGGTGATGTTGCCGGCCTCGTTGACCGCCTGGAGCCCGACGGGCTCCGGCCACGCCGTGCGCCCGAGGGCCACGAGCACGAAGATCGTGAAGCCGCCGCCGGCGAGGAGGGCGGCGAGCCGCTGGCCGCGGATCGTCTCGACGAGGGAGTCGGAGGAGTCGACGCCCACGAGCATGAGGACGAAGAGGAACAGCATCATGACGGCGCCCGTGTAGACGAACACCTGGACCATGCCGAGGAACGGCGCCTGCAGCCCGACGTAGACCCCGCCGAGGCTCACCATGACGACGGCCATGGACAGCGCCGCGTGGACGGCCTTCCGCGCGAAGATCAGCCCGAGCGACGCGAGGACCATGAGCGGGCCGAGGGTCCAGAACAGGGCGGCGTCGCCGGCGCTGGAGCCGACCTCGGCGCCCGTCTCCGCCACCGCGAGCGCGACGTGGGCGCTCATGCGCGGGCCCCCTGCTCCTCGACCCAGCGACGCTGCGCCTCGGTGGGGCCCGTGACCTCGTTGCGGTAGTAGTCCTTCTCCGTCGTGCCCTCGACCATCGGGTGGGGCGCGGGGAGCATGCCCTCGCGCAGCGGGGCGAGGAGCTGGTCCTTCGTGAAGATCGTCGCCTCGCGGGTGTGGTCGGCGAGCTCGTACTCGTTCGTCATCGTGAGCGCCCGCGTGGGGCACGCCTCGATGCAGAGCCCGCAGAAGATGCACCGCAGGTAGTTGATCTGGTAGACGCGTCCGTAGCGCTCGCCGGGGCTGTAGCGCTCCTCGTCGGTGTTCTGCGCGCCCTCGACGTAGATGGCGTCGGCGGGGCACGCCCACGCGCACAGCTCGCAGCCGATGCACTTCTCGAGCCCGTCGGCCCAGCGGTTGAGCTGGTGGCGGCCGTGGTAGCGGGGCGCGGTCGGCGCCGGGCCCTTCTTCCTCGGGCCCTCCGGGTACTCCTCCGACAGCACCTTCCGGAACATGGTGGAGAAGGTGACGCCGAAGCCGGCGACGGGGGCGAGGAGCTCCCCGAGCCACGTGCTCGGCGGACGGCCGGAGCGGTCGGCGCCGTCGCCGTCGCCGACGGAGCCGGTGGGCCGGTCGACGTCGCGGCCGTCACCGGCCTTCTTCTCGGGCAGGTCAGCCACGCGGTGCCTCCTGGTCGGTGGTGCCGGCGTCGGGCTCGCCCGCGCCGACGGCGGCGGGCTCGCGGGCGGCGCTGCGGCCGGCGTCGGTCGGGCGGGCCTCGCCGAGGCCGCCGCGGGAGCGGACGATGGTCTGGCCGGGCAGCGGCGGGACGGGGAAGCCGTCCGCGAACGGGTCGACCTCCTTCTCCTCCTTCTCGGGCTCCGCGACGACCTTGCCGCCGATGAACGACACCCCGACGACGAGGAGGGCGCCGAGCACGGCCACCCCGATGAGGACCTGCTGCTGGGTGAGGACCTCGTAGACGATGAGGCCGCGGGCGATGCCGAGGACGATCACCCACGCGAAGCTCGCCTCGATGAGGACCTTCCAGCCGAGGTTCATGAACTGGTCGTAGCGCAGGCGCGGGAGCGCGCCACGGAGCCAGAAGAAGCCGAAGACGATGATCCACATCTTGATCGTGAACCACAGCACCGGCCAGAAGCCCGTGTTGAACCACGAGGTGCCGGCCTCGACGCCGAACCAGCCGTCCCCGAGGAAGGGCAGCCCGACCGGGCCCAGCTGCAGCGGCGCGAAGGGCCACGGCGCCATCCAGCCGCCGAGGAACAGGGTGACGGCGAGGGCCGAGACGGTGAACATCGCGACGTACTCCGCGAGGAAGAACAGCGCGAACTTCAGCGAGGAGTACTCGGTGTGGAAGCCGCCGACGAGCTCGCCCTCGCCCTCGGGCAGGTCGAAGGGCGCGCGGTTGGTCTCGCCGACGATCGCGACGAGGAAGAAGAGGAAGCTCGGCAGCAGCGGGATGAACAGCCAGAGGTCCTGCTGCTGCTCGACGATCCGCGACGTCGACATCGAGCCGGTGTAGATGAACACACCGACGAGCGCGAGACCCATGATGAGCTCGTAGGAGATGACCTGCGCCGTCGAGCGCAGGCCGCCGAGCAGGGGGTAGGTGGAGCCCGACGCCCAGCCGGCGAGAACGAGCCCGTACACGCCGACGCTCGCGGCGGCGAGCACGAACAGCACCGACACCGGCACGTCGGTCACCTGCAGCGGCGTGGTGACGCCGAAGACCGTGACCTCGGGGCCGAGCGGGATGACGGCGAACGCGAGGAACGCCGGTGCCGCGGAGATGGCCGGGGCGAGGACGTAGACGACCTTGTCGGCGCCGGCGGGGACGATGTCCTCCTTGAGCGCGAGCTTGACGCCGTCGGCGAGGGACTGCAGCAGGCCGAACGGGCCGTGGCGGTTGGGACCGGGACGCTGCTGCATCCGGCCGAGGATCCGCCGCTCGGCCCAGATCGCGACGAGGACGTTGACGACGAGGAACGCGAAGACGAGGACCGCCTTGATGAGCGCGATCCACCACGTGTCGTTGCTGAAGTCCGATGCAGGACCCTCGAGACCGCCGAGGGCCGGCAGGGCGAGGAACTGGCTCACGCCTGGGCTCCCGTCGTCGCGATCTGGTCCGGTCCGGCGGCAATTCCTACCAGGTCCCCGGCGCCCGATCCCACCTGCCGGCGCACCTCGCTGCCGCGGGAGCGCGTCGGCAGCCACACGACACCGTCCACCATCGTCCGGTCGACGACGACGGGCAGCGTGACGGTGCCCGCGGGACCGGACACGGCGACGGTGCCGCCGGCGCGCAGCCCGTGGGCCTCGGCGGTGGCCGCGGAGACGCGGGCGTGGGCACGGTGAGCGGTCCCGGCGAGGTACGCCTCGCCGTCCTGGAGCCGGCCGGCGTCGAGCAGGAGGTGCCAGGTGGCGAGGACCGCCCGCCCGACCGTCGGCACGGCCGCGGCGCCGGGGGCGACGTCGGGGACGGTCGTCCTGCTGCCGTCCCACGCGCCGACCTGCGACAGCTCGTCGCGCAGCTGCAGGGCCTTCGCGGCCCCGAGCGTGACGCCCATGGCCTCGGCGAGCTCGTCGAGCACGCCGTGGTCGGCGACCGCCCCGCTCGGCAGCACCGCCTCGAAGGGGCGCAGCCGTCCCTCCCAGTCGAGGAACGACCCGGCCTTCTCCGCGACGGGCGCGACGGGCAGGACGACGTCGGCGAGCTCGGTGACGGCGCTGCGCCGCACCTCGAGGCTCACGACGAACGACGCCCTCTCGAGCGCCGCGCGGGCGGCCGCGGGGTCGGGCAGGTCGTCCGGGTCGACGCCGCCGACGAGCAGCCCGGCGCCCTTGGCGGCGGCCGCGAGGATGCCGGCGGTGTCGCGGCCCTTCTTCGACGGGAGCCGGTCGACGCCCCACGCGGCGGCGACGTCGACGAGGGCGGCCTTGTCGAGCGGCCGTCCACCGGGCAGGACGTTCGGCAGCGCACCGGCCTCGACCGCACCGCGCTCGCCGGCGCGCCGCGGCACCCACGCGAGGCGGGCGCCGGTGGCCTCGGCAGCGGCTGCGGCGGCGCTCAGCCCGCCGGGGACCTGCGCGAGGCGCTCGCCGACGAGCAGGACGGCGCCGTCGAGCCGGAGCGCGGTCGCGACCGGGTCCGCGGCGGTGCTCGACGCGGCGGACCGGAGCAAGCCGGCCTCCGCCCCGGGCACGCACTCGACGAGCACCCCGGACAGCTTCTCCAGGCCGCGCGTCGCGAAGGGCGCGAGCGACGTCACGGTGAGCCCGCCGGCGCGCACCGCCTTTCGGAGGCGGAGGAAGACGATCGGGGACTCCTCCTCGGGCTCGAACCCGACGAGGACGACCGCACGGGCGCGCTCGAGGTCGGCGTACGTCACACCGATACCGGTGCCGGCGACGCGCGAGGCGAGGAACGCCTCCTCCTCGGCGCTGTGCGGGCGCGCCCGCATGTCGACGTCGTTCGTGCCGAGGACGACGCGGGCGAACTTCGCGTAGGCGTACGCGTCCTCCACCGTCGCGCGGCCGCCGACGAGGGTGCCGACCCCGGCCGCGTCACGCGCTGCGGCGAGCCCGCGCGCGGCGACGTCCAGGGCGTCGGGCCACGACGTCTCGACGAGCTCGCCGGTCGCCTCGTCGCGCACCATCGGCGCCTCGAGCCGGTCACCGAGCGTCGGGTACGTGAAGGCCCAGCGGCCCTTGTCGCAGTTCCACTCCTCGTTGACCGCAGGGTCCTCCCCCGCGAGCCGGCGCAGGACGACGCCGCGCCGGTGGTCCGCGCGCACGGCGCAACCGGACGAGCAGTGCTCGCACACGGTCGGGCTCGACACGAGGTCGAAGGGCCGCGCGCGGAACCGGTACGCCGCGCCGGTGAGCGCGCCGACCGGGCAGATCTGGATCGTGTTGCCGGAGAAGTACGAGGCGAACGGCGCGCCGGCCTCGTCGAGCTCCGCGGCGCCCTCGGTGAGGCGCTCGCCGGCGAAGCCCAGCACCTGCTGGTCGAACGTCCCGATCTGCTGCGCCGCACCGCGCTTCTGCAGGTCGATGAAGGTGTCGCCCGCGATCTCCTTGCTGAAGCGCGTGCAGCGCTGGCAGAGGATGCACCGCTCCCGGTCGAGGAGGACCTGCGTCGAGACCTTGATCGGCTTGGCGAAGGTCCGCTTGACGTCGACGAAGCGCGACGTGCCGCGTCCGTTGCTCATCGCCTGGTTCTGCAGCGGGCACTCCCCGCCCTTGTCGCAGATCGGGCAGTCGAGCGGGTGGTTGACGAGCAGGAGCTCCATGACGCCGTGCTGCGCCTTGTCGGCCACGGCGGAGGTGTTCTGGGTGCTGACGACCATGCCGGGCGACACGGTCATCGTGCAGCTGGCCTGCGGCTTCGGCATGGGCCGGACGTTGCCCTCGCGGTCGGGCACGGCGACCTCGACGAGGCACTGCCGGCACGCGCCCGCGGGCTCCAGCAGCGGGTGGTCGCAGAAGCGCGGGATCGCGATGCCGAGCTCCTCCGCGACGCGGATGAGGAGGGCCCCCTTCGGTGCCTGGACCTCGATCCCGTCGATCGTGAGGGTCACCAGGTCCTCGGCGGGCACCTCCGTGCGCGCCAGGCCGGTGTCGCGGCTGGTGTCGTGGCCGGTGGAGAGGCTCATGCCATCCCTGCTGGTTCTGCGTGGCTGACGGTGGGCATGCGGTCGGCGTCGGCGAAGACGCTCGAGCGCTCGTACGGGAACAGCTCCCACGCCGGGGTGTGCGTGCCGGAGAGGAACTCGTCGCGGAAGTACTTCACGGCGCTCGTGATGGGACTCGTGGCGCCGTCGCCGAGCGCGCAGAAGGAGCGCCCGAGGATGTTGTCGCACGTGTCGAGCAGCGTGTCGACGTCCTCCTCGGTGCCCTTGCCCGCCTCGATGCGGCGCAGCACCTGGACGAGCCAGTACGTGCCCTCGCGGCAGGGGGTGCACTTGCCGCACGACTCGTGGGCGTAGAACTCCGTCCACCGCAGGACCGCCCGCACGACCGACGTGGTCTGGTCGAACATCTGCAGGGCGCGGGTGCCGAGCATGGAGCCGGCCTGCATCGTCGACTCGAAGTCGAGCGGCACGTCGAGGTGCTCGGCCGTGAACAGCGGTGTCGAGGACCCGCCGGGCGTCCAGAACTTCAGCTCCCCGGGCGTGCCGTCCGGCAGGTCGCGCATGCCGCCCGCGAGCTCGAGGAGCTGCCGCATCGTGATGCCGAGCGGGGCCTCGTACTGGCCGGGGTGCTTCACGTGGCCGGAGACGCTGAAGAGGCCGTACCCCGTCGACTTCTCCGTGCCCAGCCCGGCGAACCAGTCGGCGCCCTTGCTCACGATCGAGGGGACGCTCGCGATGGACTCGACGTTGTTGACCACCGTCGGGCGGGCGTACAGGCCCGCGACGGCGGGGAACGGCGGCTTGAGCCGGGGCTGGCCGCGGCGACCCTCGAGGGAGTCGAGCAGGGCCGTCTCCTCCCCGCAGATGTAGGCGCCCGCGCCGGCGTGGACGACGACGTCGAGGTCGAACCCGGAGCCGAGGACGTCGGTGCCGACGTAGCCGGCCTCCCGGGCCTCCTCGACGGCCTGGAGCAGCCGGCGGTAGACGTGGAGCTCCTCGCCGCGCAGGTAGATGAACGCCCGGTTCGCGCCGATCGCGTAGCTGGAGATGACGACGCCCTCGACGAGGAGGTGGGGCGTCGCGAGCATGAGCGGGGTGTCCTTGCACGTGCCCGGCTCGGACTCGTCGGCGTTGACGACGAGGTAGCGGGGCTTGCCGTCGTCGGGCGGCAGGAAGCCCCACTTCATCCCGGTGGGGAACCCGGCGCCGCCGCGGCCGCGCAGGCCCGACTTCTTGACGGCGTCGACGAGGTCGCCCGGCGCCATGCCGAGCGCGGTGCGGAGGGCGGCGTAGCCGCCGTTGGCCTCGTACGTGCGGCGGGTCCACGGCCTGTCCGCGTCCCACGTCGCCGAGAGGACGGGGGTGAGCATGTCGACCACGGTCAGGCCTCCTTGCCGTCGCTGCGCTGTCGTTCGGGACTGCCGGGCTCGGGGGCGGTCCAGCCGTTCTCACGCGCCAGGCGCAGGCCCCGCAGGGTCGCCGGACCGGCGGCAGGACCTTCGTCGGCGCGGCCGTCGGGGAAGCCGGCGAGCACCCGGGACATCGGCTTGAACTCGACGACCTCGTCGGCGCCGCGCGTCGGGCGGACCGCCTCGCCGCGGCGCAGCCGGTCGACGAGCTCGCACGTGGACCGGGGCGTCTGCTCGTCGAAGAACTCCCAGTTGACCATGACGACGGGCGCGTAGTCGCAGGCGGCGTTGCACTCGACGCGCTCGAGCGTGACGGCGCCGTCCTCGGTCGTCTCGTCGTGCCCGACGCCGAGGTGGTCGCTGACGGCGGCGAAGATCTCGTCGCCGCCCATGACCGCGCAGAGGGTGTTCGTGCACACCCCGACGGTGTAGCGGCCGTTGGGGTGCCGCTTGTACTGCGTGTAGAAGGTCGCGACCGCGCTCACCTCGGCGTTGCTGAGCCCGAGGGTCTCGGCACAGAACGCGATGCCGTCGGGGCTGACGAAGCCGTCGACCGACTGCACGAGGTGGAGCAGCGGCAGCAGCGCCGAGCGCTCCTGCGGGTAGCGCGCGACCACCGCGGCGGCGTCCGCGCGCAGCTGCTCGAGCGTCGTCTCGTCGTACGCCATCAGCGGTCCACGCCTCCCATGACGGGGTCGAGGGCGGCCACGGACGCGACGACGTCGGCGACCTGGGCGCCCTCGCACATCACGGAGACACCCTGCAGGTTGGTGAAGGACGGGTCGCGGAAGTGGGCCCGGTACGGCTTCGTGCCGCCGTCGGAGACCACGTGGACCCCGAGCTCGCCGCGCGGGGACTCCACCGCGGTGTAGACCTGGCCGGCGGGCACGCGGAAGCCCTCGGTGACGAGCTTGAAGTGGTGGATGAGCGCCTCCATCGAGGTGCCCATGATCGTGCGGATGTGGTCGAGGGAGTTCCCGAGCCCGTCACCGCCGAGCGCGAGCTGCGACGGCCACTTGATCTTCGGGTCGTCGACCATGACCGGGCCGGGCCCGAGCGCACGCAGCCGCTCCATGCACTGCTCGATGATCTTCACCGACTCGTACATCTCGTCGATGCGGATGCGCATGCGGGAGTAGTTGTCGGCGTCGGTCCGCGTGATGACGTCGAAGTCGTAGGTCTCGTAGCCGCAGTACGGCTCGTCCTTGCGCAGGTCCGCCGGAAGACCGGTGCTCCGCAGGACCGGGCCCGTGATGCCGAGGGCGAGGCAGCCGGCGAGGTTGAGGTAGCCGGTGCCGACGAGGCGCTGGCGCAGCGTCGGGTTCTGCGCGCTCAGGAGCTCGAGCTCCTTGATGCCCTGGCGGATGCTCGGGACGAACTCGCGGATGCTGTCGAGGGTGCCGGGCGGGATGTCCTGCGCGACGCCGCCGGGGCGCACGTACGCGTGGTTCATCCGCAGGCCGGTGATCTCCTCGAGGATGTCGAGGGCCTTGTCCCGCTCGCGGAACCCGTCGGTCATCATCGTCGTGGAGCCGAGCTCCATGCCGCCGGTCGCGAGCGCGACGGTGTGGGAGCCGATGCGGTTGAGCTCCATCGTGAGGACGCGCAGCACGCTCGCGCGCTCCGGCACCTGCTCCGTGATCCCGAGGAGGCGCTCGACGCCGAGGCAGTACGCCGTCTCGTTGAAGATCGGCGAGAGGTAGTCCATGCGCGTGCAGAAGGTCACGCCCTGGGTCCAGGAGCGCACCTCCATGTTCTTCTCGATGCCGGTGTGGAGGTAGCCGATGCCGGCGCGGGCCTCGGTGACGGTCTCGCCCTCGACCTCGAGGATGAGCCGGAGCACGCCGTGGGTCGACGGGTGCTGCGGGCCCATGTTGACGACGATCCGCTCCTCGCCCAGGCGCGCGGTGTCGACGACGTCGTCCCAGTCCCCGCCCCCGCCGACGGTGACGACGGCTCCCTCGAGGACGTCCGGGTCCGTGGCCGAGTACGGGTCCTGCTGCTGGGTGCTCACGTGTAGAGCCTCCGCTCGTCCGGCGGCGGGACGGTGGCGCCCTTGTACTCCACCGGGATCCCGCCGAGGGGGTAGTCCTTGCGCTGCGGGTGGCCCGGCCAGTCGTCGGGCATGTGGATGCGCGTGAGCGCGGGGTGGCCGTCGAAGACGATGCCGAAGAAGTCCCACGTCTCGCGCTCGTGCCAGTCGTGGGTCGGGTACACCGACGTCGTCGACGGGACGTGCGGGTCGGCGTCCGGCACGGACACCTCGAGGCGCACGCGGCGCCCGTGCGTGAGCGAGCGCAGGTGGTAGACCGCGTGCAGCTCGCGGCCGGCGTCCTCCGGGTAGTGGACGCCGGAGACGCCGAGGCTCAGCTCGAAGCGCAGGTCGGGCTCGTCGCGCAGCCGGCGGCACACCTCGAGGAGGTGCTCGCGGCGCACGTGGAGGGTGAGCTCGCCGTGCTCGACGACGACCTTCTCGATCGCGCCGGACGGGCCGTCGAAGTCGAGTCCGACGTCGGCGAGGGACTGCCCGAGCGCGTCGGCGAGCTCGTCGAACCAGCCGCCGAAGGGCCGCTGCGCCGGCAGGGCGACCATCGAGGTCGTGACGAGGCCGGAGTAGCCGCTGGTGTCACCCGGTCCGGCGACGCCGAACATGCCCCGGCGGGTCGTGACGGGGGTGGCGGCCGCGACCTGCGCGCCGGTGGCGACGTCGCTGCGGGCGCCGCGGGACTCCGCGTCACCTGCGGTCCCGGTGCCGGCGGTGGCCCCGCTGGTGGCGGCGCCGCCGGTGGTGGCGGACGGGTCCGGACCGGGCTCGTCCTCGGCCTCGGTGGCCTCCTCGACGGCGGGGTCCGTGCTCAGCTTCGTGCTGGGGTCGAGCGCCTCGTCCTCGACCTGCTCGGTCGTGACGTCGTCGGCGCCGGTCGGGTTCGTGCCGCCGGCGGGCGCACCGTCCGGACCCTGCGCCGCGGCCTCGTCACCCTCGCCGAGCGTGCCGGCGGCGCCCTTCTGGTCGTCGCTCACCGGAGCAGGCCCTTCTGCTGGATGGTCGGGGTCGCGACGAGGGCCCGCTCCTCGGCCTCGCGCTCCGCGGCGACCTTGTGGGCGCCCATCTTCTCGCCCTTGATCTGCTCGTGGAGCTTGAGGATGGCGTCGAGGAGCATCTCCGGGCGCGGCGGGCAGCCGGGGAGGTAGACGTCGACGGGGACGATGTGGTCGACGCCCTGGACGATCGCGTAGTTGTTGAACATCCCGCCGGAGCTCGCGCACACGCCCATGGCGATGACCCACTTCGGGTTCGGCATCTGGTCGTAGACCTGCCGCACGACCGGCGCCATCTTCTGGCTCACGCGCCCGGCGACGATCATGAGGTCGGCCTGTCGCGGGCTCGCGGAGAACCGCTCCATGCCGAAGCGGGCGATGTCGTACTTGGGGCCGCCGACGGCCATCATCTCGATGGCGCAGCAGGCGAGGCCGAAGGTGGCCGGCCACACCGACGCCTTGCGGACGAGGCCGACGAGCTGTTCGACCTGCCCCAGGAGGATCCCGGCGGGGAGCTTCTCCTCGATTCCCATGTCAGTCGCTCCAGTCGGAGGGTCGGGTGGTCCGGTCTGCTGCTGCCCCGCGGCTCACCGGGACGTCAGTCCCACTCGAGGCCGCCCCGACGCCACACGTACGCGTAGGCGATGAGGATGGCGCCGACGAACAGCAGCACCTGCACGAGCGCGAAGAGCCCGAGCTGGTTGAAGGCGATGGCCCACGGGATGAGGAACACCGTCTCGATGTCGAACACGATGAAGAGCATCGCGATCAGGTAGAACTTCACGGGCACCCGGCCACCGCCCGTGGCCTGCGGCGACGGCTCGATGCCGCACTCGTAGGCCTCGAGCTTCGCGCGGTTGTAGCGGGCGGGCCCGGTGAGCGAGGTGGCGAGCACCGAGAACGCGGCGAAGCCGGCGCCGATGGCCAGCATGATCACCAGCGGGAGGTAGGGGCTCACAGGGGTGCTCCTCGTCCGGTCCTGCCTGCGTCGCGGCGGTCGGCCGCGGCGCGGGTCGGGTGCAGGGTCGCGGTCATCCTAGGGGCGACCCGGAACGGTCCAGGACCGGGGTACGGGCCGCCTACCTGCGGGTTTAGGTCAGAAGCGCCTGACGAAATCGAACCGTTACCCCGCACCGCCCGCACCGCTCAGGCGATCCGCGAGGCGACCGGGGACAGCCGCTCCATCGCCTGGATGACGCGGTCGACGCCGCTGCCACCGCGGTCCTCGTAGAGGTTCGCGAGGAGCTTGAGGACGAACTGCATGAGGAGCGGGCGGGGCAGCCCGTAGCGCGTGGCGGTCTGCATGACCCACGGGTTGCCGATGAGCTTCACGAACACCCGGCCGAGCGCGTAGTAGTCGCCCATCTCCGCCTCGACGGCCTTCGGGTACGAGCGCAGCGCCCGCTCGCGCTGCAGCTCCGGCATGGCGAGGGCCTGGCTGACGACGCCTGCGGCGATGCGGCTGGACGCCATGGCGTAGGCGATGCCCTCGCCGTTGAACGGGTTGACCATGCCGCCGGCGTCCCCGACGAGCACGAGCCCGCGGGTGTAGTGCGGCGTGCGGTTGAAGCCCATCGGCAGCGCGGCGCCGCGGACCGGGCCGACCTGGTTCTCCGGCGTGAAGCCCCAGTCGGCGGGCATCGTGGCGACCCAGCGGTGGAGCAGCTCCTTGTAGTCGACCTTGCCGAAGGCGCTGGAGCTGCTGAGGATGCCGAGCCCGACGTTGCTCGTGCCGTCGCCGACGCCGAACACCCACCCGTAGCCCGGCAGCAGCGTGCTCTGCCCGGGCGGGCCGTCCCACAGCTCCAGCCAGCTCTCGAGGTAGTCGTCGTCGGTGCGGGGGCTCGTGAAGTACGTGCGGACGGCGACGCCGAGCGGGCGGTCCTCGCGCTTCTCCAGGCCCATCGCGAGGCTGAGCCGGCTCGAGTTGCCGTCGGCGGCGACGACGACGCGGGCGCTCACCTCACCGGTCTCCCCGGTGCGCCGGCCGCGCTCGTCGTAGCGGGCCCACGTCACCCCGGTGATGCGGCCCGTCGCGTCGAGGACGGGACCGGTGACGCCGGTCTGCTCGAACAGGTGGGTCCCCGACCGCTCGGCGGTGCGGGCGAGGACCTCGTCGAGGTCGGCGCGCGGGCGGACGAGCCCGTAGCTCGGCACCCCGGTGAGCTCGGGCCACGTCAGCTGGAGCCGCTGCCCGCCGCCGATGATGCGCAGCCCCTTGTTGCGGATCCAGCCGTCCTCCTCGCGGTGGGGGACGCCGAGCGCGACGAGCTCCTTCACCCCGCGCGGGGTGAGACCGTCACCGCACACCTTCTCGCGGGGGAAGGCGGTCTTCTCCAGCAGGACGACGTCGAGCCCGGCGCGGGCGAGGTACGCGGCGGCGGTCGAGCCCGCGGGGCCTGCCCCGACGACGACGACGTCGGCCTCGGTGGGGATCGGATCGGGTCCGCTGGTCATCGAGGGTCCTCCACAGGGGTGGCGCGGGTCTTGTGCGCCGCTTCACAAGGTTGGGCCCAGGGTACGTCGGCGCGGCGGCCGTCGCGCGCGCCAGGTGGGCGTGCCCGTTCGCCGGCGACTGGGACGTCCCGCCCGCGAGTGGGACGTTTCGCCGGTGACCGGGACGTCGCGGCCTCGCAGTCGCCCGAGGACGTCCCACACGCGTCGAGGACGTCCCACACGCGGCGCGGACGTCCCACTCGCGGCGCTCAGGTCGGCGGCCGGACCGCCCGGTGCAGCGCGACGATGCCGCCGCTCGCGTCCTGCCACGACACCTCGCCCCAGCCCGCCGCGCGCAGCCGCGCCGCGAGGGCGGGCTGGTCCGGCCACGCCTGGATGGACTCCGCGAGGTAGTCGTACGCCTCCGGGTTCGAGGCGGCGCGCCGCGCCACGGCCGGCAGCACGCTCAGCAGGTACCGGTCGTACACGTGGCGGAACGGCGCCCACGTGGGGTGGGAGAACTCGCAGACGACGAGGCGGCCGCCGGGCCGGGTGACCCGCAGCATCTCCCGCAGGCCGGCGTCGGGGTCGACGACGTTGCGCAGACCGAAGGAGATCGTGACCGCGTCGAACGTCGCGTCGGCGAAGGGCAGCCGGGTCGCGTCCCCCGCGAGGAACGACAGGTCGGGGCGGCGGCGCCGCCCGACGTGGAGCATGCCGAGGGAGAAGTCGCACGCGACGGCTCGGGCGCCGAGGGCGGCGAAGGGCTCGGTCGAGGTGCCCGTGCCGGCGGCGAGGTCGAGGACCCGTTCCCCGCGCTGCAGGTCGAGCAGCCGCGTCACGAGTCGGCGCCACCGCCGGTCGGACCCGAGGGCGAGGACGGTGTTCATGAGGTCGTAGCGCTCGGCGACGCCGTCGAACATCGTGGAGACGTCGACGGGCCGCTTGTCGAGGTCGGCCCTCGTGCCGGAGGTCACAGCGCCAGGGTAGGTGGCCGCGGTGGGCGGAGCGCCCGGCGGCCGACCTACCCTGGTGCTGCCATGTCGACCCCCCTGTCCTCCCCCGCGCAGCCCGCGGAGCGCCCGGCGACCACGCCGCGGCCGGCCGGCCGGCTCGTCTCCCGCACCGTCGGGCTCGACGACCCGGGACCGCTGCTCGACCTGCTCCCCCCCGGCGACGCCGAGCCGCTCGCCTGGGTGCGGCGCGGTGAGGGCCTCGTGGGGTGGGGCCGGGCCGCCCGGATCCGCACGAGCGGACCCGACCGGTTCGCCGACGCCGAACGCCGGTGGCGGGAGCTGCTCGGCGGGTCCGTGGTGCGCGACGAGGTCCGGCTGCGGGGCACCGGACCGGTCGCGTTCGGCTCCTTCGCCTTCGCCGACGCCTCGGCCAGCGAGAGCGTGCTGGAGGTCCCGGAGACCGTCGTCGGCCACCGCGACGGCCGCTGGTGGCTCACCCGCACGACGGTCCAGGCGCCGGGGGCCCGGGCGGCCGCCGAGCTGCCGGGACCGGTGGAGGCCCCCGCCCCCCACGGGCGGCCGGAGCCACCACGGGACGTCACGTTCGCCGACGGGTCCGTGACGAGCACCGAGTGGGAGCTGCTCGTCGCGGCCGCCGTCGCCCGCATCGGCCGCGGTGACGTCGACAAGGTCGTCCTCGCCCGCGACCTGCTGGCCCGGGCCTCGGCCCCGCTCGACGTCCGCTCGGTCCTGCAGCGGCTCGCCGCCGCGTACCCGGCGACGTGGACCTTCCACGTCGACGGCCTCGTGGGCGCGACGCCGGAGATGCTCGTGCGGACCCATGTCCGCCTCGTCGCCTCCCGTGTGCTCGCGGGCACCATCCGCCGCACCGGCGACGACGAGCACGACCTCGCTCTGGCGGCGTCGCTCGCCCGTTCGAGCAAGGACCTCGGCGAGCACGAGTACGCCGTCCGCTCCGTCGTGGAGGCGCTCGAGCCGTTCTGCGCGGGGACGAACGTGCCGGAGTCCCCGTTCGTCCTCCACCTCGCCAACGTCATGCACCTCGCGACCGACGTGACGGGCGTGCTCCGCGACGGGGTGTCGAGCCTGCGGCTCGCGGCTGCGCTCCACCCGTCGGCAGCGGTGTGCGGCACCCCGACGGGGGCCGCGGCGGGACTCATCGCCGACCTCGAGGGCATGGACCGGGGCCGCTACGCCGGACCGGTCGGCTGGCTCGACGCCGACGGTGACGGCGAATGGGGCATCGCGCTGCGGTGCGGACAGCTGGGCGACGACGCGACCGAGGTCCGGCTGTTCGCGGGCTGCGGGATCGTCGACGGCTCCGACCCCGCCGCGGAGCTCGCGGAGTCGACGGCGAAGCTCGTGCCGATGCGCGACGCCCTCGGCGGCTGAGCCGGGTCTCGGCCCCGCGGGCCGCGACGTCCGGGAGCCGGACGCCGCGGGTCAGCGTGGCGCCGGGACGACGCTCCCCTCGCGGGTGATGCGGCCGCGCCCGGCGCGCTTCGCCCGGTACATGGCGGCGTCCGCCCGCTCGAGGAGCCGCTGCGGGTCGTCGTCGGGCTCCGACAGCGTGAGCCCACCGCTGACGCCCACGTCGAGGGCGGTCCTGCCGACGACGAGGGGCTCGGCCATCCGCTCCATGAGGCGCGCGGCGAAGGCGTCCGCGTCGGCCGGTCCCGCGAGCCCCGGGCAGCACACGACGAACTCGTCGCCACCCAGGCGCGCCACGGTGTCGGCGGGACGCACCGCCTCGCAGAGCCGCCGGGCGACGAGCACGAGGAGCTCGTCGCCGGTCTGGTGCCCGAAGGTGTCGTTGACGGCCTTGAAGCGGTCGAGGTCGACGAAGAGGACGCCGACGGAGCTGCCGTCCCGGCGCGCCCCGGCGAGTCCCTGCGCGAGCCGGTCGAGCAGCAGCGTCCGGTTCGGCAGCCCGGTGAGCTCGTCGTGCAGCGCGAGCCGGGTGAGCCGCTGCTCGGCGTCCTTGCGGTCCGTCGCGTCGACCATCTGCACCGTGAGCCGGGCGCCCCGGACGGCGTCTCCGTCGCGACCGACGAGGTCCGCGCCGACGAGGACGTGGAGCCACCGGGCCGTGCCGTCCGGCAGGAGGACCCGCGCGTCGCCCTCCCAGGACGCGGCCCGCCCGCTCGCGACCGCGACGAGCCCGGCACGGACCTCGCGGACGTCGTCGGAGTGGACGAGCGCCAGCCAGTCGGAGCCGACGACCTCGCCGGCGGCACGTCGCAACAGGGTCGCGGTCGCCGGGTTGGCGGTCCGCACCTCGGTCGTCGTCCCGTCCGGACGCAGCCGGAGAGACACGTGGCCGGCGAAGGCGGTGTCGACGCTGCGGCGGGCGCGCGCCTCGCTCACGCGGACCGCCTCGAGCAGCTCCTCGCGCTCGTGCCGGCTGATGGCGACGCTCATCGCGACGAGGGCGAGGACCGCGAGGAACCCCTGGGCGAGCAGGACCCGTGTCGTGGGCGAGCCCGCCCCGGCGAAGGGGCCGTGGCCGAGGACCGTCAACGTCACGGTCGCCGACCACGTGAGGACGAGGTGGGCCGACGTGAGGAAGCGGCCGAGCCGCATAGCCGCCCACAGGGTGAGCGGGATGGTGGCGTACGCGATGTTGAGCCCGTCCGCGACGAGGAACACGAGCCAGTAGCCGGCGACGGTCGCGGCCAGCAGGACCGCCGCCTCCGCCCTCCGGGCCGCGACGACCTCCGACGCCTTGGGCGGCCAGGTCCACGCGACGGACAGCACGAGCGCCGTGCTCACGAGGTTGCGAACGAGGACGAGGAAGGCGGCGAGCGGCCCGTCGACGTACACGGGAGTGGCGACGAAGAGGACGGCGGCGCCGGCCGCGGCGGCCGCGAAGGAGCCGACGAGCACGAGCGAGGCGCCCCGGACGGACGTCATCGGACGCGGTCCGGCGCGCAACAGGCACAGCACGCCGGCGCCGACGGCGGCGTGGACCAGGTTGGAGGCCGCGAAGGCCGGGGCCTGCGAGGCGGGGATGCCGGTGAGGACGTTGACGACGGTGACCGACGCCGCCATCAGCCCCGCTGCGGCCAGCGCCTGCCGGGGACGCCTCACCTGGGTGGCCCAGAGCACGGCGACGCCCGCCGCCGGCCACACGAGCGACAGTCCTGACAGCGCCGACGCTGCCGTCGTGGCCGTCAGTCGCCCGAGGACCGCCGCAGCGGTGAAGGCGACGAGGAAGAGGACGGTCGAGCGCACGTCCTGGTGATCGGCAGCGGGCGGGTCGCGATGCGGGGCCGACCGGGTGACGGCCCTCGTCACGCAGCGTGAGCACGTCCGAGGCGTGAGACGTCCGCTGCGGGAGGTGGACACGAGGGGGCGACGGCCGCCACAGTCGTCCTCGTCCATCCAGAGCGGCCGAGAGACCTGGCTCGTCGACGCCGCAGCAACCCCCCGGTGACGGGTGAGGGTGCTCCCGCCAGGCCGATGGAGGCCATCACCGTGAACGTCCGTCCTGCTCCTGACCCGACCCGCGCGCCGCGGCTGGTGCGCCGCCGTGTGGTCGACCTGCACAGGACCGGGTCCAGCGCCTGTCGGCGCCGGACCTCCTGAGCCGCCCGACCACCCTTCCCGCACCGCCCACAGGAGCCACCATGACCACCCCCACCTGGGGTGGACCCGCCGTGGACCTGCGCCGCGCGTTCCGATCCGACGCCTCGAGCGTCTGGGTCGTCACGACCGCGCACGCAGGCCGGCCCGTCGGGTTCACCGCCGTGTCCGTCACCTCCGTCTCCCTCGTCCCGCCGCTGCTGTCGTTCAACGTCTCGAGGTCGTCCTCGAGCCTGCACGCCCTCGTGCAGAGCGGCCGCTACGCCGTCCACCTGCTCGCCGCCGACCAGGCCGAGCTCGCCCGACGCTTCGCCGCCGACGCCGCCCTCCGCTTCGGGCCCGCGACCGCGTGGCGCTGGGGCGACGACGACCTGCCGCACCTCGACGGGGTCGTCACCCGCGTCGCCGGCGCCGTCCTGCGGTTCGTCGAGGCAGGGGACTCCCTCCTCGCCCTCGGCGAGGTCCACCGCGTCACGGGAGCCGACTCCCCGGGCGTCGAGCCGCTCGTCCACCACTCCCGCACCTACACGCGTCCCGCCGCTCTCGAAGGAGCCGTCGCATGACCGAGCCCGTCCGCTTCGCCGACCCCCTGCGCTTCGCCGGCACGAGCACTCCGCTCCGCTTCGCCTACTGGGTGCCCAACGTCTCCGGCGGCCTCGTCGTCTCGACCCTGCCCCAACGGACGTCGCACAGCCCCGAGTACAACGTCGACACCGCGCGGGCCGCCGAGGCCGCAGGCTTCGACTACGCCCTCACGCAGGTCCGCTACGGCGCGAGCTACGGCGCGGACGAGCAGCACGAGTCGACGTCGTTCTCCCTCGCCCTGCTGCTCGCGACCCAGCGCCTCAAGGTCATCGCCGCCGTCCACCCCTACTTCTGGCAACCGACCGTCCTCGCGAAGTGGGCCGCCACCGCCCAGGCCCTCACGGGCGGCAGGCTCGCCCTCAACGTCGTGTCCGGCTGGTTCAAGGGCGAGGCGGTGTCGTTGGGCGCGACGTGGCTGGAGCACGGGGAGCGCTACCGGCAGTCCGAGGAGTTCATCGAGGTACTGCGCGGGGCGTGGACCACCGACGGCTTCACGTACCGGGGCGACTTCTTCCGCACCCGCGACCTCACCTTCCGCCCCCAGCCGGACGTCCTCCCGGAGATCTTCCAGGGCGGCAACTCCACCGACGCCCGGCACATGGCCGGGCGGGTGAGCGACTGGTACTTCATGAACGGCAACAGCCCCGAGGGCGTCGCGGAGCAGGTCGCGCAGGTCGGCGGCTACGCGGCCGCGAACGGGCGCCGCGTGCGATTCGGCGTCAACGGGTTCGCCGTGGTCCGCGACACGGAGGCGGAGGCCCGGCAGGTCGTCGAGGACATCGTCGCCCACGCCGACGTCGAGAAGGTCGAGGGCTTCGGCGAGGCGGTCCGGCAGGCGGGCCGGTCGACGTCGGACGGGACGGGCATGTGGTCGGACAGCACGTTCCGGGACCTCGTCCAGTACAATGACGGCTTCCGCACCGGGCTCGTCGGCACGCCCGAGCAGGTGGCCCGTCGCGTGCTCGCCTACCGCCTCGTCGGCGTCGACCTGCTCCTGCTCGGCTTCCTCCACGTCCGGGAGGAGGTGGAGGCCTTCGGGCGGCGCGTCATCCCGCTCGTCCGCGAGCTGGAGGCGGAGGTCGCGGGGGTCGCGGACCCCGTCGCCCACCTCGACCTGGAGGATGAGCTCGCCGCGGCCCTCGCTGCGGCCGGCTGAGGCCGCATTGCCACGGGGAGCCGGCGCGGACGCCTCAGTGCCGCGCCGGCTCCACGACCCGGGCGATGCTGGTCGCGTGACGCAGCGGAGTCCCCGTGTACACCGACAAGGGGTAGCCGTCGCCCCAGCGCTCGCCGGTGGCCCAGCAGGCGACGTCGACGCCCCCGCCGATGAGGCGCTCGTACGCCTGCGCGCCCAGCCGGTTCCAGCGGCGCCAGTCTTCGGGGTGCGCTGCCGCGGGCTCACCGGACGGCCAGCCGACCTCGCCGAGGAGCCCGCGCACCCCCTGCTCGTCGCACCATCGGAGGAAGCCGTCGAGCTCGGTCGCCACCTTCGCGGCAAGCGACTCCCAGCCGTCGCGTCGTGCGCGGGCGTCGTCGACGGCGAACGGTGCCGGGTACGTGCCCCGGTGCTCGTTGCTCGCATCGAAGTAGTAGTGCGCCTCCGCCCCGCTACGGCCCAGCGGGTCTTCCACAAACCACCGCGGGTGCGTGACGGCCCACGACGCCGCTGACGACCACCGCTCCCCGGACACCCACACCCACGCACGGGACCCGGCTCCGCGCACGGCGTCGACCGCCGCCTGGGCGGCGGTCTCCCAGCCGCGCGCACCGCCCGGCATGTCGTGCGGCTCGTTCATCAGGCCGAGCTCGACCCGGTCGTCGCCGACGAGGGCTCCGGCCAGCCGGCCCCACAGGTCGGCGAAGGCCTCGACCGGCACGGCCGGGCTGCCGACCGGCTCCCCGCGGAAGCGACCGAAGCCGTGGACGTCGAGGACGCACGCCATGCCCCGCTCCGTGCAGTGCCCGACGACCGTCCGCAGCTCGGCGAGGTAGGCGGGCTCGAGCGAACGGCCGAGGTGGGGCTGGACCGACTCCCAAAGGAACGGCAGCCTGACGAGTTCGTAGCCGCGCTGGGCGAGCAGCTCGGCGGTGCTCACGGGGTCGAAGGCGCCCCCGACCTCGAACTCCGCACCCGCGACGTTGACCCCCACCCGGCCGGGGGTACGCCCGGCGCACGCGGCTGCCACAACGAGGAGCGGGACGACGGCGACGCCCGCCGCACCCCGCAGGAGGGAGCGGCGGGTCAGGACCGGCGCGGTGCCGGCCTCAGGCACCGCGACGGGCACCGACCGGTTGGCCCTCGGACGCGACCACGACCGCGTCCGGCGCGACGGGCACCGTGCGCGGCGGCCGACCGCGATACACGACCCGGGACACGAAGAGGAACCGGACGACGAAGGCGACGGCGATCGTGACGGCCTGCGCGGCGACGGGGTGCAGCCCGGTGAGGGACACGAGCGCCACGAGCGCCGGCAGCCGCAGGGCGGTCTCGATGTTGTTGAACGCGAAGAACTGCAGCGCCCGGGACCACCACGGGTGGACGCCGTCGCGCAGGTCGTGGAACACGAAGCGCTCCGACAGCAGGAAGTTGTGGAGGATGCTCACCTCCGCCGCCACCACGGCCGCCGCCACGTACGGCGTCGCGACCGCCACGAGGGCCCACATGACGGCGAGGTTGACGAGGGCACCGAGCGCCCCCACCACCGCGAAGCGGCTCATGCGCCCCATCCGGAGGCTGACGAGCTGATGGAGGAAATGCAGACCGTTGCGCCACGACGCCTTGCTCTCCCCGTCATGGCGGACACCGAACGCGAACGGCAGCTCCAGGACCCGCAGGTCGTGGCGGGCGAGCACCTCGAGCAGGATCTTGAACCCGCGAGGCCGCAGCCGGTCGGTGTCGACGGCCGCGCGGCGCAGGCAGAAGAAGCCCGTCATCGGGTCGGTGCACAGCCGCCCGATGCGCTTCGGGAAGCACGCACGAGCCAGCATCGTGCTCACCCCGGACACCGACCGCCGCCAGGAGCCGGCCAGACCACCGGCGTCGCCGTCACCGGTGTACCGGCTCGCGACGACGACATCGGCGTCCTCTGCCGCATGACGAAGGGCGGGGACGAGCTCCGGCGGGTGCTGGAGGTCGCCGTCCATGACGACGACGAACGACGCGCGGCTGTCACGGATCCCGGCGGTCACTGCACCTGCGAGCCCTCCGACCCGCTCGCCCGGCGCCCGGTGCAGCAGGCGCACCCGGACGGGGTGTCCCTGCCGCGCCACCTCGCGGACGCGGTCGGGGGTGTCGTCGGTGGAGTCGTCGACGAAGAGGACCTCCGCGGTCTCGGGCCGCTCGAGGGCGGTGGACAGCCGGCGGACGAGGATCTCGACGTTGCCGCCCTCGTTGAAGGTGGGCACGACGACTGTCGTGTCGGGGGCGGTGGGGCTCACGAGGTCTCCTCGGGGGTCTCGGCGAGGACGTCGGTGACGACGTCGGTCGTGGTGCCGTAGCGGTCGGCCAGCTCGGCGGGGGTGGCGTCCGCCGCCTCCGAGCGGATGGCGTCGACCTGCCCGTTCGTCAGGCCCTCGTAGGGGCTCGGCGCCGCGAGGCGCAGCTCGAGGGCGCGGCGCTCGAGCGCGAGTTCCTGGCGCTGCCGCGAGGCCGCACGGGCCTCGCGCTCCTCGATCTCCGCCTGCGTGAGGACGTCGCGGAGCTCGACGCGGCGCACCCCCACGCCGCCGGACCACACGACCTCGCTGTTGTCGTAGGCCTCGCGGACGACCGGGGCCATGTCGCTCATGGAGTCCCGGGTCCACAGCAGGTAGTCGATGCTCTCGTAGCTCGGCACGACCTCCTCGGCGACGGCCGGGTCGGAGTCGACCTTGTAGAACCACACGACGTCCTCGCGGTCCCTGCCCGCCGCGACGAGGTCGTTCCAGTAGGTGTTGTCCACGACGAGGACGGCGTCGTCGGGCACCTCGGCCTCGACGACCTCGAGGGCGCGGGCGTGGACGGCGTTCTGGTCCGCGGCGTAGGCGAAGCGGTAGCGCTCGCGGGCGTCCTGCACGGGCTGCCACGCCATGAGCGCGACCACGACGACGAGGAGGTACGACGGCACGAGGGACACACCGTGCCGACCGGCCCGCATGCGCTGCCACAGCTCGTCGACGACACCGACGAGCACGAGCGCGCAGAACGGCAACATCGCGATGACGTACATCGCCGGTAGGTAGCCGCCGGGCCGGAGCGCGACGAGCGTCGCGATCACGACCGCGAGCGCTGCCGGGCGCAACCGGCGCAGGAGCAGCGCGGGCAACGAGAGACCGATGCCGAGGAGCAGGAGGTACGGGTCCTGGTCGAGCCAGCCGAGGACGGTGCCGTGGGCCCCGCCGTCGGCACCGGAGGGGTCGAGGACGGAGCCGGACCCCTCGCGCGAGGACAGCTGGAACTGCACAGCCGCCCACACGGAGACCCGCTCGTCGCTGGGGAGCAGCTCGCTGCGAATGGCGGCGTACGTGAGGTAGAGGGCGCCGGTGAGCGCGGTCACCACGCCGAGCCCCACGACGGCGAAGCGCCGCGTGCGCGGGTAGGTGGCCTGCCACACCGCGACGAGGAGCGCCGGCGCGAGCACGAGCACGGTCTCCTTCGTGAGGACGGCGATGCCGAAGGCGAGGCCCGCGAGCATGTGGAGCCCGAGATGGCGGCGACGGTTGAGGGCGAGGACGAAGGCCCCGAGCAGCCACGGCATCGCGACGTTGTCGAGCAGGACCTGGCGCCCCCAGAACAGCGTGAGCGGGTTGAGGGCCCACACCAGCACGGTGGCGAGGGCCCATCCGCGGGACATGCCCACCCGGCGGGCGAGCAGGAGGAGCAGCAGCGCCGAGACGACGACGTAGCCCACCATGACGGCCCGGCCGGCGAGCAGGGCGGGACCGTCGTCGAGGATCAGGTCGGGCAGCCACGTCAGCCCGGCCAGCTGCAGCCAGCCGACGGGCGGGTGGTCGTACCAGTAGGTGTACGGCGCGAGGGTGCCGAGCTCCTGCACGGCCCAGGCCTGCGAGAAGTACGTGCCCTCGTCGTCGACGAAGCGCGGCCAGCCGACGAGGTTGGTCGCATGCGCCGCCCCGATCACGACGAGCGACAGGACGACGGTCAGCCGCGTGACGAGCGGACCGGCGGTCGAAGAGGTCGGGCGCCGGCGCGCACGGGCGTGGCGCGGCGGGTGCGGGGGGCCGGACGGTGGTGCCGGCGCGCGTCCGTGTCGCGGGAACGGGTCGATCGCCGGCAGCGGCGCGGGTGCGGTGCCGCGCTCGAGGGTGGGTGCGCTCACGCGGCCACCTCCACTCGATCACGTGCAGGCACGGCGTCGCCGGACGCGGCCCCCGTCAGGTGGGACCCCACGTGGGCTGTCTTCTCCCACGCGAAGTCGCCCGTCACGTACTTGACGAGCGCGCGGACCACCGCCACGGCGAGCAGCACCTGGTAGAAGGGCATCGACACCACGAGCCGCACGTAGTCGCGGAAGCGCACGCCCAGCTGCATCTCCTCGTCCCACTCCCGGAGGATGAGCACCTCGAAGGCGAGCATCGCGAGGGTCGGCACGAGCGGCAGCAGGGTGACGAGCACGACGAGCGGCGGCACCTCGGCGAGGAACGCCGTGAGGACGGCGACGGGCAGCACGAGACCGGCGAATGCGACGGCGTGCTGCTGTACGAGGGTCCACCACGCGTGCACGCGACGCGAGCGCGTCGGGAGTCGCTTCCAGTCGCCCTTCGACAGCACCTGCATGAAGCCGAGCGCCCAGCGCGTCCGCTGCTTGACGAGCTGGGGGATGCGTTCCGGGGTCTCCTCACGCGTGACGAGCGACGGGTCGTAGGCGACCTCGATGCGTCGCCCGCGCGTGGACAGGCGCACGCCGAGGTCGCAGTCCTCGGCGAGGCAGGAGCCGTCCCAGCCGCCGACCTCCAGCAGCAGGTCGCGGCGGACGAAGACGGTGTTGCCGCCGAGGGGGATGAACCCGGACAGCGCGTGCCCGTGCAGCCGACTGCGGAACCAGATCCGGTACTCCATGCAGTTACGGAGGCTGAACCACGAGTCCTGGTAGTTCATGAGGTGGACCGCTCCCTGCACGACGTCGGCGTCGCGCTCGGAGAACACGCGGTCGACGTTGACGAGCAGGTCCGGGGCGGCGAGCGACTCCGCGTCGAAGACGCCCACGACCTCGTTGCGGCACATGAGGAGGGCGTCGTTCAGCTGCTTCGGCTTGTTCTTCGTGCCGACGGGGTCGTGGTTGACCGAGACGCGGACCCGCGCGTCCCGCGCGGCGAACCGGTGCGCGGTCTCGACGGTCGGGACGTCGTCGTGGCCGACGGAGATGATGACCTCGACATGCGGGTGCGACTGCGCGAGGAGCGCGTCGAGGGTGGCCCGCATGACAGGCTCCTCCTCCTCCCGGCACGGCATGATCAGCGAGAAGGAGCGGCGTACCACCGGCCGGCGGTGGGGCGGGTCCTGATTGAGGTCGAGGACGGTGTCGTCGGCGCCCGGGTAGCGGGCGCGGTCGTCGTGGTCCGGCAGGAGCCACGCGTGCATCTGCCACCACAGGGTGGTGACGGCGACGGCGGTGAGGGCGAGCGCGACGAGGACGAGCAGCAACGAGACGATCAAGGGGTCGCTCCGGCGGGGGGATCAGCAGCCGTGATCTCGACGTCGAGGGACAGACCTTGGGCGGACAGCTGGACGTGACGCACCGGCCGTTGCACCACCCTGACGGAACCCGCCCCAGGTTGGCGAACTCGGCGCTGGGGCTTGCTGTACCCGCCCGCGTGGGGGTCAAACTCCTGAGGGCGACACGTGTGCTCTCGGGCCGGCCCCACCCGCTGTTGCGGCCGTTTGCAGCCTCGCCCGCACCTGGTCGCCCCACGGCGTCGGCCGCGTCCCGGCCCAGTCCTGCACGAGGACGTGGGCGTCACCTGGCCACAGGTTCCAGGTCCAGGCGGTGTACCCGGCGCCTTCCCCGTCGAGCAGGTCGAGCAGCCGCTCGGAGAAGCCGGTGGACGACGGCGCGCACCCGACACACAGCTGGTCCGGGCCGATCTCCGTCGCGACGAGCGGGTGCTGTGCCGCGACGGGCGCCACCTCCGCCAGGAAGCACTCGGCGGTGCGGCAGGCGTTGAAGTCGTAGGCGTGCCACGCCACCCCGAGGTTCCCGATGGGGTCGTGCGGGCGGTGGGCGAGCCAGCCGTCGAGCCGGTTGCTCCACTGCACCCCGCCGACCAGCACGAGCTGTCGGGCGCCGGTCGAGCGGACGGCGTCGAGCAGTTCCTGCACCCCGGCGACCTCGTACGGGGCGCCGGTCGCGTGGTCCACGGTCCGGGGGCACCAGCCGCCGTCGCGCCAGCAGCGCCACGCCTCGGCGCTGGTGCTGCCACCGTCGGGATGGGGCTCGTTGACGAGCTCGAAGACGACGGAAGGGTTGTCGCGGAAGTGGGCCGCCACCGACGCCCAGAAGCGGGGCGAGTGCTCGCGGTTCGTCATCGGGTTGTTGTCCGTCCGGCGGGTGCCGGGGGCGTGCCAGTGCAGGTCGAGGACGGCGACCATGCCGAGCGCGTTGATCGCGGCCACCTGCCGGGTGATCGCCTCCCGGTACTCGCTGCCACGCCGGTGCGCCGGTATGCCGGAGTCGACGTCGAGCCAGCAGTGCTCGTTGAGGGGGACCCGGACCGCGGTCGCCCCCCAGGAGCGGGCACCCATCAGCGGGACGCTGCTCGCCCGCTCGGCGTCCGGCCCGTCGAAGAAGCCCCAGCCCTGAGCGCACGCGTACTCGGTACCCGACTGGTTGACGCCCAGCAGGCGGACGGTCCGGCCCGACTCGTCGACGATCGTGTTCCCGCTCGCTCTCAGCCCGCGGGGAGCAGCAGGTCGCCCTGTGGGCGCTGGGTCCGCCGCAGCCGTCGACAGCCGGACGTCGTCGACGTGGACGTGGACGGTGCCGGACGCCTGGTCGGACTCCACCTGCACGCCGACGGCCCTCATCCCGCCTGCGACGACGTCCGGGACGGTGAATGAGACGGTCGTCCATGTACCGGGCACCAGCGTCGAGGTGGGGCCGGCGACATAGGACCACCCGGAGTCCTGGGCCTCGAGTCGCGCCCGCCACGAGCCAGAGGTTCCGGCGGGCACGAGGACCCTGGCCTCGAGCCTCGTGCCCTGGTTGCGGATGTCTCGCAGGGCGCTGCGCCCGTCCCCGGCCCGCAGCGCTCCCCAGCCACCCGGGAAGGTGCGGGTGACCCGCAGCGAGCCCGTTCCCACCGCCGCGGCGAGGGTGCTGTGGCTCGTGGTGGAGTTCTCGCCGCGCCATCCGTCCGTCCCCAGCTCGAACCCGTACGACAGCGCAGTCGACGGTGCGGTCGGGCTCGTCGTCGGGCTCGTCGTCAGGCTGGTCGTCAGGCTCGTCGTCGGGCTCGTCGTCGGGCTCGTCGTCAGGCTCGTCGTCAGGCTCGTCGTCAGGCTCGTCGTCGGGCTCGTCGTCGGGCTCGTCGTCAGGCTCGTCGTCGGGCTCGTCGTCGGGCTCGTCGTCGGCGCCGCGGTCTCCGTCGAGGTCGTCGTGGCGGCGACCAGCGGTCCCCGGGACCGCGAGCGGCCCGTCGAGGCCGGTCGCCACATGTCGGTGCGAGCGGCCTTGCGCGCAGCGGACCAGGCGGTCTCCGCGGCCGCCGCCGACGGGCGGGTGGACGCAGCGGCACCCGACGCGGCGTTCCCGGGGACGTCGCCCGAGACCGTCACCGCGGTCAGGAGGACAGCGAGGGCGATCGGGGCACTACCACGCGATCGAGAGCCCAGGAGTCGAAGGAGTCCGAGGAGTCCTGGGGGCGAAGGAGACATGGCGGACCATTCGTCGGAGCTGCGGGCCTCCTGGTACTCGACCGGCTCGGCCCTCCCCTCCAGACGGCAGACGGGTGACGCGCACGTCGGCGCGGGCAGGGCGTCAGCCGCAGCGGAGGACCACGGCCCCCGGACCGGGCAGCTGCACCTGGACGACGGTCGCGCCCGCCTCGACCGTCGCACCGGGACTGCGCCACAGCAGCGTCGGCTCGCCCAGCAGCGACACCGGCAGGTCGACGGTGCTCGCGGCGCGGGCGACGACGACGGCGACCCGCTCGCCGGGTGCCTCGCGCAGCCACGCCATGTCGTCCTCCCCCGCGCAGAGCCAGCGCATGCCACCGCGGCGCAGCGCCGTGGACCGCCGGCGCAGTCCCAGCAGCCCGGCGTAGGCCTCGAGCACCGCCCCGGCGAAGCGGTCGTCGTCGTCCCACGGCATCGGGGTGCGCGCGTGCTCGCCGTCCTCCGCCTCCAGCCCCAGCTCGTCACCGGCGAAGACCATGGGGATGCCGGGGTAGCCGACGAGCAGGGCGGCTCCGACCAGCAGGGCCTCGTCGGAGCCGAACACCGTGCGGGCGCGGGGCGTGTCGTGCGAGCCGATGTTGTTGACGTTCTGCAGCGCCTGGTGCCACGGCACGGCGGCGGCGAACTGGCGCATCGCCGCCACGACGTCCTCGGTGCGCTTGCGGGGGACCTCGACCGGGAGGCCGAGGAACCCGATCCGGCAGCCGGGCTCGGCGAGCCACTCCCACACCGGCCGGGTGAAGGCGGCGTAGTTCATGACGGCGTCCCAGCCGCCGGCCCCGGTGGTGACGTCGTCGGAGGTGTCGTGGAAGTGCTCGGCGAGCAGGAAGCTGTCCGGCTTCGTCTCGTCCATGGTCCGCCGGACCGCCCGCGCCACCTCGTGGTTGTGGTCGTCGTCGGCGCGCCGTCCTGTCATGTTCGCGACGTCGATGCGCCAGCCGTCGAGCCCGTCCGGTCCCTCGAGCCAGCGCGCCACGACGCTGCCGGGTCCCTCCACCATGCGGCGGCGGAGCTCCGGCGAGGCGTGGTCGAGCTTGGGCAGGCTCGGGATGGCGAACCACGCCTCGTAGTCCGGGCCGTCGGCGGCCGCCACCTCGCCCCGGGGACCGTGCTGCGGCTGGGGACCCTCGTCGAAGAAGTAGTAGAAGGACGCCTCCGGCGAGCTGCGGTCGGCCTGGGCGGCGAGGAACCACTCGTGGGTGTCGCCGGTGTGGTTGGTCGTGAGGTCGCCCATCACCCGGATACCGGCCCGGTGCGCGGCCCGGACCAGGGAGGCGAGCGCCTCGTCACCGCCGAGCAGCGGGTCGACCCGGTCGAAGCTCGACGCGTTGTAGCGGTGGTTGCTCGCGGCCGGGAAGAACGGGGTGAGGTAGAGGATGTCGACACCGAGGCGTGCCAGGTGGTCGAGGTGCTGCTCGACCCCGGCGAGGTCGCCGCCGAACAGCTGCAGCGGGGTCTCGGGGCCGGTGTGCTCGACGGGGTCCCCCCACTCGGCGGGCACCGCCCAGTCCGGCAGTGGGCCGTGGTCGACGCCGGAGCGGGCGAACCGGTCGGGGAACACCTGGTACACGACCCCGTCCACGGCCCAGTCCGGTGCGGGGCGGTACGTGCTGACGACGAAGTCGGCGGCGTCGGTGACGTCGTGGCTCCACGTCCCGGCGGCGTTGACCCACCGGTAGCCGTCCGGCCCGTCGTCGAGGAGCCAGCGGTAGTGCGTCATCCGGTTGCGCAGCGGCAGCCGGGCCTGCCACCACGTGTCGTGCTCGTCGCGTCGGACGACCTCCGCCGCCGTGTAGAAGGGCTCGCCGTCGTGCAGGCGACGCACGTGCACCGCCTGCACGCCGGGTCCCGCGTGCGGCACGCGCAGCAGGACGGGCACGACGTCGCCGAGGGTGGCGGCCGCCGCCTCCGGGCTGTGCAGGGCCGAGCCGTCGTGGTGCGGCTCGGCCCACAGCCGGGTCCCTCGGGTCACTTGCCCGCCCCGGCGGTGAGGCCGGACACGACGTACTTCTGCAGCCAGAGGAACAGCAGGACAGCGGGGATGGCGCCGAGGAGCGAGCCCGCGGCGAAGAACCCCCACTGGGCGTTGAGGAAGTTGCTGACGAGCCCGTAGAGGCCCACCGCCAGGGTGAGGTCCTCCGGTGCGGTGAGGATGATGCTCGCCACGAGGAACTCGTTGAGCGTCGTGATGAACGCGAGCAGCACGACGACGGCGAGGACCGGCGCCGACAGCGGCAGGATCATCGTGAAGAAGATCCGCGTGTGGCTGGCGCCGTCGACCTTCATCGCCTCGTCGAGCTCCTTCGGCACCGTGTCGAAGAAGCCCTTGATGAGGAACGTCGAGACGCCGAGCGCGCCGCCCATGTACACGAAGACGAGCCCGAGCGTGGAGCCGAGGCCGATCGCGGGGAACAGGTTCCCGATCTCGAAGACGAGCAGGAAGATCGCGATCGCCGCGAGGATCTGCGGGAACATCTGGATGAGCAGGAGGCCGAGCAGCCCGATGCGACGACCCGCGAACCGGAAGCGGCTGAAGGCGTACGCCGCGAGGCAGGCGACGAAGACCTGGAGGACCGCGGTCGCGACGGCGACGAACATCGTGTTGAGGAACCAGCGGGGGAACGGGAACACGGGCGTGTTGAAGAGCGCCTCGTAGTTGTCGGTCCCGATCCGGCTGAAGAGCTGGTTGCTCGCGGTCAGCGTCCCCGCGGGGTTCAGGGAGGCGCTGATGACGAACACGATCGGGAACAGGGCGAAGACGAGGACCGCGAGGGCGACGAGGTGTCGCCAGCCGGTGTCGGTGAACCACTTGGTCATGTGTCCCAGCTCCTCAGTTGATGTCCTCGAGCGCGCGGGTCTGCCTGAAGCTGACAGCGGAGATCCCGGCGACGATGAAGAAGATCAGCACGCTGAGCGCGCAGGCGAAGCCCCACTGCTGGCCGCCGCCGCTCTCGAACCCGAGCGTGTAGACGACGTGGATGAGCAGGTCGGTGGCCCCGAGGCTGATGGAGGCCTCAGGGATGTTCGGCCCGCCGCCCGTGACGAAGTAGATGAGCGTGAAGTTGTTGAAGTTGAAGGCGAAGCTCGCGATGAGCAGCGGCGCGACGCTCACCATGAGCAGCGGCAGCGTGATGGACCGGAAGATCCGGAACGCGCTCGCGCCGTCGACGCGGGCCGCTTCCTTGACGTCACCGGGGATCGACTGCAGGGCGCCCGTGCACACGAGGAACATGTAGGGGAAGCCGAGCCAGAGGTTCACCAGGAGGACGCTGAAGCGCGCGAGCCACGGGTCGGTGAGCCAGGGGATGTCGGCACCGCCGAGCAGGATCTGGTTGACGAACCCGAAGCTCGGGTTGAGGAAGCCGGCCCACAGCAGCATCGACATGAAGCTGGGGGCCGCGTACGGGAGGATCATGAGGGAGCGGTAGAGCTTGCGCCCGCGCATGCGCGGGTTGTCGAAGACGATGGCGAGCAGGACGCCGAGGAAGAACGTCGAGATCACGGAGATCGCCGCGAAGGCGAACGACCAGACCGTGGTGCCGAGGAGCAGGACCGAGAGCCTGTCGTCGTTGAAGACGCGCACGTAGTTGTCGACGCCGACGGGCACCCGCCACCCTGGTGTGAGCTCGGTGCCGTCCTCGCCGACGTAGAAGCCGACGGACTGGTCGGCGGTGTAGACGGTGCCGTCCCGGGTGTCGACGAGCGCGTCCGCCTCCTCGTCGTACTCCAGCTGGGGACGGAACTCGTAGGCGATGCGGCCGTCCTGCGTGCGGAGGCTGCCTGCGTCGGGGTCCTCCTCGTCGGCCAGGGGGACCCGGAAACCGACGACGGCCTGCTGGCGGTCGGCGAGGTCACCCAGGGACAGGGACTCCCAGCCCTCGATCGCTGTCGCGACGCCCTCGTCGTCGAGCGTCACGGCGTCGGCGTCGACCTCCTGCAGCCCCTCCGAGGTGCCGAGGCTCACCTCGCCGTCGGGACCCGTGAGGAGGAACGCGAGCTCCTCCTGCGGCGCCGTCTCCGCCGGGTCCTCGGGGGCGTCGACCGCCCCGGCGTCGCCGGCTCCGGCGTCCTCACCGGCGGGTGGGGCCGCCTGGCCCTCGCGGGCGACGATCGTGAGGTCGTACGCGGGGCTCTCGGGGACCCGCTGCTCCGAGACGGCGAGGATCTGCTCGCGGGCCTGGTTCTGGTTGATCGTGTGGGCGTCGCCGAAGTTCGTGAAGCTGATGAAGACGGTGTAGGCGACGACGAAGATCTGGAAGATCAGGAGGAAGAACAGGCCCGGGAACAGGTACTTCGCCGGGACGAGCCGCTTGCTGAAGTAGATGACGTCGGCGACGACGAGCGAGACGAGGAGGAAGGCGAAGAAGCCCCAGTTCTCGGCCCCGAAGGAGACGAACAGGGCGAAGGCGCCGAGGGCGTTGAGCACGCCCATGAAGAGCGTCTTGAGGAGCAGGCTCGTGAGGAACCCCGGACCTCGCGGCGGCTTGCCCGCGGGGACGGGGGGTTCCCCCGGTGGTGGGGCCGCGGGCGGGTCGCCCTGCGGCCGGGTCGTGGTGAGGATGCCGGACACCGGGCCTCCGCTTCGTCGTCGGGGGTGAGTGCGTCGCCTGCTGCGTGGGGGTGGTGCACCCGGGGGCCGGGACGGATCCCGACCCCCGGGGCGTGAGCGGTGGTGCGGTGGTGGTGCGTGTCGCGCGAAGGGCTCAGCCGCCGGCGATGGCGGCGCGGATCCGCTCTGCGGCGTCCTGCACGAGCGTGGCGGGCTCGCCGTTGCCGAGCAGGATGTCGCGCTGGGCGTTGCCGTAGTCGCCCCACACGCTGTTCATCGCGGGGATGTTGGGCAGCGGCTGGCCCGTGGCGCCGTACTCACCGAAGCCGGCGATGATCGGGTCGGACGAGACCTCGTCGAACACCGACTGGAAAGCCGGCGGACGCTGCCCGGTCTCGTAGAGCTCCTGCGCGACCTCCTCGGTCCCGAGGTAGTTGAGGACGAAGTCGTTGGCCACGAGCGGGTTCTCCGCGTACGCGGAGACCATGAAGCCCTGGACGCCGACGAACGGCTGCGACGGCTCCCCGCCGGCGGACGGGATCGCCTCGACGACGAACTCGACGCCACCGTCGGTGAACGTCGGGACGTTCCACGGGCCGGTGATGGCGTAGGGGGCGCGGCCGCTGGCGAAGGCCTCGGACGCGATGTCGAAGGTGACGTCCGGGTTGATGAGGCCGGCCTCGCCCCACTCGGCGAGCTGCTCGGCGAAGGCGATGCCGCCCTCGTTGTCGATCTGCAGGTCGTCGGGGTTGTACGAGCCGTCCTCGTTCTGCCGGAAGATCTGCGACCCGAAGGAGGTCTGGATCGGGTAGAAGTGGTAGACGTCGCCGGCCTCGCCCACCTGGAGAGCGAGCGGGAGGTCGGCGTCACCGGCGTCGACGAGCGCCTGGCCCTCGTCGAGCATCGACTGGAAGTCGGCCGGCGCCTCGGGCGCGAGGGCCGTGTTCCGGAAGAGCGCGACGTTCTCGACCGCGTAGGGCAGGCCGTAGGTCACGCCCTCGTAGGACAGCGCCTCGACGGCGACCTCCTGGAAGTTGCCCTCGGCGTCGCCGAGCTCGAGCGGCGCGACGGCTCCGTTCGTCACGAGCTGGCCCAGCCAGTCGTGGGCGCCGATGATGATGTCCGGACCCTCGCCGACCGGACCGCGCTGGATGAGCTGGTCGCGGATGACGCCGAAGTCGAGCTGCTGGACGGCCACGGTGAGGTCGTTCTCGGCGCCGAACTCGTCGCCGATCTCCTGCACGATCGGGGCGCGGGTCTCGTCGGTCCAGATGACGAGGTCGGCGTCGGCGCGCTCGATCGGCGCCTCGCTGCCCTCGGCGCTCGGCTCGGCGGCCGGCTCGCTGGCCTCGGCGGTGGCCTCGTCGGTGGGCTCCGGCGCCGCGGCGGTGGCCTCGTCGGTGGTGCCGCCGTCGCCGCACGCGGTCGCCACGAGCGCGAGGCCGGCAACCATCGCTGCGATGGGGATGCGTCGTCGCATCGGTGTGTCTCCGTTCTGTCGGCCCGCTCGACGCTCGAGCGGCTGGCGCGGACACTAGCAAGACCAAGCGCAAGAGCGGAAGAGTCTTGCGCAGAACTCTCGCAAGGCTTTACCGATTCTTGACGCGGCTACAGCGAACTCCTTGCGCGCGGACTTGCGCGGGTGCCAGAGTCGGCAGGTGACCACGCTGGACGTCATCGCCGCCGAGGTGGGGGTCAGCCCCGCGACGGTCAGTCGTGCCCTGCGTGGCAAGAACGGCGTGAGCGACGCGGTCCGCCAGCGTGTCCTCGCGGCGGCGGAGGCCGCTGGGTACGTCGCGAGCCGCCGCAGCACCGGTATCGACACCGACGTCGTGGGGCTCATCGTCCCCGAGCTCGACAACCCCGTGTTCCCGGCGTTCGTCCAGCGCATGCAGACCCTGCTCGTCCAGCAGGGCTACACCCCGCTCGTCGGCTCCCAGTTCACGCCGGGCGTGAGCGAGGACGAGTGGATCGAGCTCATGCTCGGCCGGCAGATGGCGGGGCTCGTCGTCGTCAACGGCATGCACGCCGACACCACGGCGCCCCCGGACCGCTACCTGCGCCTGCGCCGGCTCGGCGTGCCGCTCGTGCTCGTCAACGGCTTCGTGCCGGACCTCGACGCCACCTTCATCGCCGTCGACGACGCCAACGCCGTCGAGATGGCCGTCCAGCACCTCGCGACGCTCGGCCACCGCACGATCGGGCTCGCGGTCGGGCCGGAGCGCTACACGCCCGTCGTGCGCAAGGTCGAGGCGATGACCCGCCTCGTCGAGGCGCGCCGCGGCACGCCCGTGGAGATCACCGGCCTCGTCGAGCACTCGCTCTTCACGATCGAGGGCGGGCAGGCCACGGGTCGCCGGCTCATCGAGGCGGGCGCCACGGGGATCGTGTGCGCGTCCGACCCCATGGCGCTCGGGGTCATCCGGGCGGCCCGGGCGCTCGGCCTCTCCATCCCCGGCGACGTGTCGGTCATCGGCTTCGACGACTCCCCGGTGAACGCGTTCATGGACCCGCCGCTGACGTCGCTGCGCCAGCCGGTCGGCGACATGGCCGCGGTCGCCATCACGGCGCTCGTCGAGCAGCTGCGGACGGGCCAGCACCCCACGACGGAGTACCTCTTCGCCCCCGAGCTCATCGTCCGCGGCACGACGGGCCCCGCTCGCACCTGACCGCGCCCCGCCCGCCCACAAGCCCGCTCCCGCGCCACAACCCCTGCGCCACAGCGGTTGTGGACGCGAAACGGCCGATCCGGGCGCTACAACCCCTGTGCCGCAGCGAGTGCCGTCCGGGCGGCGGGTGACCCGCGCCACGACGACACAACGAACGGCCGTTCGGGGTCGCCGGTGCACGGAACCGGCGTTGCGGGTGTCGTCGTGGCGTCGTCCGCGCGACCTACCGGAGCGTGGCGAGCGCCGCTTCCCGTGCCGCGGCCGCGACCTCGGCCTGCAGGGCACGGGAGCCGGACCGGTCGGTCCGGGCCTCGACGACCTCCATCGCCCCGCCGTCCCAGCTGCCCAGCGCGTCGGCGAGCTCCGCCTCGGTCGTGACGAGCCGGTGCGGGACGCCGTGCGCCCGGCACAGCGAGGCGAGGTCGACGCCGTGCGGCGTGGCGAAGAAGCGCTCGTGGACACCGGCGAACCGCTCCTCGCCGTGCTCGAGCAGGCCGAAGATGCTGCCGCCGTCGTCGTTGGCGACGACCACCTGCACGGGCGGGCGCTCCTCGGTGTGCCCGACGAGCAGGCCGTTGGTGTCGTGGAGGAACGTGAGGTCGCCGACGAGCGCCCGGACGGGCGCGCCGCCCCCGAGCGCGATGCCGCCGGCGGTGGACAGGCTCCCGTCGATGCCGGCGAGACCGCGGGAGGCCAGCACCGGGGGCCGCCGGATCCCGTGGTCGAGGACGAGGTCGAGATCCCTCACGATGCTGCTGGCGCCTACGAACAGCTCCGGCTCGTCACCCGCCCAGGCGGAGCGGGCCGAGGCGACGCACCGCGCGACGTGCAGACCCGCGAACGCGGACGAGCGGTCGAGGGTGGCGTGCACGGCGCCGAGTGCGGCCGCGCCGGCTCGTCGCCAGCGGTCGCGCCAGGGGAGGTCCGTCGGCACGGAGGCCGCCTCGACCCGCCGGACGCCACGACCCGGGCCGGGGAGCGCCCCACGCCCGACGAGTACGACCTCGACGTCCTCGCGCTGCACCAGACGGCTCACCGGTCGCGTGAGGGTCGGGCGCCCGACGACGACGACGCGACGGACGTCCGCTCCCAGCCCCGCCACGTCGACCAGCAGACGACCGGACGGCACGGCAGGGAGCCGGGACCCGAGCCCCGCCGACGCCTCGACGCACCAGGGTGCCCCCTCGGCGTCCAGCAGCGGCGCCAGCCGCCCTGCCCCGTCCCCGGCGACGACGAGCGTCGGCTCGTCGTCGAGGACGACCGGTGCGACCGCTCGGGCAGCGGGGGGGTCCGCCACGGCGGCTGCGCCGGGCGACCACGCGAGGTCGTCCGGCACGAGCGGGTCGTCGAACCCGGCGTTCACGTGCACCGGCCCACCCGCACCGCCGTCGTCGGCCCGCGCGACCCGCACGAGCCGGACGACCTCGGCACGCAGGTCCACGCCCTCCGCGGCCTCGACGTCGAGCACCTCGAGCGCGGCCTCGGCGAACGCCGCCGCCTGGAGCGGCGTCGTCTGGTTCGCCCACGTGCCGCGTAGGCGGCGCGGCCGGTCAGCGGTGAGCAGGAGCAACGCCACCTGCGAGTGGTGCGCCTCCCACACCGCCGGCAGCAGGTTCGCCACGGCCGTGCCGGACGTCGTCACGACCGCGGCGATGCCGCCGGCCTTGCCGATGCCGAGCGCCGTGAACCCGGCGGAGCGCTCGTCGATCCGCACGTGCACGCGCAGCAGCCCGGCGTCGTCGGCGGCGGCGAGCGCGTACGCCAGCGGCGCCGAGCGCGACCCCGGGCACAGCACGACGTGCTCGACACCGGCGTCGACGAGGCCCTGGACGATCGCGCGGGCCGCGGCGGTCGACGGGTTCACGCCGCCGATCCTCCCCGCGCCGCGAGCAGCCCGTGCACCCGGGTCAACCGCTCCCGCCACCACGCCTGCCGCTCCGGCGGCGCCTCCCAGCGCCCGAGCAGCGCCGGGTCCGGAGCCACGCGGCGCACGGGCACGCGCCCGCCGGACGGCAGGAGCGGCGACGCGGTCACGTCGCCGGCCAGCAGGGCGGCCGTCGCCAGTCCCTCGGCCCGCCCGGCGTCGAGCACGGCCGCTGCCGCGACACCCGCCGCGAGCCCGACCGACGACTCCAGCGCCGACGACACGGTGACGAGCACCCCGTACGACTCGCGCAGCTCGGTCGCCAGCGCCACCAGCGCCGCGACCCCGCCGAGCGGGGCCGCCTTCACGACGACGACGTCCGCGGCGCCCGCTCGCGCCACGGCCAGCGGGTCCGAGGCCCGACGCACGACCTCGTCGGCCGCGACCGGCACGTCCACCCCCGCCCGGGCGAGCGCCACCCGCAGCCGCGCGAGACCGTCGACGCCCGCGACGGGCTGCTCGGCGTACTCGAGCCCAGCCCCGGCGAGGGCGCGCAGCGCGTCCACCGCCTGCGCCTCGTCCCAGCCCGCGTTCGCGTCGACGCGGATCGCGCCGCCGGGGCCGAGCGCCTCGCGCACCGCGGCGACCCGGGCGAGGTCGTCGGCGAGCGACTGCCCCCGCTCCGCCACCTTCACCTTCGCGGTCGTGCAGCCGGGGAAGCGGGCGAGCACCGACGGGACGTCGTCGGCGGGCACGGCCGGGACGGTCGCGTTGACGGGCACCGCGGGAACACGAGCGGCGGGCCACGACCCGTACGCCGCCTCGTAGCAGGCTGCGAGCCACCGCACGGCCTCGTCGTCCGGGTACTCGGCGAAGGCGGCGAATTCCCCCCACGCGGACGGGCCCCGCACGAGGAGCGTCTCCCGGACCGTCAACCCCCGGAACCGCGTGCGCAGCGGCAGCGCCACGACGTGCACGTCCGCGGGCGGGGGCAGGTCGGGGACGTCGGACGGCACGGCGGTCATCCTCGCCCGTACGCTCGCGCCGTGCCCGCGCTCCCCCACGTCTCCGACACGTTCGACCCGTCGGCCTGGCGGGAGGTGGACCCGACCGAGCTCGGCCGGGAGCGTCTCACCGACGTCACGTACCACCGCTGCGTCCTCGACGGCCCGGCCGGCGGCACCGTCCGGGTCGCGTTCGACCGGCCCGAGGTCCGCAACGCCTTCCGGCCCCACACGGTCGACGAGCTGTACGCCGTCCTCGACCACGCGCGCCGCACGCCCGACGTCGGCTGCGTCCTGCTCACCGGCAACGGCCCGAGCCCGAAGGACGGCGGCTGGGCGTTCTGCTCCGGCGGCGACCAGCGGATCCGCGGCCGCACCGGCTACCAGTACGCCGAGGGCGAGACCGCCGACACGGTGGACGAGAAGCGCACCCGGGCCGAGGGCGGGCGACTGCACGTCCTCGAGGTCCAGCGGCTCATCCGGACGATGCCGAAGGTCGTCGTCGCCGTCGTGAGCGGCTGGGCCGCCGGCGGCGGGCACTCCCTCCACGTCGTGTGCGACCTCACGGTCGCCAGCCGCGAGCACGCCCGCTTCAAGCAGACCGACGCCGACGTCGGCAGCTTCGACGCCGGGTACGGCAGCGCGTACCTCGCGAAGATGGTCGGGCAGAAGAACGCCCGCGAGATCTTCTTCCTCGGTCGCACCTACGACGCCGAGACCATGCAGCGGATGGGCGCGGTCAACGTCGTCGCCGACCACGCCGACCTCGAGCGCGACGCGCTGCAGGTCGCCGCGGAGGTCAACGGCAAGTCCCCCACCGCGCAGCGCATGCTGAAGTTCGCGTTCAACCTCACCGACGACGGCCTCATGGGCCAGCAGGTGTTCGCCGGCGAGGCGACCCGCCTGGCGTACATGACGGACGAGGCGGTCGAGGGCCGCGACGCGTTCCTCGACAAGCGGACCCCCGACTGGTCGGCGTTCCCCTGGTACTACTGACGGCGCCGTGACCGGGGCCCCGATCGACCGCCGCTCCGCCCGCGTCCTCCTGCTCGACGGCCGCGGCCGCCTCCTCCTGCTCCACGGCTGCGACCCGGCCCGCCCGGCGACGAGGTCGTGGTGGTTCACCCCGGGCGGCGGCCTCGACCCGGGCGAGAGCCACCTGCAGGCCGCCGCGCGGGAGCTGTGGGAGGAGACGGGCCTCACCGGCGTCGAGCTGCACGGCCCGGTCGCCGAGCGCTCCGCGGAGTTCACGTACGACGGCGTCGAGTACCGCCAGCACGAGCTGTTCTACGTGTCGCGCCTCGACGCCGCGGACGTCGCCGTCGAGCCCGGCGCCCACACCGACGTCGAGACCCGGGCGCTGCTCGGCTGGCGCTGGTGGACCGCGCGGGAGCTCGCCTCGACGGAGGACACCGTGTACCCCGAGTGGCTCCCCCGCTGGCTCGAGGAGCGCTCGGCCCCGTCGTGATCACCGGTCCGACCCTGCGCCGGCACCCACCGTTACCGAACCGCTGACGAACCGTTATCCACCCGATGCCTCCCGTGTCGTCCGGTACGGGCGGAGGTTCCTACCCTGGGTGCGTGGACCTCGTGCTCGCCGCTGTCGCGGTCGCCCTCGCCGTCGTGGCGTGGACGGCGTGGGAGGCGACCATGGCGACCCGGCTCGTCCGCGACCGGCGTCCGCTGGTCGCCCGGAACGCCGCCGTCGCCGGCGCACAGCGCCTCACCGTCCTCGGCCAGCTCGGCCTCGTCGTCGTCGCGACCGTCGCCGCGGGGCTCGTCGGGGTCGACCTGTGGTGGAGCGCCATCGCGGTCGCCCCACCCGTGCCCGGCTGGCTCCTCACGGCCGTGGCGGTTCTCCTGCTCGGGCTCGCCGTCGCGTGGACCGCGCGTCGCGGACCGCTCCCCGGCGACCGGCGGGCGCTGACGGCGACGGTCGCGACGGCCGTCGGCACCGAGGTCGTCCTGCGCGGCTTCCTCCTCGGGCTGCTCGAGGCCGCGGGCTCCCCCGTCACCGTCGCCGTCCTGCTCACCGCGGGCGCGACGGGAGCCCTGCAGGCGGTCCGGGCGCGACCCGGCACCCGCGGCACGGCCTTCGTGCTCGCGACGGTCCTCGGTTTCGGGCTCGGTCTCGTCGTGCTCCTCACGGGCAGCCCGCTCGCCGCGGCGGCCCTCCACGCGTCGGTCGCGGCCCTCGGCCTCGGCCGGACCCTCGTCACGGCACACCGCGCCGAGGGGTGCGCGTGCGGCCACGACCACGGCACCGACGCGGCCGCCGGCCAGGCCGTGACCGTCGTGCCCGGCACGTCGACGGCCGACGTCTCGCCCGCCAGCGCCGCTGCGCAGGCCACGGGCGACGCGACGAGCCACGGCACGAGCCACGCGGCCGCGCACCCGGACGGAGCGGCGTGCACGGGCGCGTGCGACCACGCCGGGTCGAGCGCGTGCGCCGTCTGCCCGCTGTCCACCGCCCGGGTCTGACCCGCTCGTGAGCGGCCGGGCGGTCCTCACCGTCCCCGTGACGGGAGCGGACGGCCGTCCCCTCCTCGACCCCCTGCGCGACGCCCTGTGCGGGGCAGGGCCCGCGGTGCTCCCCCGGGCCGGGACCGCGCCCGTCCCCCCGTGGCTCATCGAGCCGCTCGCGGCCGACGAGGACGACCCCCGCGACCCCACCGCCGCCCTCGTCACCACGACGGGGTCCACGGGCGCCCCCCGTGCCGTGCTCCTGCCCGCGTCGGCGCTGCTCGCGTCCGCGGCGGCCACGCACGACCACCTCGGCGGCTCCGGCCGGTGGCTGCTCGCGGTGCCCGCACACACGGTCGCGGGCGTCATGGTGCTCGTCCGGTCCCTCGTCGCCGGCACCACCCCGGTCGCGCTCGACCTCACCGACGGCTTCGACCCCGCCCGGTTCGCGGCCGCCGCCGAGACCCTCGGCGGGCGCCAGCGCCGCTACACGTCCCTCGTGCCCACGCAGCTGCGACGCCTGCTCGTCGCACCCGGGCGCGCCGGTCGCGAGGCGCGCGCGGCGCTCGTCTCCTTCGACGCGGTCCTCGTGGGCGGTGCCGCGCTCGACGCCGGCACCCGCGAGCGGGCCGAGGCCCTCGGGGTCGGCGTCGTCGAGACCTACGGCATGACGGAGACGTGCGGGGGCTGCGTGTACGACGGCACGGCCCTGCCGGGGGTGCGGGTCGACGTGGAGCCGCCGCTCGGCCGGGTCGTCGTGAGCGGCCCGGTGGTCGCCCGCGGCTACCGCCGCGACCCCGCGGCCCCCGGGGGCGACCACGGCGCCCCCGACGCGGCCGGCGGCGGGTTCGGCGACGACGTGGTCCCGGGCGGTCCCCGCTGCTTCCGGACCACCGACCGTGCCGTCGTCGAGGGCGGTCGCCTCCGGGTGCTCGGACGCCTCGACGACGTCGTCGTGTGCGGCGGCACCAACGTCGCGCTCGACGCGGTCGCCGCGGCGGCCCGGACGGTCCCGGGTGTGACCGACGCCCTCGCGGTCGGCCTGCCGGACGACTCGTGGGGCACGGTCGTCGGGCTCGTGCTCGTCCCCGACGACGACGGTGCGACGCGCGAGGTCATGCCCCGCGCCGTCACCGCCGTGCGGGACCGCGTCGGTCGCGCGGCCACCCCGCACCGCGTCGTCCTCGTCGACGCCCTGCCCGTCGCGGGCGTGGGCAAACCGGACCGCGCGGCTGCCGTCCGGCTGCTCGCGGCCGCCGGCGCGGCACCCCGGACGACGCCGGACGCCGGCATGGGAGACCATGGTCGCCAGGACCACGCACCCCCGGAGCAGGAGGACGAGCACCCGTGAGAGCCCTCATCATCCCGGCGCTCGTGCTCGCCTTCACGGTCTACTGCCTCGTCGACGTCGTGCGGTCCGACGACTCCGACGTCCGGGGCCTCCCGAAGCTCGTGTGGGTGCTGCTGGTCCTCCTGTTCCCCCTCGCCGGCGGCGTCGCGTGGCTCATCGCCGGGCGCCCGCGCCGCAGCCGCCTGCCGGGCACGGGCCGTCTCGGCCGGCCCGCGCCACGGGTCCTCGGCCCGGACGACGACCCCGACTTCCTCCGGGGGCTCGACCGCGGGGCGCAGGACCCACCGGAGGAGCCCGGCGACCGCCGCGACGGCGACGCGGGTGACCCCGGCGGGCCCGCGCCCGGCGGGCGGCGCTGACCCCCTCCCCCGTGACGACCCCCGCCCAGTGGGTGGCCGGCTCACGCCCGCGCACCCTCCCGGCCGCCGTCGCGCCCGTCGCCGCGGGGACCGGCGCGGCCGTCGGGCTCGGCGCCGTCGCGCCCGGGCGCGCCGTGCTCGCCCTCGTCGTCGCCCTCGCGCTGCAGGTCGGCGTCAACTACGCCAACGACTACTCCGACGGCGTCCGCGGCACGGACCGGGACCGGGTGGGCCCGGTCCGGCTCGTCGGGCAGGGGCTGGCGTCGCCGCGTGCGGTGCTCACGGCGACCGTCCTCGCCTTCGCCGTCGCCGCTCTCGCCGGTCTCGTGCTCGTCGCCCTCAGCGGCACGTGGTGGCTGCTGCTCGTCGGCGCGCTGTGCGTCGTCGCGGCCTGGACGTACACCGGCGGCCCGAGGCCGTACGGCTACGCCGGTCTCGGCGAGGTCGTGGTGTTCGTGTTCTTCGGCCTCGTCGCGGTCCTCGGCACGACGTGGACGCAGGCCCTCGCCCTCGACGCGGGCGGCGTGGCCGCGGCGGTCGCGCTCGGCGCCGTCGCCGCCGCGCTGCTGGTCGTCAACAACCTGCGGGACATCCCGACCGACACCGTCGCCGGCAAGCGCACGCTCGCGGTCGCCCTCGGCGACGCCCGCACCCGGCGGCTGTTCGTCGGGCTGCTCGCCGTGCCCGTGCCCGCGGTGCTGCTCGCGGCGACGACGAGCGGGTGGGGGGCGCTCCTCGCGCTGCTGGCCGTCCCGGCGGCGCTGCCGCCCGCGCGCGCCGTGCTGCGCGGTGACACCGGGCGGGACCTCGTCGCCCCGCTCGGCGGCACCGGCCGGTACCTGCTGCTCCTCGGGCTCGGCCTCGGGTCGGGACTCGCCCTCACCTGAGCGCCGGCGGCCGCAGCAGCGGTCCCGTCAGCGGCGCCGGCCCACCGGGTCGAAGGCCTCGGGCCGACCCGACCACAGCCACAGCAGCGGCCCGACGACCGGCACGACGAGGACGACGAGCACCCACGCCGCGAAGGGCAGCCCCCGCACGTGCGCGGGCGAGGTGCGCATGCAGTCGATGAACGCGTAGACGTGCAGCGCGACGACCGCGAGCACGACCAGGAGGCGGAGCACAGGACCAGGGTAGGTCGGTACGGCACCTCCGGGCAGGTCACAGGGGGTGCAGCGGGTCGTCCCCGACGTGCAGCACCCGAACGGCGTCACCCGCCCGGACGCGGCCGCCCGCCAGCACGACGGCGAACACCCCCACCCGCCCGACGGGCACACCGGCGGGGTCGAGGTCGACGCCGACGCGGTCCGTCGCCGGGTCCTCGTGGCGCGGGAACCGCATCCCGGTGAGGCGCAGCCGCGCCCGCCCCCCGACAGCCAGCACCGTGCCGGCGGGCAGGGCGAGGAGGTCGACGCCGTCGGTCGTGACGTTCTCGCCGAGGTACCCCGGACCCACGTCGTGCCCCGCGGCGCGCAGCAGCCGGTACCGGGCGACGTCGACGAGGTGGACCTCCCGCAGGTCCCGGCCGGCGTGCCGGTCGTCCGCGGCGCCGTGGTCGGCGACGAGGAGGAGCTCGTCGCGCGACTGCTTCGCGAAGCCGCTCGCCGGCGCCTCCGCGGCCGCGTGGACGGCGAGCACGGCCCCGGCCCGACCGCTCGGGTCGCCCTGTCGCGCGTCCATCCCGACAGTCTCCCCCGGACGGGACCGGCCAGCGTGACGCCTACCCTGGGGGGATGCGTCCCGTCGCCGTCTACTCCGCGCTGCGGCTCGGCATGTTCCTCGTCGCGTTCCTCGCCCTGCGCCTCGTCGGCGTCGGGGGGCTGCTGTCCCTCGTCCTCGCCCTCGTCATCTCGATGCTCCTGTCATTCGTCGTGCTGCGCCGACAGCGCGATGCCGTCACGCTCGCGATCATGGAGCGCCGCGCGTCCCGCGACGCCGGTGAGGCGCAGGCGACCACGGGGCAGCGGCGACGGCTCCGCGACCGGATCGACGACGACGCCGCCGCGGAGGACGCGGCGCTGGACCGCGCCGACGACCACCGGGCGGACGGGCAGGAGCCCCGGTGAGCCGGCCGCACGACGTCCCCGACCTGCGCCGTCCCGACTCCTTCTGGGCAGCCGTCGGCGGCACCGACACGTTCGACCGGCTCGTCGCCGCCTTCTACGCCGGGGTCGGCGAGGACCCGGTCCTCGCGCCGATGTACCCGGAGGAGGACCTCGGCCCCCACGGGGCCGCCGCCCAGCGGCTGCGCATGTTCCTCGAGCAGTACTGGGGCGGGCCGACCACCTACAGCGAGGAGCGCGGTCACCCGCGCCTGCGCATGCGGCACGCGCCGTTCCGCGTCGACCCGGACGCGCGCGACCGCTGGCTGCTCCACATGCGCCGCGCCGTCGACTCCCTCGACCTCGCGCCCGTGCACGAGGCCGTCCTGTGGGACTACCTCGAGCGGGCTGCGCACTCCCTCGTCAACACCTTCGAGTGACGGGACGGGCACCGCGGCTGTGCCACCCTTGTGACACGTGACCTCCTCGTCCCTCGAGTCCGCCCCGTGGTGGCGCGACGCCGTCATCTACCAGGTCTACCCGCGCTCGTTCGCCGACGGCGACGGCGACGGCATCGGTGACCTGCCGGGCATCACGTCCCGCCTGCCGAAGCTCGCCGAGCTCGGCGTCGACGCGGTGTGGCTGTCCCCCTTCTACCCCTCCCCGCAGAACGACGCGGGCTACGACGTCTCCGACTACCGCGACGTCGAGCCCATCTTCGGCACCCTCGCCGACGCCGACACCATGATCGCCACGGCGCACGACCTCGGTCTCCGGGTCGTCGTCGACGTCGTCCCCAACCACACGAGCTCGGAGCACGCGTGGTTCCGCGCCGCGCTCGCCGCGGCGCCGGGCTCGCCGGAGCGAGCGCGCTTCCACTTCCGCGACGGGCGCGGTGAGGCCGGCGAGCTGCCCCCGAACAACTGGGCGTCGGTGTTCGGCGGCCGGGCGTGGACGCGCGTGACGGAGGCCGACGGCTCCCCGGGCCAGTGGTACCTCCACCTCTTCGACTCCACGCAGCCGGACCTCAACTGGGACAACCCCGAGGTCCACGACGAGTTCGAGGACACCCTGAGGTTCTGGCTCGACCGGGGCGTCGACGGCTTCCGCATCGACGTCGCCCACGCGATGGTGAAGGCACCCGGCCTGCCGGACTGGTCGGCGGACGACCGGCCCATGCAGGGCACGGCCGAGATCACCGACGACCGCCGTCCCCCGATGTGGGACCAGGAGGGCGTCCACGCCATCTACCGGCGCTGGCGCGCCGTCACCGACTCCTACGACGGCGACCGCATGCTCGTCGCCGAGGCGTGGGTCACCCCGTACGAGCGCCTCGCCCGGTACACGCGCCCCGACGAGCTGCACCAGGCGTTCAACTTCGACCACTGCGTCGCGCCGTGGCTGCCGAAGGAGCAGCAGGAGGTCATCACGACCTCCCTCGCCGGCTCCGAGGCCGTCGGCGCCCCCACGACGTGGGTCCTGAGCAACCACGACGTCGTCCGCCACGCGTCGCGGCTCGGTTTCCCGCCGGCCACGCGGGGTCTCGGCGGCATCGGCCCGCGCGACGAGCAGCCCGACGCCGAGCTCGGCCTGCGCCGCGCCCGCGCCGCCACGCTCCTCATGCTGTCGCTGCCCGGTTCCGCGTACCTGTGGCAGGGCGAGGAGCTGGGCCTGCCGGAGCACACGACGCTGCCCGACGACGTCCGGCAGGACCCGGCATGGCACCGCACGAGCGGGGAGCAGGTCGGCCGCGACGGCTGCCGCGTCCCCATCCCGTGGGAGGCCGACGCCCCGTCGTACGGCTTCGGACCGGGTGACGCGTCGTGGCTGCCGCAGCCACCGGTGTGGGCGGAGCTCGCCCGCGACCGGCAGGAGGGTGTCGACGGGTCGACGCTCGAGACGTACCGGGCCGCGCTGCGGCTGCGTCGCGAGCACGGCCTCGGGCGCGGCAGCCTCCGCTGGCTCGACGAGCGCTGCGGCGACGGGTCGCTCGGCCTGCGCAACGGCGACGTCACCGTGCTCGTCACCTTCGACGGTGAGCCGCAGGAGCTGCCGGCGGGTGCCGAGGTGCTGCTGACGAGCGGCCCGCTCGACGCCGACGGCCGGGTCCCGTCCGACACCACGGTGTGGCTGCGGACGCCGTGACGACCGGCTGAGCCCTCGAGGGGCGTCACCCGATCGGCTGACGCCGACCGTCCGACGCGCGGCCCTCCCCGCCCCGCCCGTACGATCCCGTGCGAGTGCGAGGCGAGGAGGGCCGTGTCCGTTCCACCCGCCGCGCGCGACGCCGGTGACGACGCCGCGCTCCTGCGCGCCGCCGTCGAGTCCGGCCTCGACGGCATGGTCGTCGTCTCGACCCAGGGCCGGATGATCGCGATGAACCACCAGTTCCTCGACATCTGGCGCATCCCGGCGGACATCGCCGCATCGGGCGACGACCAGGCGGCGCTCGCGTGGGCGCAGCGCAGCGTCGTGGACCCGGACGCGTTCCTCCGCCGCGTCGAGGAGCTGTACGCCGACGGCTCGACGCCCGCGCGCGACGAGCTCCAGCTCGTCGACGGGCGCGTGCTCGACCGCTACGGGACCCCGCTGCGTGCACCGGACGGCACCTCCATCGGGTGGGCGTGGTACTTCCGCGACGTCACCGTCGAGCGGCGGGCAGCACAGGAGGCGATCGAGGCGGGCGAGCGGTTCCGCCGCCTCGCCCGCACGCTGCAGGACAGCCTCCTGCCGCCCGTGCTGCCGGACGTGCCCGGGGCGGAGATCGCCGCCCGCTACCTGCCCGGCTCGGAGGTCGTCGACGTCGTCGGCGACTTCTACGACGTCTTCCAGACCGGCGAGCACGGCTGGGCGCTCACCGTCGGCGACGTCTGTGGCAAGGGCGTGGAGGCCGCCACCGTCACGGCGCTGGCCCGGTACACGATCCGCGCCGCGGCCGTCACACGGACCTCACCGTCGTCCGTGCTCCGGCTGCTCGACGAGGCGCTGCGTCGGCAGCACCCGGACTCCGAGCGCTTCGTGACCGCCGCCTACCTCGCACTCCGGCTCGAGGACGGCGCGTGCCGGCTCACGGTGTCGCTCGGCGGGCACCCGCCGGCGCTGTGCCGCCGCGCCGACGGGACCGTGGAGCCGCTCGGCGAGCCGGGGATGGTGCTGGGCGTCTTCGAGCAGCCGATGCTGAGCGACGCCGCGACCGTCCTGCACCCGGGCGACAGCGTCCTGCTCTACACCGACGGCGTCACCGAGGCCCGGCACGAGGGCGAGCAGTTCGGGGAGCAGCGGCTCGTCGAGGTGCTGCGCGGCTGCGACGGGCCCGCGGCCGACACGGCCCGCTGCGTCGAGGAGGCGGTCCTCGCCTTCGCGCAGCGGCAGAGCGACGACACCGCCGTCCTCGTCGTCCGCGTGCCGCCCGCCTGACGGCTCAGCGCGAGGGCCGGCGGAACTGCACCGGCGGGCCCGACAGGCTCTCGAGCAGCTCGCGCTCCGCCGGCTCGATGCGACGCGGTGTCGCTCGTGAGAAGGAGTACATCACCATCGTCGAGGCCGAGACGGCGTGGACGACGCGCTCACCGGCGTGCGTGGTCGCGACCTCGTAGGCGAGGTCGAAGCCGGCGCCGCCGATCCGCGTCACCCAGATGTCGACGAGGACGCCGTCGCGGTGGTACTCCAGCGGCACCCGGTACTCCACCTCGTGGCGCACGACGAGCGTCCCCGTGTCCGGGCCGGACTTGACGAGCGCGAGCGCCTCGATGCGCGCCTGCTCGGTGTAGCGCATGAAGTCGGTGTTGTTGACGTGGCCGTAGGCGTCCATGTCGGACCAGCGCATCGCGACGGGCACGGTGACGACGGGCACGCCCGGGATCCTCGCACGCGGCCCAGGCATGGCGCGGAGCGCGTCCGGGTACCGCACTCACCATGAGCGAGAACACCGAGTACCCGACGGGTGCCACGGGCGACCCCGAGGACATGGAGGGTCCCGGCGACGAGACCGGCGGGTACGACCCCGACGACGACCCGGACGCCGACCCGGAGATGCTGCACCCGCGTGACGGCGACCGGGCCTCCGGGTCCCAGACCGAGGACCCCGACTCCGACCCCGACAGCCTCAACCCGAGGGGAGACGCATGAGCGAGCAGGAGGGCGTCGACCGGATCGACGCCGAGGCGACCGCAGGCATGGACCTCGACGAGGTCGACATGGACCAGGACCTCGCGTTCGGCGAGGACGGCGAGGACGACAACCTCGACCGCAGCTACGTGCCGAACGACCGCCCCGTCGCGGCGACCGCGCACGGCACCACGGCCGAGGAGCAGCACGAGGGCGGCAGCCTCGAGGCGCGCCTGGAGGCGGAGGAGCCGGAGGTCTTCGAGGAGCGGCCCGGGGACGCCGTGCTCCCGACGGACCAGCCCCTCACGGACGCGACCGGCGAGGACGTGTCGAGCGAGGACCTCGCGATGACCGAGGACGACGACAGCGAGGTGGGCGACCTGCGCGCCGGACGGCTCGTCGAGCCCGACGAGGGCGTCCGCGAGGACACCGAGAAGGACCTCGTCGCCGAGGACGTCGGCATCGACGCGGGCGCGGCGAGTGCCGAGGAGGCCGCGATGCACGTGACGGAGGACCCCCGCACCTGACCACGGTGTGAGCGGGGCCGCCGGCGGGTACTGCGCCGGCATGCCGGACCCCGACGCCCCCGAGCGCACCGACCACGACGACCCCGAGATGTACCGCCACAGCGACGACCCCGAGCCCGACGCGGGCGAGGGGCCGCAGGAGGGCGGCACCGCCGGTCCCGGCGGGGCGGCGCAGGCACCGCCCCGACCGGGACCGCAGCGGTCCTGAGGGTCGGCCGGTGCCCGGTTTCGTCTGCGGGACGGGCCCGCGACTGGGACGTTCCGGTGCGCCGGACGCCCGAAGTCGTCCCACTCGCCGTGCGAACGTCCCACTCGGCGTGCGGACGTCCCACTCGCCGTGCGGACGTCCCACTCGGCGTGCGGACGTCCCACTCGCCGTGCGGACGTCCCACTCGGCGGTGATCGAGGGCGCGGCCGGGGTCGGCGGTAGGTTCCGGGGGTGAGCGAGCGCCCGACCCCCGAGTCCCTGCGCGACCGTCTCGTCAGCGACCTGAGGCTGGAGGCCACCGACGACGCCGACCGCTTCGTCGGCCAGAACGTCCACCACCCCTCGGGGCGCGTCTTCGGCGGGCAGGTCCTCGGGCAGTCGCTCATGGCGGCGGGCCGCACCGTCGACCCCGAGCGGCACCCCCACAGCCTCCACGCGTACTTCCTCCGCGCCGGCGACCCGTCGGTGCCGATCGAGTTCGCGGTCGAGCGCCTGCGGGACGGCCGCTCGTTCAGCGCCCGGCGCACGCACGCCCTGCAGCACGGTCGACCGATCCTGTCCATGATCGCGTCGTTCCAGACCGCCGACGAGGGCCTCGACCACGCGGCCCCGATGCCGGACGCCCCCGACCCGGAGTCGCTCCCGACGACCGCGGACGTGCTCGCCGGGATCGACCACCCGACCGCCCACTACTGGTCGCACGAGCGGCCCGTCGACATCCGCAACGTCGACGAGCCGATCTTCCTGCGGCCGGCGAGCGCCCGCCGCAGCGACAGCGCGGTGTGGTGGCGCACCCCGGCCGCGCTCCCGGACGAGCCCCTCGTCCACGCGGCCGTCATCGCCTTCGCCAGCGACTACTCCCTGCTGGAGGCGGTGCTGCGCCGCCACGGCGTCGCGTGGTCGACGCCCGGTCTGAAGATCGCCAGCCTCGACCACGCGATGTGGTTCCACCGTCCGGCGCGCGCCGACGAGTGGCTGCTGTACACCCACGCCAGCCCGTCGGCGTCGAACGCGCGCGGCCTCGTCCAGGGCCACATGCACGACCGGCAGGGGCGGCTCGTCGTCACCACCACCCAGGAGGGCATGGTGCGGGTCCCCCGCTCCGGGGGGTGACGACCCTTCGACACGGCGTACCGACTCGCTCCAACAGGTCCAGGCGGCCGCCCGCTCGACCGATGATGGACTCATGGGCCGACGCCGGCACGCGCGACGCCACCTCGTCGTGGCGGCCCTCGTGCTGCTCGCGCTGGTGGCGCCGCACGCTCCCCGCGACCCCGGCGTCGACGAGGCGACGCGGCTCGCCCCGGCCGCGGCGAGCCCGCCCCGGGCCGTCCCCGGCTCGTCCCGGTTCTCCCTGTACGACGGCGTGCTGCCCGACGGCAGCGGCACGTACCTGCGGTGGGACCCGTGCAGCACCATCACGTACCGCGTCAACCTCACCGCGGTGCCCGTGCGCCTGCGCGCGCAGGTGCTCGGCGAGACCCACGCCGCGGTCGAGGAGGTCGCCGCGACCACGGGCCTGCGACTCACCTACCGCGGGCTGACGGCGGAGGTCCCCCTCACCGAGCCCGCCGACCCGCTCGAGCAGTCCGCCGACGTCGTCGTCGCGTGGGTCGAGCCGGAGCAGACGAGCGCCGACCTCGAGGGCGGCATCGCGGCCCAGGCCGGGGCCCGTGGCCTCCTGACGTCCCGGACGCGCGACGGCCTGGTCTACGACCCGGCGGACCCGGGCCGGCTCGGGCACGTCATCGTCCGCGGCTACGTCGTGCTCGACGCCCCGCAGCTCCTCGTCGAGGGCAAGCCCGCGGCGGGGCCGGGGACGTCACGGCGGAACACGCTCCTCCACGAGCTGGGACACGCGGTCGGGCTCGGGCACACCGAGGACCCCACGCAGCTCATGCACCCCCGGTTGCACGCCGGCACGCCGGACGGCTTCGCCGCGGGCGACCTCGAGGGACTCGCCGCCGTCGGCGCCACGCACGGCTGCCTGCAGGCACCGGTCGGGCTCCCCGACCTCCTCTGACCGCTCGAACACCTGTACGCTATCGGTCGTGCGGACCGCCTTCCAGCCGTCGCTCCTCGACGCCGCCGAGGGGCCGGACACCACCGAGGGGTGGTCCCTCGGTGCGCTCGCCGACGGGCTCGAGCGCGTCGACCTCGCGCACGGGGCGTGGCTCGACGTCCGGCGCGGCTGGCTGCGGGGTTCGGCCGGAGTCATGGCGCACCTCGTCGGCACCGTGCCGTGGCGCGCCGAGGAGCGCCGCATGTACGACCGCGTGGTCACCGTCCCCCGCCTGCTCGCCTGGTACGGCCCCGAGGAGCCGTGGCCGCACCCCGCCCTCACGGCGGCCCGGGAGGCGCTCGACGCGCACTACGGGCTCCCGGCCCCGCAGCGCGTCGCGAGCGCCGGACTGTGCTGGTACCGCGACGGCCGAGACGGGGTCGCATGGCACGGTGACCGCATCGGTCGCAGCCGGCACGAGGACGTGCTCGTCGGGATCCTCTCCGTCGGGGAGCCGCGGGCGCTCGCCCTGCGCCCCGTCGACGGCGGCGGACCCACGCTGCGGTTCCCCCTCGGGCACGGCGACCTCCTCGTCATGGGCGGGTCGTGCCAGCGCACGTGGGACCACTGCGTGCCGAAGACCGCGCGGCCGGTGGGCCCGCGCATCAGCGTGCAGCTGCGCCCGCGCGGGGTCGCCTGAGCCGGTCTCGCCCCGCTCCTCAGAGGGCGGGCGTCGCCGGCAGGGACGCACGGGCCTCCTCCGCCGCAGCGAGCACGCGCTCCCGGTCGCGGGGGTAGGGCTGCGTGCGGGCGTGGTGGTCGAGGAGCACGTCGAGCTGGGCGCCGAGCGCCGGAAGGTCGGCCCGGTCGGCGTCGTCGGCGACCTGACCGATCAGCCTGACGGTCCGCACGACGACGTCCGGGTGCGGCAGCCCGTAGGCCCGGACGGTGTCGACGACGGTCTCCAGGAGCTCCGGCAGCCGGATCGTCGGCGCGACGACACGCACCGTCCCGTCGTCGTCGGTGTGGCGCTCGGGTGGCCGCGAGCGCCGGGCCATCGCGGCCAGGCCGTCGCTGAGGTCGTCGAGCGCCGTCCGGGCCGTGTAGGGGTCGTTCGTGCCCGGCGACAGCGCCCGGGCGAGCATGTCGAGGAGCAGCTGGACGGCGAAGCCGACGTCCTGCGCCGGGTTGCGGGACGGCGCGAGCACCACCGCAGGGCGCACGCAGCCGACGAGGTCCTCGGCGTCGCGGACGGTGCCGTGGACGTGGGCGAGCTCCTGCCCCTCGACGACGAAGTCGCCCGGCCGGACCCGCAGCCGCACGAGCACGTCGTGCTCCTCCGCGTGGTGCACGAGGTCGTCGAGGGCGACGGTGAGGACGTACCCCGCGTCGTCGCTGCGCACCCGCAGGGTGACGGGGCCGGGGTCGGCGAGCTCCGGTTCGGCCCGCTCCTCGCCCGTGCCACGCCGATCGGGGTAGAGGTCGTCGATCGTGCGGCGCAGCTCGCCGCGCACGCGGCGCGCGAGCGTCCACACCTGGATGCTGTCGCTGATGTGGTGGATGAACCACACGAGCGTCGCGATGCTGACGATCGCGAGGAGCATGGCGACGTTGACGGCGATGTGGGGGACGAACGCCTCGTCCGTCTCCGTCCCGGAGATGGTCCGGATGGCTCGCAGCACCAGCAGCGAGTAGAGGAACGTCGCGAGGAAGGTCCCGAGCGCCGCCTGGTTGACGCGGTCGGCCATGAAGTTGCGCACGAGCCGCGGACCGAACGCCGACGACGTGAGCGCGAGGACCGCGATGGTGATGGAGAACGTGGTGGACGCGGCAGCCAGCACCGAGCCCGCGATGGCCGACAGCAGGCTGCGGCTGCCGTCGGCCCCGACCCGGTAGAGGACGTCCACGCCCTCGAGGACCTGCACGCCGAGGAGCGCCCGGTCGACCTCGACGAGGACGAGGGCGAGCACCGCGGCCGCCACGCACAGCAGCGTCGGAACGGCCCAGAAGGACTCGCGGACGCGCTGCACGACGGCGACCACGGCGCGGACTCAGTCGCGGGTGAGCTTGCGGTGCGTGACCCGGTGCGGCCGGGCGGCGTCCGGGCCGAGCCGCTCGACCTTGTTCGCCTCGTAGGACTCGAAGTTGCCCTCGAACCAGAACCACTTCGCGGGGTCCTTCTCGTCGCCCTCGTAGGCGAGGATGTGCGTGCACACCCGGTCGAGGAACCAGCGGTCGTGGCTGATGACGACCGCGCACCCGGGGAAGTCGAGCAGCGCGTTCTCCAGCGACCCGAGCGTCTCGACGTCGAGGTCGTTCGTCGGCTCGTCGAGCAGCAGGAGGTTGCCGCCCTCCTTGAGGGTGAGGGCGAGGTTGAGCCGGTTGCGCTCCCCGCCGGACAGCACCCCGGCCGGCTTCTGCTGGTCCGGGCCCTTGAAGCCGAACGCCGACACGTACGCCCGCGACGGCATCTCGACGTTGCCCACCTGGATGTGGTCGAGGCCGTCGGACACGACCTCCCACAGGGTCTTCCTCGGGTCGATGTTCGCGCGGTTCTGGTCGACGTAGGAGATCTTCACGGTCTCGCCGACCTTGACGGTCCCCGCGTCGGGCTCCTCGAGACCCACGATGGTCTTGAACAGGGTCGTCTTGCCGACGCCGTTGGGGCCGATGACCCCGACGATGCCGTTGCGGGGCAGCGAGAACGACAGCCCCGAGATGAGGGTGCCGCGCTCGTCGAAGCCCTTGTGGAGGTCGTCGACCTCGATGACGGTGGAGCCGAGGCGCGGCCCCGGCGGGATCTGGATCTCCTCGAAGTCGAGCTTGCGGGTGCGCTCGGCCTCCGCCGCCATCTCCTCGTAGCGCTGCAGGCGCGCCCGGGACTTGGTCTGGCGGCCCTTGGAGTTCTGGCGCACCCACTCCAGCTCGTCCTTGAGGCGCTTGGCGAGCTTCGCGTCCTTCTTGCCCTGGACCTGCAGGCGCTCCTGCTTCTTCTCCAGGTACGTCGAGTAGTTGCCCTCGTACGGGTAGAGCTTGCCGCGGTCGACCTCGGCGATCCACTGAGCGACGTTGTCGAGGAAGTAGCGGTCGTGCGTGACGGCGAGCACGGCGCCCGGGTAGGCGGCGAGGTGCTGCTCGAGCCAGCTGACGCTCTCCGCGTCGAGGTGGTTCGTGGGCTCGTCGAGCAGGAGCAGGTCCGGCTTGCTCAGCAGGAGCTTGCAGAGGGCGACCCGGCGGCGCTCGCCACCGGACAGGACGGTGACGTCGGCGTCCGGCGGCGGGCAGCGCAGTGCGTCCATCGCCTGCTCCAGCTGGCTGTCGAGGTCCCACGCGTCGGCGTGGTCGAGCGCCTCCTGCAGCTCCCCCATCTCCGCCATGAGCGCGTCGAAGTCGGCGTCCGGCTCGCCCATCAGCGCGCTGATCTCGTTGAAGCGGTCGAGCTTCTGCTTGATCTCGCCGAGGCCCTCCTCGACGTTGCCGAGGACGGTCTTCTCCTCGTTGAGCGGCGGCTCCTGCTGGAGGATGCCCACGGAGTAGCCGGGCGAGAGCCGCGCCTCGCCGTTGGAGGGCTGGTCGAGCCCCGCCATGATCTTGAGGATCGTCGACTTCCCCGCACCGTTCGGGCCGACGACACCGATCTTGGCGCCGGGGTAGAACGACATGGTGACGTCGTCGAGGATGACCTTGTCGCCGTGGGCCTTGCGGGCCTTGTACATCGTGTAGATGAATTCCGCCACGGCCCCAGGCTAGGGGAGCCCCACCGCCGACCGCGCACGGTCGGGCCGCGCCCTCGGGTACGGGAGGATGCCGGGGTGAGCGCACCGTGACGACCGCCCTCGGCGCCTGGCTGCTCGCGGCCGGGGGCGCCGCCCTCGCGACGTTCCTCGCGGAGTTCGGCGACAAGTCCCAGCTGCTCGCGGCGGGGCTGTCGGCGCGGCTCGGTCGCCGGGTGGTGCTGCTGGGCGTGACCCTCGGCATCCTCGCGGTCCAGCTCGTCGCGGTCCTCGTGGGCGCCGCGGCCGGGGCGGTGCTGCCGGCCCGCCCGGTCGGGATCGTCTCCGGCGTCCTCTTCGTGCTCGTGGGCCTGTGGCTGTGGCGGGAGACGCTGGGCGACGGGCACGGCGACGACGACGGCGACGAGGACGGCGGCGACGTGGTCCCGGGCACGGGGCGGCTCGCACGGCGGCTCGCCACCGCGACGGGCCGCAGTGCCGTCCTCGCCGTCGCGCTGACCTTCGCCCTCGGGGAGATGGGCGACAAGACCCAGCTCGCCACCGTCGCGATCGCGGCCCAGCAGGACGCCGTCGCGACGTTCGTCGGCGCGAGCCTCGGGATGGTGGCCGCCAACGCGGTCGCCGTGGAGGTCGGCGCCCGCCTCGCGCGCGTGCTGCCGCAGCGGACGGTGCTGCGCGGCTCGGCGGTGCTGTTCGTCGTCGTCGGTGTCGTCGTGGCCGTGCTCGCCGCCGTCGGGTGAGCCCTCAGAACGGGTCCGCGGCCCCGACGACCGCGAGAGACGGCGCGTCGCCCTCGGTGGTCCCGCCGTCGGCCTCGCCGTCCTGCTCGCCGAGGTCCCCGTCACCGAGGCCCTCGTCCGGCTCCGCCGCCTCGTAGGCCAGGCGGGACTCCTCGGTCACCTCTGCCGCCGACTGGGCCGCCAGGATCTCGGCCTCGGCGCGGTCGGCGGACCGCTCGCCGCTGCTGCTGCCACCGCGACGCCGGGCCGGCTCGAGCTTCACGGTGCCCCACGAGAGGTCGAGCGCCACGACGTCGGCCGTGACGTCGGCGCTCGTGCGCGGCTGGTTCTCCCACGTGTAGTCGCGGATGCGCAGTCGGCCCTGGACCACGACGCCGGTGCCGGGGGCGAGGCTGGCCGCGACGTTGCCAGCGAGCCCCCGCCAGGCCGTGACGGTGTACCAGCTCGTCGCGCCGTCGACGTACTTCTGGTCGGTGTCCGACCAGCGCCGGTCGGTCACGGCCATGCGGAACGTGCAGAGGGTCGTGCCGGCCGTCGTCACCTTGAGCGAGGGGGTGGTCGCGACGTTGCCGCGCAGCGTGATCCGGGTGTCGTTGAGCATGAGGTGCCCCTTGTCGTCTCGGGCGCCGACGGGTGCCGGCGCGTCGGGACGAGCCTCGACGCCGCGGTGCACCGACGGGGTGGCCGGCGTCCGCTGCTGTGGACGACGACGCCGCCCGACGACCTGTGGACACGGCACCGACCGGGACGCGACCGCACGGCCCCGGCGTCAGGGGGTGAGCAGCTCCCGGCACCGCCGGTGCTCGGCGAGCACGTCGGCGACGGGCGACAGCACCCGTTCCCGCGCGACCCCCGACACGGCGACGTCGAGGCGCGTGCGGGCCTCGCGGGCGCGCGCCCGCGCCCGTCCGGGAACCGCTGCGCCCGCGAGCACGGACAGCAGCAGCCCACCGAGGAGCCCGACGAGGAGGAGGGCCGTCGGCGCCGGGAGCCAGTCCGGGAGCCCGGGCAGGGCGGGCAGGTCCGGTGCGGGCACCTGGAGGAAGCCGAGGACGAACAGCCCGACGAGGGCGAGGAGCCCCACGAGCGCGAGCAGGGCGAACACCCACTGCAGGGCGCCGACGACCACCCACCAGCGGGGTCGCCGGAACGACAGGTCGGTGCCGACGACGGCCTGGTCGAGGGCGTCCCGGAGGTCCTCCGTCCGCACCGGCGCCGCTCGCACGGCGTCCGCCCAGCGGTCGGGCAGCCCCGTCGTCGCGCGGTCGACGAGCTGCCGCTCGGCGAGGTCGACGCGCGCGAGCTGCGCGCGGGTGGGCGCGGGCACCGACGAGCGCGCCAGCCCGGTCAGCTCCTCCCCCAGTGCGGGGTCGGTGAGCCGGAGCCGACGCAGCGGGTCCCGACCGAGGCGGCCGAGCCACCGCGTGTAGGGCCAGCCGACGTGCCGTGCCGCCTGACGCCGGTAGTCGGCCTCGACCGCGGCCACCACCGACGGCACGGACGCCGCGCCGGCGAGGGTCTCGGTCAGGTCGGCGTCCCCGTTGACGTCGTCGACGTGGGGCTCGTCGTCGGCGACGGCGCGGCGCAGGTCGGCCGCGACCTCCCGCAACGCCGCCCGCGCGCGCCCCAGCGCCATGGCGCGGGAGGCGACGGCGTCGGCGAAGAGCCGCCGGAGCTCGTCGACGCCCTCCCCCGTGACCGTCGACGTCGCGAGGACCGACGCGCGGGGCAGGCCGTCGGCGGCGACGAGACGGCGGAGGTCGGCGAGGACGGCGTCCCGCTCGTCGTCACGGAGCCGGTCGACCTGGTTGAGGACGACGAGGAGGACGTCGTCGTGTCCCCGCAGCCGGGACAGGTAGTCGGCGTGGAGGGCCTCGTCGGCGTACTTCTGCGGGTCGACGACCCACACGAGGAGGTCGACCCGCCCGACGAGGCGGTCGACGTCCGCCCGGTGGGCGCGCTCCCGGGAGTCGTGGTCGGGCATGTCGAGCAGGACGAGCCCCTCGAGGGCGTCGGAGCGGCCCTCGACGAGCTCGCTCGTGTGCTCCGTGCGGTGCCGCGACGGCACCTGGAGCCAGTCGAGGAGCGCGTCGGTGCCGGGACCCCACGTGCACGCCACCGGGTCGCTCGTCGTGGGCCGCCGCACCCCGACCTGGGAGATCGTGAAGCCGGCCACGGCGTTGAACAGGCTCGACTTGCCCGAGCCGGTCGCGCCCATGAGCGCGACCACGGTGTGCTCGGCACCGAGCCCGGCGCGGGCCTCCGTCCGCTCCAGCTCCTCGTTCGCGGCGCGGACCCGGTCGGGCGGGAAGCGGTCGCCGGCGAGCTCGAGCGCGCTGCGGATGCGGCCGGTGAGGTCGGGCACCTCCACCGCCGGGTCCACCCCGCCGCCGCGACGTTCCCGGGCGCCGCGCCGCGGCCGGGACCGCCGGTCCCCGACGACGCGGTCCTCCCCCGTCCCCGCCGCCGTGCTCACCGGGCCTCCTGCAGGAGCTCGAGGGACGCCCGGACCCGTGCGCCGGCGTCGGCGACGGGGGCGGCGTCGACCCAGCGGCGACGCTCGCCCTCGAGGAGGACGCCGACCCGGTCGAGGAGGTCGGCGCGAGCCTTCGCCGCCATGGTGCGGACCGCCTCGTCGCCGAGGATCGCCTCGAGGAGGCGCTGGCTGACGACCGCGGTCCCGCCGGCGATCGCGACCTCGCCGCCGGTGAGCCCGGCGGTCTGGCTGAAGACCGCGAGCATGAGGACGAAGCCGAGACCGTTGACACCGAGGCTGACCGCACGGGCCTGGGCCTTCTTGCCCTCGCCGAGCTCCGAGACCAGGTCGATGACGGCGCTCTGCCAGTCCCGCACGAGCCGCTCCACCCGCTCGTCGGAGCCGTCGGAGGGACGCGCGAGCGTGGGGTCGAGACGGAGCAGGGCCGCTCCGGCGGGGCGGGCCCGCCACTCGCGGGCCGTGTCGCCGGCCGCCGCGGTCAGCTCGGAGACGACGAGGGCGTGCGTCGAGGACTGCAACGCCTCGCCGAGCCGCTCCACCGGCGCGCGGCGACCGCGGACGAAGCCGACCAGCCGGTCGCGCACCCGGGAGACGCCGGACTCCAGGCCGCGCCACAGCTCGCCCGTGCCGAGCGCCTCCTGCCAGCGGGCGAGCACCTCGCCGCGCAGGACCGAGCCGTCGGACAGGGCGGTGTCGAGCCGGCGCCGCGCCTCGGCGTACCGCTCGCGCGCGACCGTCCGCAGCTCCGTCGCGGCGGCGTTCTGCGCGTCGGCGGCCTCCGCGACGACGGCGACCCGCTCGCCGAGGGTGTTGAGGGCGCCGGTGACGGTGCGGCGGATGACGACACCGCGCGCGGCCTCGTCCGCGGCGAGGCCGGTGAGCCACGCGTGCAGCCCCGCGACGGCACGGCGCGGCAGCAGACCGTGCTCGACGTCGGAGTCGGCGATGGTGAACATCGGGGACGCGCCGAGCCCGTTCGCGGCCAGCATCGACGCGAGGTCGTCCCGCACGTCGGTCATCGCGGCGGCGGGGACGCGGTTGAGGACCACGGCGAGCGCGGCCGCGCGGGCCGCGGCCTCCTGCAGCAGCCCCCACGGGACCGCGTCGGCGTAGCGGGCGGCGGTGGTGACGAACAGCCAGAGGTCCGCGGCGGCGAGCAGCTGCGCGGCGAGCTCCCGGTTGGAGTCGACGACCGAGTCGACGTCGGGGGCGTCGAGGACGGCGAGCCCGGCCGGGAGGGCCTCCTCGCTCACCAGCCTCACCGTCGTGATGGGCCGGTCCGGCGGCAGGTCCTCCTCGGGGCCGTGCACGCGGGCGAGCCCGGGAAGGATGCGCCGGTCGTCGAACCAGTGGGCGTCGGCGGGGTTGTGGACCAGCACGGGCGCGCGTGTCGTGGGGCGGAGGACGCCGGACCGGCTCACCGCGTTGCGCACGAGGCTGTTGACGAGCGTCGACTTGCCGGCGCCCGTGGACCCGCCGACGACGACGAGCAGTGGCGCCTCGAGGCGCTCCAGCCGCGGCAGGAGGTAGTCGTCGACCTGCCGGCACACCGCGTCGACGAGCTCGCGGGAGGCCGCGACACCCGGCACCTCGTACGGCAGCGCGACGGTGTCGAGCTCCGCCCGCAGCCCCCCGAGGGCGCTCACGAGCGCCGAGCCGTCACCAGTCGTCACGGCCCCACTGTGCCGAAGTGATCAACGTGAGGCGAGCGGACTCGCGGGCGGGGGGTCAGCGGACCGGTGCCCCACCGCCCGCGGCCACGACGACGCCCGCGGCGAGCCCGACCACGAGCACGCCGACCGAGCCGGCCGCGGCCGCCCGTGACGCCCACGCGAGCGGACGCCGGGGGTCGTCGCCGCCCGGCGCGTCGGCGACCGCACGGAAGGCGGGAGCGAGCCAGCGCAGGTAGTAGAAGAGACTCGCCACGGTGTTGAGGACGGCGACGACGGCGAGCCAGCCCGCGCCGGCGTCCCAGGCGGCGCCGAACGTCGCGAGCTTGCCGACGAACACCGCCGTCGGCGGGGTGCCGACGAGCCCGAGCAGCGCGACGACGAGCGCCACCCCCGTCACCGGGTACCGGCGAGCCAGACCCGCCCAGTCCGCGATCGAGCGGGCGTCCCGGTGCGCCGCCACGACGGCGAAGGCCGTGAGGTTCGTGACGGCGTACCCGGCGAGGTAGACGAGGAGGCTCGCGAGGGCGAGCTCGGCGCCGACCACGGCGACCGGCAGGAGGACGTAGCCGACCTGGCTCACGGTCGACCAGCCGAGCAGCCGCCGGACGTCGTCCTGCCAGAACGCCGCGAGGTTCCCGAGCGTCATGGACGCGACCGCGACGACGCCCACGACCACGAGCGCGGTGCGGGTCAGGCCCGGGTCGGTGCCGCCGGCGGTGGCGGCCTCGAGGAACCGGTACGCCGCGAGCAGCGCCGCCACCTTCGGCACGGTCGTGAGGAACGCCGCCGCCGTCGTCGAGGCGCCCTGGGCGGCGTCGGGCACCCAGAAGTGGGCGGGCACCGCCCCGGCCTCGAAGAGGAGCCCGACGAGGACGGCGACGAGCCCGGCGCCCGCGAGCGCCGCGGGAGAGGCGGGGAGCCGCTCGGCGAGCTCGGCGTACGTCGTGCCCGCCGTGCCGGCGTAGAGGAGGCCGACCCCGAGGAGCATGACGATGCCGAGGAGCGCGCCCAGGAGGTAGGCCTTGAGGACGGCCTCGGCCGCACGGCTCGTGCCGGCGAGGCCGATGAGCCCGTACAGCGGCACGCTCGACAGCAGGAACGCGACGGCGAGGACGAGCAGGTCGGTGGCGGAGGCGAGCACGAGCCCGCCGAGCGTGCCGAGGAGGAGCAGCGCGTACGTGTCGGACTCGCGCGGGACGCCGGCGAGCTCGTCGACGCCGAGCCCGACGACCAGCAGCGTCGAGAGGCAGAGGACGACGCGGACGACCGTCGTGGCGCCGTCGACGGCGAACGTGCCGGAGAAGGCGGTGGTGGGGCCCTCCGCGCCCGCACCGACGCGCGGGGCGACGACGCTCACGACCACGGCACCGGCCAGCACCGCCACGGCGAGGAGCCGTGCTGTCCACTGCCGCTGCCGTGGCAGGAAGGACCCGAGCAGGAGCGTCGCGACGGCGCCGACGAGCACGACGAGCTCGGGCAGGACGAGGAGCGTGTCGGCGCCGTGCATCGACATCCCGGTCACGGCAGGTCCGCCCCCGACAGGGCGTCGACGACGTGCTGTGCGGCGGGGGCGACGACGTCGAGCAGCACCGCGGGCAGGAGCCCGACGAGCACCGACAGGGCGAGCAGCCCGGCGACGGCGACGGTGGCGTGCGGCGCGAGGTCGGCGAGCCCGACCGAGCGGCCCGCCACGGGCCCCACGACGAGGCGCTGCAGCGCGCGCAGGTACAGGGCCGCCGTGAGGAGGATCCCGAGGAGAGCGACCGCCGTCACCGGCGCGAGCGCGATGCTGCCGGCGAACACCTGGACCTCCGCGACGAAGCCGCTGAACCCGGGCAGCCCGAGGGAGGCGAACGCCCCCACGGCGAACAGGCCGGAGAACACCGGCGCGACGCGCGCGAGCCCGCCGTAGGCGTCGAGGGAGTAGTCCTCGCGCTGCTGCCACAGGAGGTCGACGAGGAGGAACAGCGCGGCGGTGATGAGGCCGTGGCTCACCATCTGCGTGAGCGCCCCGGACACCGCCGTCACCGCGGCCTCCTCGCGGGACGCGTCGGGGGCGCCGTCGGCGAGCAGACCCGCCACCCCGAGCCCGAGCACGACGTAGCCCATGTGGTTGACGGACGTGTAGGCGATCATGCGCTTGACGTCGGTCTGGGCGAGGGCGACCAGTGCGCCCCACAGCACCGACACCACCCCGAGCGCGACGACGACCCACGCGAGGGAGCGCCACGCCTCCGGCAGCATCGGCACCGCGATGCGGACGAGGCCGTACGTGCCGAGCTTGAGGAGCACGCCGGCGAGGACGGCCGAGCCGACGGCGGGTGCGTCGGTGTGGGCGGGCGGCAGCCACGTGTGGAACGGGACGGTGGGGATCTTGACGGCCAGCCCGACGAGGACGGCGACGAGGACGAGGCCGCCCGCGAGCGGCCGGTCGACGAGGGGCGGGCGCGCGGCGAGCTCGACCATGTCGAACGTGCGGGGGCCGGCGTCGCCGGATGCGGCGAACAGCCCGATGAAGCCGAGGAGGAGCACGAGGCTGCCGAGGAACGTGTAGAGGAAAAACTTGAGAGCCGACCGGGCGGCGTCCCGGTGCCCCCAGCCGGCGATGACGGCGTACATGCCGACGATCGACAGGTCGAAGAACACGAAGAAGACGAGCAGGTCCGCGGCGGCGAACACCCCGAGGCACGTGGCCTGGAGGAAGAGGAACAGTGCGGCCTGCGCGCGGGGTCGCCGCCGCTCCGTGAGGGCGTGGACGGCGCACGCGAGGAACACGACGTTCGTCATGAGGACGAGCGGCAGGCTGAGCCCGTCCAGACCGACGTGGTAGCTGCTGCCGAGCGAGGGCAGCCAGCGGACCTGCTCCTCGAACGCGAGCCGCCCCCGGCCCGGGTCCTCGAAGGCGAGCCACAGCCCCAGCACGAGGACGGTCTCGACGGCGGCGACGAGCACCCACGCCCAGCGCGCGACCCGGTCGGGAAGCCCGCGCGCGAGCCCGAGGACGGCGGCGGCCAGCGCCGGGAGGAAGACGACGAGGGAGAGCACTCACACCACCACCAGAAGGAGGACGACGGCGAGACCGAGGAGGACGGCGAGACCGGTGACGAGCTGGAGGTAGTACTCGTCGACGCGGCCGGTCTGCGGTCGGCGGGCCAGGCGCCCGAGCCCGCGCGCGCCTGCCGCGACCCGCTCCACGCCTGCGTCGACGACGCCGTCGTCGACGCGCGCGGAGGCGCCGGCCAGGCCGACGGTCCCGCGCGACGTCCGGGTCACGGCAGCGTCGAGACCGCCGTCGTCGGCACGCGCCGCGCCGGCGCCGGCGGCGAGCGCCAGGGTCGCGACGGCGTGGACGGCCCGGTCGACGCCGTGGTCGTCGACGCGCGCGCACCATCCCGCGAGCCCGAGCACGGGTCGGACGACACCGGCGTGGGTGAGGCGGCCGAGGCCGAGCCACCCCTCCGCCCACGTCGCCCGAGGGAACGCGTCCCGACGGGTCAGGACCACGACCACGGCCCCGACGACGAGCACGAGGACGGCCGTCCCGACCACCTCCACCACGCCCGGGTGCGGGGGCGCCGCGCCCGTCAGCGCGCGACCGAGCGGGTCGAGGAGGCCGGGCAGGGCGAGCACCCCCAGCCCCGCCGCGCCGGCGGCGAGGGCGACGACCGCGGCGGTCTGCCCGCCCGAGACGGGCGCCGTCGGCGTGGGGGACTCCGCCGGAGGGCGGCGCAGCAGCACGGTGACGAGACGGGCGGCGTACGCCGCGGCGACCGCCGCGGCGGCCAGCCCGCACGCGTACAGCCACGGCGACGTCTCGAGGGCGCCGGCGAGGACGGCGTCCTTCGTCGCCCACAGGCTGAGCGGGGCGACGCCGGCGAGGGCGCACCCGGCGACCACGGCAGCGGCACCCACGCCGGGCGTCCGCCGGGCCGCCCCGTCGAGCCGGTCGAGGGCCTTCGTCCCGAGCACCTGCAGCCACACGCCGGCGGCGAGGAACAGCGCCGCCTTGGTGGCGGCGTGGGCGACGAGGTGGGCGGCGCCGCCCGAGGGCGACGTCCCGGCGGCGAGCACGACGAACCCGAGCTGCGAGGCGGTGGAGGCCGCGAGGACCTGCTTGAGGTCGCTCTGGGTCAGGGCGACCAGCCCGAGCAGCAGCGCGGTGAGCACCCCCACCCACGCCGCCGCGGTCGCCGCCCACCCGGTGGCGGCGAGCAGGTCGCTCGTCCGGAGCAGGAGGTACCCGCCCATCGCGACCATGGCCGCGGAGTGCAGGAGCGCGCTCACCGGGCTCGGACCCTCCATCGCCCGCGACAGCCACGCGCTGAACGGCAGCTGGGCGGCCTTGCCGAGCGCCGCGACGAGCAGCCCGGCGGCCGCGACGTCCCGCCAGATCCCCTGTGCGTCGGGGAGGTCGGCGAGGCCGAGGCCCGCACCGCCGGCGAGGGCGGCGGCGACCGCGACGTAGAGCCCGAGGTCCGCCGCACGCGTCGTGAGGAACGCGGTGAGCCCCGCGTCAGCGGCCCGGTGCTCGCGCCACGGCGCGGCGATGAGCGCGTACGACGCCGCGCCCATCACCTCCCAGCCGAGGAGCAGCGCCGGCAGGGTGCTCGCGGTCGCCGTGAGGAGGACCGCGGCGAGGAAGAGCAGGAGCACGCCGTGCACGGCCGCCGGCGCGGCCGCGACGCGCTCCTCGCGGGCCCCCGACGCCACGACCCACGCCACGACGAGCGCGGTGACGACCGCGACCGCGGGCACGACGAGCGCCGCGAGGGCGTCGACGGCGAGGCCGAGCTCGGCGAGCACGAACGGCGCCGCGACGGTCGGCGTCCACCACGCGACGGCTGCGGCGAGGCCGGCGACGACGACGACGGTGACGAGCGCGACCGGCCCCGCGAGCGGCCCGGCCCGGCGGCCGGCCGCGCACAGCACGGCGCCGACGAGCCCCGGCAGGAGGACGAGCGCCCACAGCGCGGCACCGCCGAGGGCCGCGCTCACCCGGACAGCTCCGTGGCCATGTCGACCATGTCCGTACCGGCGGAGCGGTGGAGCAGCGTCGCGACGGCGAAGCCCATCGCCATCTCGACCGTCATCGCCGCGATGACGACGAGGAGCAGGACCTGCCCGGTCGGCTCGGGCGCGAGGAAGTACCAGAACCCTGCGACGGCGAGGATGACGCCGTTGAGCATGAGCTCGAGGCCCATCATCACCATGACGACGACCTGCTGCGTGAGCGCCCCGTACAGCCCGACGCTGAACAACGCGGACGCGACGACGAGCACCGCCTCGAGGCTCACCGGCCCACCCCGCCCGGCTGGGGGTCGTCGGCGGGTCGTCGGCGCAGGTCGTCGCCGAGCCGGTCGTAGCGGGTGCGGTGGGAGGCGAGGACGACCCCGGCGACGAGGGTGGCGAAGAGCAGCGGGCTCACCGTCATCATCACGAGCATCTTCGGACCCATGACCGCCTCGCCGACGGCGCTCGCGCTCCCGGCCCCCGGCACCGGGTCGGCGAGCCGTTCCCACGGCACGAGCAGCGCACCCCCGGCGAGCACGACGAACGTCGCCACGGCGACGACCGCGGCGGGACGTTTCCGGTGCGTCATGTCCATCGGCATGAGCGCCGGGTTCATCCCCATGAACATGATCATGAAGACGGCCATGATCGCCATCTCCATCACCATCATGAGCACCGTGACGGCCCCGATGTAGTGGAGGTCGACGACGACGAGCGCGAGACCGACGGCGACGAACGACGTCGCGAGGGCGTACGTCACCCGGGCCATCGAGTCCCATCGGAAGACGAGGACACCGGCCACGACGGCGAGCGCCGCGAGCGCCCAGAACGCCACCACCTCGACGAGGCGGAGGGGGTCGGTCACGAGGTCGGTCATCGGGTCCTCCTGGTCAGGCCCCGCCCGCGCGGAGGACCGCGACGACCGAGACGACGAACACCTGGGCGAGGGTGAGGGGCAGGAGCACGAGCCAGCCGGCCTCGACGAACCGGTCCGGTCGCACCACGGGCAGCAGCCGGCGCCCGGCGACGAGCACCGCGAGGAGCGCGAGCGTCGTGACGAGCGACCACACCCACCCCGGCAGCCACGGGCCGGTGCCGCCGCCGAGGAACAGCGCCGCCCCGAAGGCGGCGCCGGCGGCGAGCAGCGCGTACCGGCCTGCCTGGACGACCCAGCGGTCGACGCCGGACAGCTCGGCGAGCACGCCGCCGTGGACGTCCGCGCCGGCGGGGTGGGCGAAGGGCCCGTGCACGGAGAACCCGACCACGCCGACGCAGAACACGAGGAACGCGACGGGCATCTCGACGACGAACCAGCGGTCGGCCTGCGCGGCGGCGACGTCCGTCATGCGCAGGCTCGCCGCCGCCACCGCCGGCGCCGTGAGGGCGAACATGAGCGGCAGCTCGTAGGAGAGGGCCTGCGCGAGGAACCGGTAGCCGCCGACGAGGCCGTGCACGGCGTTGGCGCCCCAGCCGAGGCACCACACGGCCGCCCACACGACGACGTCCATGGCGTTGAACCACACGACGCCCACGGGCACGTCGGCGACCGGCCGCCCGCCGACCGGCACGACGGCGGCCATGAGCAGCGCGGCGACGAGGAGCCCGGCACCGCCGAGGCGCCACAGGAGCCGGTCGGCGGACGCGAGGGCGCGGCGCCGTTGCCGGGCGAGGCGGGCGGTCTCCTGCCACGGGGCCCGCCAGGCCGCGGGCCCCTCGACGAGCACCGCGTCGAGGCCGGCGGCGAGGGCCGCGAGGGCGAGGAGCACGGCGGTGAGGCCGAGCGGGAAGAGCAGCGCCTCAGCCATGGCCGTGACCCCCGTGACCCTCGTGACCCCCGTGACCCCCGTGACCCCCGTGACCCCCGTGACCCCCGTGACCTGCGCTCTCCGGCTCCGGCTGCGGCTCGGGCACCGCCACGAGCGACAGGTCGGGGTCGAAGGACGCGACGACGAGGCGGACGGCGCCGAGGTCGAGACCGGTGACGAGACCGGGCAGCGCGTCGACCGCGGCCTGCGACTCGGCCCGTTCCACCGCTTCGTCGAGGTCCGGGTTCCCGTCCCCGACCGCGGCGACCGCCCGGTCGAGCCGTCCCAGCAGCCGGTCACGCACGTCGAGCCCCTCGTGGACGCCGAGTCCCCGCGTCGACCACCGCAGCACCCACGACCGCGCGATCCGCGCCCGCAGCGCCGCGAGGTCGCGCACGGCGTCGCCGCCCGCCGTGCTGCCGACCGTGCTGCCGACCGCGCTGCCCCCCGTCGCGACGGCGTCACGCAGCGCCCGTGCCCGCCGCGCCGCACCGTCCCAGCCGGCCACCCGGAGCATCCCGGCCACCGCGTCGAGGTGCCGAGCCGCCGCAGGCAGGCCACCCACCGGAGGGGACGGTCCAGGGTCGGCACCGACGCGCGGACCGACGCCCTCCACCGCCGCGCGGGTGACGACGTCCCCGGCCAGAACGCAGCGCAGTCGCAGCCCCGCCGGCCACGCGGGCAGGACCGGGCCGAGGGGCACGTGGAGCACGTCCATCTCGAGGCCGTCGCGGTCGTCGGCCTCCGACGCCATGTCGCGGTCGTCGCCGGGAGGCTCGCTCGAGCGGCCCGCCGCGTCGTCGCGCGCCGCGTCGTCGTCGAGGAGCGCCGCTGCCGCGACGTCGAGCGCGGCGACCGCGGCGTCGGCGGCGGAGACGTCGACCCGGGCCCGCGGTCCCGGCAGGTCCTCCCACACGGTCGCGACGGCGTCGCCGAGCCGACCGTGGAGCGGACCGCAGACGGCGAGCACGTCGGCGTCCGCCGGGCTCGCGGCGAGCACCCAGCCACGCGCGTCGGCCGCCGCCTCGACGCCCGCGCGGACCGCCCGGTGGCCCGGCACCTCCACCGCCAGCACGTGCGCCCGGGCGACCGCCGCCCGCGCGAGGCGTGTCACGACCACCGGAAGGCGCCCTCCCGTCGCGCCCACACGACGCCGGCCATGAGGACGACGAGGAAGACGAACATCTCGACGACGGCCGCCCAGCCCTCGGCGGCGACGACGACGGCCCACGGGTACATGAAGAGCATCTCGACGTCGAAGGCGAGGAAGACGACGGTGAGGGCGTACCAGCGGACGTGGAACCGGCTGAGGGCGTGCTCGCGCGGCCGCTCCCCCGACTGAGCCGGCGACGCTCCGACCGCGTCCGGCGCCACGGCGGTCCGCCGGTGCACGAGGTGGGCGATCCCGACGACCGCGAAGGCGCAGCCGAGCACGACGGTCAGCGCGACGTAGCCCTCCACGCGCCCCACGCAACACCGCCGCAGCGGACCTCGCCAGCGGGCGCGCGCCGCAGCGCCTGCGCCTAGCGTGGAGCGGGCCCGCCGCACCCGGACCACCTGGAGCACCCCCGCATGCAGACCCGCCGGCACGACGTCGTGGTCGTCGGCGGCGGCAACGCGGGGCTCTCCCTCGCCGCACGGCTGCGGCGCGACGGCTGTCGCGACGTCGCGCTCGTCGACCCGCGCGAGGTCCACGTCTACCGTCCGCTGCTGTCGTACGTCGCCGGTGGCCAGGCCACGCTCGCGGAGGCGAGCCGACCGCAGGCCGGGCTGGTCCCGCGCGGCTGTCGCTGGTACCGGGACCGGGTCGTCGCGGTGGACGCGGACCGCTCGACCGTCCGCCTCGCCGATGGCGGGGACCTCGCGTACGGCGACCTCGTCCTGTGCCCCGGCTCCGAGGTCGACTGGGACGCGGTCCCAGGCGCCCGGGCCGCCATGGCGACGCCGCACGCCGCCACGAGCTACGAGCCCGACCTCGCCGAACGGACCTGGCCGCTGCTCGCGGGGCTGCGCGCGGGCACCGCGGTGTTCGCGCTGTCGTCGCGTCACACCCCGTGCAGCCCCGTCGGGCTCAAGCCGCTCTTCCTCGCCGCGGACCACTGGCGCCGCAGCGGGGTCCTGCCCGACGTGCGCATCGAGCTCCTCGTCGAGGCGGACCGGCTGGTCGCCGAGGCGCGCGCCGACCGTCGGCTGCGGGAGGCGGCGGAGGAGCTCGGCGTGCGGGTGCGCACGTCGAGCGTCGTCGAGCGCGTCGACCCGCAGGCCCGCGTCCTCCGGGTCCGCACGGTCGACGGCGTGACCGAGCAGCCGTACGACGCCTTCTACCTCGCCCCGCCCTACCGGGCGCCGCGGTGGGTGGCCGGCAGCGGCCTCACGTCGCCGGGGTCGGACGGTCTCGTGGCCGTCGACCCGGACACCCTGCGGCACCGTGCCCACCCGAGGGTGTGGGCCCTCGGCGACGTCGCGGCCCACCGCACGCTGTCGTCGGGAGGCGCGCTGCGCCGGCAGGTGCCGGTGGTCGCCCACAACGTCGCCGCACAGCGGCTCGGACAGCCGCTGCGGCGCTACGACGGCTACACCGTCGCGCCGGTCGTCACGTCACGACGCCGCCTGCTGCTCGCCGAGCACGACCGCGACGCCCGGCCGACGCCGACCGTCCCGTGGCCCGACCTCACCCGCCCGGGCCTCGCGACCTTCGTCGTCGACCGCTACGTCGAGCCGCGCGTCTACTGGCACCTGCTGCTGCGAGGCCGCGTGTGAGCTGAGGCGCCCGCTCAGGGCAGGACGAGCACCTGCCGGCGCGGCGCCCGGCCCTCGGCCTGCCGCCGCCACGCGTCGCCGCCCTGCTCCAGCGGCACGGTCTCGTGCGCGACACGGACGCCCGGCACCGCGAGCGCCGAGGTCAGTGCGGTCCCGATCTCCGCGCCGGTGAGGAGGGCGTTCGTGTGGCCGAGCACCTCGGCGGCCCGCCCGCGCAGCGCGGCGGACGAGACCTCGAACGACGGCCCGGCGGAGGAGCCGAGGTGGACGAACCGCCCGCCGACGGCCAGCCCGAGGAGCGCGGCGGTCGCGGGCGGCCCGCCGAGCGGGTCGAGGACGACGTCCCAGCCGGACCCGGCGGCGAGCGCCTCCGCGGTGACGTCGAGCGCCTCGTCGGCCCCGAGCCCGAGCGCGGCGGCGCGGGCTCCGGCCGACCGCGCCGCCGCCACGACCCGGCCCGTCGCCCCGACGAGGTGCCGCGCGACCTGGACGGCGACCTGCCCCACGGTCCCGCCGGCGCCGAGGACGAGCACCCGCTGCCCGGCGGCGAGGCGGCCTCGCACGGCGAGGGCGTGCCACGCGGCGACGGCGCTCATGCCGAGCGCGGCGACGGCGGCGTCGTCGGTGACCTCGTCGCCCAGCAGGACGCACACGTCGTCGGGCACGACGACGAGCCCGGCGAACGTGCCGTCCCCCGGGGCCAGGCCGGCGGAGGTCGTGACGTGCACCCGCGCCCCCACCGGGTGGGCACCGGAGGCGACGACGCGCCCGACCCCCGCGACACCCGGCACGTAGGGCAGCGCCGGGGCGCCGAGGTAGGAGGCGCCGCTGCCCGCGAGCACGTCGAGCGGGGCGAGCGCGGCCGCCCGCACGGCGACCAGCGTCCGTCCCGCGCCGGGCGACGGATCGGGCAGCGTGCGCGGCACCGGCGGCCCGCCGTGGCTCTCGAGGACCAGTGCGTCCATGCCGCTCCTCCGATCTGCGGACATCTGTCCGATCCGGCCGAGCGTAGTGGGGTCCCGGGGGCCCGCACCGCTTGACAGCGGCCCCGCGTCGGCGGACGCTGCAGCCGAGCGACCGTTGTGCGGACAGTCGTCCGCTGATGAGCCGAAGCGGTCGCCGTCCGACGAAGGAGTCGCCCGTGGACCACTCAGCAACCAGCTCCGGCCCCCGTCCCGGCGTCGTGTTCCGCGGCGGCACGGTGCTGCCGATGGACACCGCCCGCAGCGTGCTGCCCGACACCGACGTGCTCGTCGTCGGCGACCGGGTCGAGGCGGTGGGGCCGGCTCTCGACGTGCCGACCGGCACCGAGGAGGTGGACGCGCGCGGCGGCATCGTGATGCCCGGGATGGTCGACACCCACCGCCACATGTGGCAGACCGCGATGCGCGGGTACGGCGCCGACTGGACCCTCACGCAGTACTTCGTCTGGTACTACCTCGAGCACGGCCGCCACTTCCGGCCCGAGGACATCGCGGCGGGCAACCTGCTGAGCGCGCTGGAGTCCCTCGACGCCGGGGTGACGACGACCGTCGACTGGTCGCACGGGCTGCAGTCGGTCGAGCACGCCGAGGCGGCGGTGGACGCCCTGCGCTCCGTGCCGGGGCGCTTCGTCCTCGCCTACGGCAACATCCAGGCGGCACCGTGGGAGTGGACCGCCGACGCCGACGTCCGCTCGTTCCTCCAGCGCGTGCCGCGCAGCGACATGCTCGGGCTGCAGCTCGCCTTCGACGTCACGGGCGACCCGGCCTTCCCCGAGAAGGCGGCCTTCGAGGCGGCCCGCGAGCTCGACCTCGCCGTCACGACGCACGCGGGCGTGTGGGGCGCGACCAACGACGACGGCATCAGGCTCATGCACGAGAACGGGTTCATGGAGGAGCGGACGGTCTACGTCCACGCGGCCACGCTGTCGCACGACTCCTACCACCGCATCGCGGCCACGGGCGGCTCGGTGTCGGTGGCGACGGAGTCCGAGCAGAGCTGCGGGCAGGGGTACCCCCCCACCTGGACGCTGCGGGAGCACGGCATCCCCGTGTCGATCTCCATGGACACCAGCGTGTGGATGAGCGGCGACCTCTTCAGCGCGATGCGCTCGACGCTGGGCGCCGACCGCAGCCGGGAGCACCTGGAGGCGCACAAGAAGGGCGACACCGTCACGCACTGCCACCTCCGGGCGGACCAGGTCGTCGAGTGGGCGACGCGTGGCGGTGCGCAGGCGCTCGGCATGAGCGACCTGGTCGGCAGCCTCGAGCCGGGCAAGAAGGCCGACGTCGTGCTGCTGAGGAACGACGACAGCCCGGTCTCCTTCCCGGTGCTCAACCCGTACGGCCACGTCGCGATGCAGGCGCAGCGCAGCGACGTCCACACGGTGCTCGTCGACGGGCGCGTCGTGAAGCGCGACGGGCGCCTCGTCGGCGTCGACCTGGCGGCGGTCCGCGCACAGGTCGGGGCGACGATCGACCACCTGCGCTCGGCGATGGGCGACGACGCGTGGGAGAAGGGGATGAACCCCGACATCCCCGAGACCAAGGTGCTCGACAACCCGTACCAGTACACGGAGTACCGCAGCGCCTCGACGCACGCGGGTCGCGGCTGACCCATCCGGGTGACGGGGCCGCGTCGTACCCCTGACGTCCAGGGATCGACGCGGCCCCCTCGAGGGGCCCAGACGGAAGGACCCCACCATGTCCAGCCCCAGCCCCGCCCTCGCCCTCGCCACCGCCCTCGGCGCCACCGCCGCCCTCGCGCTCGCCGCCCCGGCGGTGGCCGGTCACGACGGCAACCCGTCGGACAGAGTCGCCGCCTACGCCTACGACCTCGACCAGGTGCAGTCCGGCGTCCCCGGCACCGACGCGACCGGCTCGACCCGCATCACGGCGCTCCCCAACGGCAAGCTGCAGGTCAAGGTGGAGGCGAGCGGCCTCGCGCCGGGTCTGCCGCACGCCGTGCACCTGCACGACACCACCGGCACCGACCGCGACCCGTCGCAGTGCCCCGTCGACGCGGACACCGACGGGAACGGCGTCGTGACGGTCGTCGAGGGCGGCCCGTTCTACGGCGGCATCATCGCCTCGCTCACCACGACCGGCGACACGTCCGCCGCGAGCGGCCTCGCGCTCGACCGCTTCCCCGTGGCGGAGGCCGACGGCACGCTGTCGTACAGCCGCACCTTCACCCCCGCCGACCCGGCGGCCTTCGCCCAGGCCGGCAGCGTCCAGGTGGTCGTCCACGGCGCCGACTTCGACGGCAGCGGCGGCTACGCCTTCAACCCGGACGACTACTTCGCCGCGATGCCGTCCTCGCTCGTCGCGTCCGTCCCGCTCGAGGCGACCGTCCCCGTCCTCTGCGGCGGCATCCTCAACTGAGGTCCGTGGCCGCCGGCAGCCGCAGCGTCACGCACGCGCCGCCGAGCGCCGAGGCGTTGTCCGCGCCCACGGACCCACCGTGGGCGCGGACGGTGGCGGCCACGATCGCCAGCCCGAGCCCGGTGCCGCCCGGGGACCGGGCGGCGTCGCCGCGGCGGAAGCGCTGGAAGGGGTCGTCGAGCACCGCGGCGGGGAACCCGGGACCGTCGTCCTCGACGCTCACGACGACCTCGTCGCCCTCTCGCCCGCACCGCAGCCGCACGCTCCGGGCGCCGGCCCGGACCGCGTTGCGCAGGAGGTTGTCGAGCGCCCGGTCGAGCGATCCCGGCTCGACGCGGACGTCGAGCCGCCCCCTCCCGGCGTCGTCGACCGGCTCGACGGTGACCGCGAGCGCGGTCCCGGCCCGCTCGGCCGCAGCGCGCAGGTGCGGCACGACCGCGGCCGGCTCCGGCGCTGCTCCCGTCGCACCGGCGTCGGCCCGCGCCAGGACGAGGAGGTCCGTCGCGAGACCGCTGAGCCGCTGCGTCGCCGCGAGCGCGGCGAGGACGCTCTCCCGTGCGCGGACGGGGTCGGGGTCGTCCGCCGCGAGCTCGAGCTCCGCCTGGACCACCGCGAGCGGGGTACGCAGCTCGTGGCTCGCGTCGTCGACGAAGGCGCGTTCGCGCCGCAGCCCCGCCTCGACCCGGTCGAGGAGGTCGTTGAGCGTGCGGGCGAGCTCGTCCACCTCGTCACCCGTGCCGGGACGAGGCAGGCGGCGCCCGCCCGGGGAGCTGCCGATCCCGGCGGCCGTCCGGGTCATGTCGGCGACGGGCCTGAGGGCGGCGCCGACGACGAGCCACGTCCCGACGACCGCGGCGACGAGCGTTCCGGCGAGGACCGCGGCCAGACCGACGGACACCCGCTCGGAGACGCGGGCGAGGGTCTCCAGCCGCGTCCCCGTGACGAGCGCGGTCGCCAGCGGGGCCTCCGCGACACCGTCCGGGAGAGGCACGACGAGGACACGGACCTCACCGGGGACGCCGGGGACGGTGACGACGTCGCGGACGGGCTCGTCCCGGCTCCTCGACACCTCCGCGGCCGGGACGAGCGGGACCCCGGGAGAGCCGTCGATCACGGACCCGTCCGCCGCGAGCAGCTGGGTGAAGGGGTCCCGTAGCTCCTCCCCCGCGGACAGCTCCGCCAGCAGGACGGCCACCCGCTGGTCGAGCCCCTCGTCGACGGCGTCGAGCAGCTGCCGGGGCGCGAGGACGGCGAGCGCGCCGAAGGACGCGGCCGCGGCGAGGAGCGTCGCGATGCCCACCACGACCGTGAGGCGTGACCGCAAGGCCACCGGCAGCCCCGGCACCCGGGGATCGTAGGGTCGCGACCGCGGCCGGCGCGTCACCCGGCGGCCGGCGCTCGGGTGGTGCTCGACGAGGACCGCGTCGAGCTCCCCGACGGCCCGCGGTCGCTGACGACGACCATGCCGAGGACCAGGGCCCGTGGCTCACCCACCGGGTGCCTCGGGGGCAGCCCCGGACGTGTCGTCGACGACCCGGTACCCGGCGCCGCGGACCGTGAGGACCGACCGTCGCCCGAAGGGCCGGTCGACCTTGTCCCGCAGGTAGCCGATGTAGACGTCGACGACGTTCGAGGTGCCGTCGTAGGCGAAGTCCCACACCTGCTCGATGAGGGCCGACCGGGACAGCGCCTCGCCGGGGCGGCGCATGAGCGCCTGGAGGAGGGCGAACTCCTTGGGCGACAGGTCGACCGGGACCCCGGCCCGGGTGACCTCACGGGATGCGGGGTCGAGGACGAGGTCGCCGACGCGCAGCACCACCGGGCGCTCCTGCGGGGCGCGCCGGGCGAGGGCGCGCACACGCGCGGCGAGCTCCCCTACCGAGAACGGCTTCGTGAGGTAGTCGTCGGCGCCGGCGTCCAGGCCCGCGATCCGGTCGACGACCCCGTCCCGGGCCGTCAGCAGGAGGACGGGCGCCCAGCGCCCTGCCCCCCGCATGCGACGCACCACCTCGAAGCCGTCGGGGCCGGGGAGCATGACGTCGAGGACGACGACGTCGTAGTCCTGCTCGCACGCGAACCACAGCGCCTCGTCACCATCGGCCGCGGTGTCGACGGCGTGCCCCTCGCGCTCGAGCGCGCGCCGCAGCGTGGCGGCGAGCGCGGCGTCGTCCTCCACCACGAGCAGGCGCACGGAGCCGAGGCTAGCCAGCCCGCCGTACGCGATGGTGCCCACGGACCCGAGCCTGCCCCGGTGGTCGTGAGGCGGTGGTGAGAGCGGGCGCTCACGCCCGCACGAGGTGGTCGCGGACGGCCGGGTCGTGCGTGAGGTCCGCGGCCCGGCGCCGGGCGGCACCGGCCGCGGCCGGGTCGAGGTCGGCGAGGGTCGCGGCCCGCACGACCCAGTACGGCTGGTAGCCCGCGCTGCGGGCGTCCTCGCGTGCCAGCGCGTCGAGGATGGCCAGCGCGGGCACGGACCCGTGCGCGGCGAGGACGGCGGCCGCGTGGGCGACCTTCGCCCCGGTGGTGGGCTGCAGCGCGACGAGGCCCTCGTACAGCCGCGCGAGCGCGACGTGGTCGGTGCGCCCGGTCACCGCCCGGTGCGCGTGCACGGACTGCACGGCCCCCATCAGCTGGTAGGGGCCGACGACCCCGGCCTGCTGGGCGAGCAGCAGGTGCTCCTCGGCCTCGCGCACGAGGTCGGCGTCCCAGCGCTGCGGGTCCTGCTCCGCGAGCGGGACGAAACGGCCCGCGCCGTCCCGCCGGGCCCCGCGTCGTGCGTGGACGTGGAGCACGGCGGCGAGCAGGCCCCGCGCCTCCGGCTCCTCGGGCAGGCGGCGGACCACGAGTCGCGTGAGGCGCAGCACCTCGCCCGTGAGGTCGTCCCCGCGGCCCGGGGGCTCCCCGTCCGGTGTCGCCGCCTCGTCCCAGCCGGCGGTGTAGGCGGCATGGAGGGCGTCGAGGACGGCGCCGAGCCGCGCCGGCAGCTCCGCCCCCTCCGGCACCGCGAACGGGATGCCGGCGGCCGCGATCTTCGCCTTCGCGCGCACGAGCCGTTGCCCCATGGTGGTCGCGGGCACGAGGTGGACCCGCCCGATCCGGACGGCGTCGAGACCGAGGACGACCTGGAGCATGAGCGGGCCCCGGACGGCCGGCGCGATCGCCGGGTGCGCGCAGGCGAACATCAGCTGCAGCCGCGTGTCCGGGACGGTGCTGGCCGGGCCCGCCTGCGCGTGCTCGTCGGCGAGGCGTGCGAGCTCGGGCAGGGCGCGCTCCGCCGTCGTGCGCCGCCGCAGGGTGTCGAGGTGACCGCGCCGGGCGGCCGTCAGCAGCCACGCCTCCGGCCGCTCCGGCACCCCGCGCTCGGGCCACGTCCGGAGGGCCGCCACCAGCGCGTCCGACAGGGCGTCCTCCGCCGCAGCGACGTCGCGGGTCCGCACGGCCAGGTACGCGACGAGGCGCCCGTACGACTCCCGCACGACGACCTCCACCGCGTCGCGGCTCGCGTCGCCGTCCTCCTCACGCACCAGCGGGCCGGGGCGGCGGCAGGACGGGCCGGACCTCGCACGACCCGCCCGCGGCGGCCGACGGGCAGCGCCCGGCCCAGCCGAGCGCGGCGTCGAGGTCGGGGACGTCGACGACGAAGTAGCCGCCGAGCTGCTCCTTGGTGTCGGCGTAGGGCCCGTCCTGGACGTCGACACGGCCCTCGACGACGCGGACGGTCGTGGCCGTGGCGGGCGGGTGGAGGCCGTTGGCGCCCCGCAGCACGCCGGCCTCCTCCAGGGCGGTGACGTAGCCCTGCCAGCCCGCCCAGTAGGCGGGGGCGCGGTCGGGGTCGTCGCGCTCGGCGAAGGCGGCCTCGGTCTCGACGGCCAGCAGCAGGAACTCCACGGCCCACTCCTTCGGTCCTCCCGGCCCGGCCGGGGCGGCACGGTGCCGCACCTCAATGACGCGCGGGCCCCGGCCGTTTCGACACCTCGCGGCTGCCGGTGTCGAAATGCGGGGGGCGTCCGCGTCATGAGGGTGCCACCGCCCGGAGGGACCGGCGCGGGGTACCGACCGAGGAGGTCACCATGAGCACGACCACGACCGCTGCCCCCGCCCCGTCGACGAGCGCGACCGCGACCGTCCGGCTCGCCTACGCCGTCCGCGCCGAGCCCGAGGCGGTGTGGCAGGCGCTCGTCGACGGCAGCGTGACGCCCGCCTACTACTACGGCTTCGAGGCGCACTTCCCCGCGCTGCAGGCCGGGGCCGCCTACCGGTACACGGCCGGGGGCGGCGACATGATCACCGGTGTCGTCGAGGACGTCGAGCTCGGCCGGCGCCTCGTCCTCACCTTCGACGGGGTGTGGGCCCCGGACATCGCGGAGCTGCCGACCTCGCGCGTCACCTTCGAGGTGGTGGAGCCGTTCATGCCGATGCCGGGCGTGACCGTGCTCCGCTGCACCCACGAGGGCCTGCCCGCCGGCGCGGCCGCGGACCACCTCGAGATCGGGTGGGTGGCGATCCTGTCCGGCCTCAAGACGCTGCTGGAGACGGGGCAGCCGCTCGTGGCGGCCCCAGGTGGCACACGGTGACGGCGGTCATCTCGTCGAGCAGCTCGGGGCCGTAGCCCAGTCCGGTGCCGGAGCCCCGGCGCGGGGTCGCCGCCCCGCCCGGGGCGCCGCCGAAGACGTCGTTCACCTTGACGGTGCCGACGTCGAGCGCGGTGCACGCACGTCGCGCGACGACGAGGTCGGCCGTGAGGACGGTCGCGGCGAGGCCGTACCGGCCCGCCCCCGCCAGCCTCAGCCCCTCGTCGACGTCCTCGACGCGCACGAGGGGGAGCACGGGACCGAAGGTCTCCTCGGTGAGGACGGCGGCGTCGGCCGGGACGTCCTCGAGGACCGTCGGCGGGTAGAACGCGCCGGGACCGTCGGCAACCTCCCCGCCCCGGAGGACCCGCGCACCCGCGTCGCGGGCCGCGCTCACGTGGGCGTGGACGGCGTCGCGGTGCGCGGTGTCGACGAGCGGGCCGATGGCCTGCTCACCGCCGGGTGCCCACCGCTCGACCTCGGTGAGGAGGGCCTCGCGGACGGCGTCGTAGGCGTCGGTGTGGACGTAGACCCGCTCGACCGCCGTGCACAGCTGCCCGGAGTTGATGAGCCCGCCGAGCGCGATCTGCTGCGCCACCCACTGCGGGTCGAGCCCGCGGTCGACGACGAGCGGGTCCTTGCCCCCGTTCTCGAGCAGGGTGTGCGCGCCGGTGCGCGCGGCCGCCGCCGCGATGGCGCGGCCGGCGGCGGTCGAGCCGACGTGCGCCACGACGTCGACGTGCTGCTCGACGAGGAGCGCACCGGTCGTGGCGTCGCCGTGGACGACGTTCACCACGCCGGGCGGGAACGACGCGGCGAGCAGCCCGGCGAGCCGGTCGCTCGTGCGGACGGCCCGCTCGGACGGCTTCCACACCACGGTGTTGCCCGTGACGAGGGCCGCCGCGAGGAGACCGACGGTGGCGGCGACGGGGTCGTTCCACGCGGTGACGACGGCGGCGACGCCCCGCGGGCGCAGCTCCATGACGTCCCACGCGTCCGGGGAGCCGTTGAGCCTGCGCCCGCGGTGCAGGGGGCCGAGGACGGCGTACTCGCGCATGGTGGCGACCCCGGCGGCGACGCCGTCGCGTGCCAGTGCGGGTGGGCGGCCCATGTCGAGGCGGCTGTCCTCGGCGAGCTGCTCGGCGACGGCCTCGACGGCGTCGGCGGCCCGGGCGAGCGCGGCGGCGCGCTCGGCGGCGGGGGTGCGCGCCCAGTCGGGTGCGGCGGCACGGGCGGCGGCGACGGCGGCCGCGACGGTGACGTCGTCGCCGACCGGGGCGGTGCTCGTCGGGTCGCCGGTGGCCGGGTCGCGGCGCTCGAGGACGGGCGCGTCGAGCGGGTCGGGCCGCTCGCCGGCGACGAGGTGGCGGGCGTGGTGGACGGTCGTGTCGTGCGCGTCGGGGTCGGCGGGCCGCTGCAGGGTGTCGGTCACGACCCGTGCCGTACCCCGTCGGCGGCGTCTCACCCGTGCGGCGGCTGCACCGCCTCCCGCAGCGTGGCGAAGAGACGGGCGAGGTCGGCGGGGGTGTGGTGGGCGTTGAGGCCGCTCGGGTTCGGCAGCACCCAGACACGCGTCGTGCCGATCACGTGGTCGGGCTGCTCCCCGAGGGCGGCGCGCGGCCGCCCGAAGGCGGTTCGGTACGCGGTGATGCCGAGGACGGCGAGGGTCCGCGGCGCGTGCGCGAGGACCTTCCGCTCCAGCTCGTGGCGACCGGCCCGCAGCTCGTCGTCGGTGAGGTCGGCCGCGGCGGCGGTCGCCCGGGCGACGACGTTCGTGATCCCGAGGCCGAGCCCGAGCACCTCCTGCTCCTCGCCCGGGTCGAGCCGTCGCGGCGTGAACCCGGACGCGTGCAGCGCGGGCCAGAACCGGTTGCCCGGCCGGGCGAAGTGGTGGCCGCTCCAGCCCGACCACAGACCCGGGTTGATGCCGCAGAACAGGACGCGGAGACCGGGGCCGATGACGTCGGGGATGGTCCGGTCGACGCTCGCGAGGAGCTGCTCGCGCGTCGGCCGGGCGGGGCTGCTCAGGGCTCGCGCCGCACGTCGTAGCCGAGGTGGACCGCGCCGCCGGCGAAGCGTCGCTCGGTCACGAGGCGGAGGTCGACGCGGAGGTCGGTCGGCATGGCGGCGAGGCCGCCGCCGACCGTGACGGGGAACACCACGAGGTCGACCCGGTCGACGAGGCCCTGCCGGAACGCCGCCGACGCGACGGTCGGGCCGCCGATCACCGCGTCGGCGTCGGCGGTCAGGTCGCTGACGAGCGCCCCGTCGAGCTCGCGGACGAGCTCGGTGCGGGACGTGGTGACGGCGTCGAGCGTGCGGGACACGACGACCTTGCGCGCCCGCACCCACTGCTCGGCGAACCGCGCGGCCTGAGGGGTGTCGCCGACGGACGGGTCGGTCTCCCACACCGTCATGAGCTCGTACGTGCGCCGGCCGTAGACCTGGACCGGCGTCTCGTCGCCGAGGTCGTTGACGAGGGCCATGACCTCCTCGTCCGGGAACGCCCACTCGAAGCCGCCGTCGCGGTCGGCGACGTAGCCGTCGAGGGAGCACAGCGCGGAGTAGCGGAGCCTGCCCACCCTCGGATGCTGCCAGACGGGTCGGTCGACGGTGCGACCGTGCTGGCACGGATGACGACACCACGGTCTTCCCGGACGCTGGGGCGGTGGCGGCCGGAGGCGCGGGCGGTGTCGGCAGGTTCTGGTGCACGCTGCGGCTGCACCGGTGGGTGGTCGTGCGCCCGCCGGGCGTCGAGCCGTACTGGGGCTGCTCCCGCTGCGGCAAGGAGCGCATGTGGTCCCCGGGCGCGGGGATCGGCATGGGCGGCGGCTGAGCGACGTCGGCGACCCGACAGCGCCGACCGTCTACCGTTGTGCTGCGATGCCCCCGTAGCTCAGCTGGATAGAGCGGCGAACTTCTAATTCGCGGGCCACAGGTTCGAGTCCTGTCGGGGGCGCTACCTGCCCGCGCTGCCCGCCGACGACAGCGCCAGGGCCGCCGCTGCCTCGGCCGCCGAGCTCACGCCCAGGCGACGGCGGATGTGGTCCATGTGCGCCCGCACGGTGCCCCGCGAGACGACGAGGCGCGCCGCGACCTCGGCGTACGACAGACCCCGACCGACGAGCCGGAGGACCTCCTCCTGCCGGGGGGTGAGCGAGGGTGCGCCCACCCGGCGACGCTCGGCCCGCTGCCACACCTCGTACAGGTGGGGCCGCAGCAGCGACAGGACCTGGCGGTCGCGCTCGTCGAAGGACTCGATCACGCGGCGGTTCGGTGCCACGATGGCCGGGCCGGACGACAGCGGGATCAGGAGGACGGCGTGGCCGTGGTGAAGGTGCTGCTGGAGGTCGAGGCGCCGGACCAGCCGGTGGGCTTCGAGCTGTTCGAGAGCGCGACGGAGTCGCTCGTCGCCGCAGACCGGGCGGCCAGACCGGCGCTCGACCGCGTCGCCGGGCTGGGCGTCGAGCTCGACGAGCCGCTGCCGCCCGTCCCGATGTTCGGCACGCGCGACGGCTCCGCGCCGTGGGGCGGTGCGCCGGCCGGCTCGCTGCGCGCGTTCGCCGGTCCCGAGACCAACGCCGACCTGGCGGCGACGAGCGTCGTGGTGGCCGCCGAGGTCAACAGCTCGCAGCTGGCCGAGCTGCGGGACCGCGAGGGGGTGACCGTGTGGCCGAACTCCCCCGTCACGCTCGACCACCACGAGCACGACGACGCCGTGGACCTCGCCCGGTCGCGGCCGGGCCTCGACTGCCGTCCGTTCCGCGACGCCGTCGACCTCGAGGTCGTCCGGGCGATGCTCGGGGTCCACCGGGCGTGGTGGGACGGCTACCGGGGCCAGAACGTCGCGGTCGGCATCATCGACGAGGGGGTGAACGGGGTCGTCTACCCCGTGGTCGGCGGCTTCGCCCGCCCCAACGCCGCCCGCCAGCCCGGCGCCGCCCCCATCACGAGCCACGGCTCGATGTGCGCCGCGGACGTCCTCGTCGCGGCCCCCGCGGCGCGGCTGTACGACTACCCGTTCCTCGGGGTCGCGAACTCCGGGGGCGTCCTCACGATGTTCCAGGCGGTCCTCGACCAGCGGCGCCTCGACGGCACGCCGCACCTCACGACGAACAGCTACGGCTACACCGGGATCCCCCCCGTCGCGGACTTCCCCAACCACGAGGTCCACGACCCGCAGCACCCGGTCCACCGCAAGGTCCGCGAGGTCGTCGCGTCCGGCGCCGCCTGCCTGTTCGCGGCCGGCAACTGCGGTGCGGACTGCCCGAGCGGCGCCTGCCACAGCAGCGGCATCGGACCCGGGCGTTCGATCCACGCCTCGAACAGCCTGGCGGAGGTCATCACGGTCGCGGCGGTCAACACCCGTCACGAGCGGATCGGGTACTCCTCGCAGGGACCGGGCATGTTCCACGCCGAGAAGCCGGACCTCGCGAGCTACTCGCACTTCTTCGGCAACTTCGGTCCCGACCGCCCCGGCGGCACGAGCAGCAACCCGTTCGACAACGGCACGTCGGCGGCGACACCGGTCGCCGCGGGCGTCGCGGCGCTCCTGCTGTCCGCAGCGCCCGGCCTCACCCCCGACGGCCTCCGGGACGCCCTCTATGCCGGGCTCACGAACGTCACCGGCGCGGCGTGGGACGCCGGCTACGGCCGCGGCATCGTCAACGCGGCGGCGTCGTACTCCTCGCTCGTCCGCTGATGCGCTGGCTCATCACGGTCGCCTCGGGCACGGACCTGCAGCAGCTCGACGCGCTCGTGCGGGCCGCGCACGGCTCCCTCCGCGACCTCGACGCCGTCCCGATGGGACCGGAGGAGCTCGTGGTGTTCGCCGAGGGACCGGTCGACCTGCCGCGCCGGCTCGACTGCCCGCCGGTTCTCGGCGTCCACCCGGACTCCGAGCCCGAGCCCTACTGAGGCGGCGGCACCCTCACCAACGGCCACAGCGCAGGACGTCGCTGGCGTCGCCGCAGGTCGGCTGCCACGGCGGCCGCCAGGCCCTGTGGTGTGGCCGGCCGACGACCGCAGGCGCGACCTCAGCGGCCCCGGAGCGCGGCGACGACCTCGGTGAGCGAGCGCTCGGCGTCCTCGTGCGCGACCTGGCACGTGCCCGCGGCGGCGTGGCCCCCGCCGCCGTGTGCGAGGCACACCGCACCGATGTCGACCGTCGAGCTGCGGTCGAGGATCGACCGGCCGACGGCGAGGACGGTGTTCTGCTTGTCCCGGCCCCACATGACGTGGACCGAGACCCGCGCCTGCGGGAAGAGGGCGTACACGAGGAAGCGGTTGCCGGCGTGGATGACGTCCTCGTCGCGGAGGTCGACGACGGCGACGTCGCCGTGGAGCGTCGTGACGCGCAGCAGCTGCTCGCGGAACAGGTCCGCCTGCGCCCGGTACAGCTCGACGCGCTCGGCGACGTCGGGCAGGGCGAGGATCTCGTCCACGTCCTGGTACTCGATGCAGTGGTCGATGAGCTGCATCATCAGCTGGTAGTTCGAGATGCGGAAGTCGCGGAAGCGGCCGAGACCGGTGCGGCTGTCCATGAGGAAGTTGAGCAGCGTCCAGCCGGTCGGCTCGAGGACGTCCTCGAGGGAGTAGTCGGCGGAGTCGGCCTGGTCGACGGCCCGCATGAGCCCGTACGACACGCCGGGCACGCGCTCGGGGCCGCCGAGGAACGTGTGGACGACGCGCGCCGCGGACGGCGCCGAGGGGTCGATGACGTGGCGCTCGGAGGCGCCGTTGCGGACCGTCTCGGACAGGTGGTGGTCGAAGACGAGGTGCGCGCGCGGGTCGAACGGCAGGTTCGTCAGCACGTCGCGGTCGGTGATCTCCACCGTGCCGTCCTGCACGTCCTTCGGGTGGACGAACGTGATGTCGTCGATGAGCCCGGCCTGGCGCAGCAGCACCGCGCACACGAGCCCGTCGAAGTCGCTGCGCGTCACGAGGCGGTAGGGCCCGGACCCGAGGAGCGCGGCGGGGTCCTGCACGAGGGTGTCGGTCACGTGCGGGTGATCGGCCGGTCGCCGACCCACCTTGAGGCGCCTCAGGCGGCGAGGTCGCCCACCCGGCCCAGCACGAACAGCAGGAGCGCGACGACGAGGACGACCGCCACGACGGCGACGACGACGCTGGTGGTTCGCCTCGTCACCCGCGTCTCGACCCCGCGGGTGTGGGACTCGCCCGTCGAGTGCGGGCGGGACCGCTCCCGGTAGCGGGTGAAGGCCGCGACGAACACGAGCCACGCGACGGCGAGGGCGACGCTCACCCACAGGACGACGAGCCACCCGGCCTCGGACAGCGGGACGGCGTTCGTCGACAGCGGCACGGCGAGCACGCCCTCACCCTCACGACCCGCGGACCGCGCCGCAACCGGTGGCCGAGGGGTTCCGTCCGTCCGGGGTCGGTGCCACGCTCACGGACATGAGCACACGTGACGAGCCGTGGCCCGCCGGCACGCCCTGCTGGGTCGACTACGGAGCCGTCGACGTCGACGCCGCCGTCCGCTTCTACACCGAGGTGCTCGACTGGACCGCCGAGGCGAGCGGGCCCGAGTACGGCGGCTACGTCATGTGCCGGGTCGGGGACCGCGACGCCGCGGGGATCGGCCCGGCGCAGGAGGGCGCCCCCGCGGCGTGGACGACGTACCTCGCCTCCACCGACGTCGACACGACGACGACCCGGGCCGCCGACGCCGGCGCCACCGTCCTCGCCCCGCCGTTCGACGTCGGCGACCTCGGCCGCATGTCGGTCGTCGCCGACCCGCAGGGCGCCGTGCTCGGCGTGTGGCAGGCGGGCCGTCACATCGGCGCCCGGGTCGTCAACGAGCCCGGTGGGCTCACGTGGAACGAGGCCGCGGAGCCCGACCCCGCGACCGCGCGCACCTTCTACAGCCAGGTGTTCGGGTTCGTGTGGGAGCCGGTGCCGGGTGCGCCGGACGACTACTGCACGTTCGCGACGGAGACCGGGCGGCCGCTCGGGGGCCTCGGCGGGCTGCCCGGTAAGGACGTGCCGCCCCACTGGCTCACGTACTTCTCGGTCGCCGACACCGACGCCTTCGTCGCCGCCGCGAAGGATCGGGGCGCGAGCGTCGTGTCCGGGCCCTTCGACACCGAGTTCGGCCGGATGGCGACCGTCCGCGACCCGTGGGGCGCGACCTTCGCGGTCATGGGCGGCGGCAGCGCCGCCTGACGTCCGGGCCGGGCTCAGCGGAGCGCCCGGGCGGGCAGCACCCGACCGCTCACCTCGCCGAGGCCGACGCGCGCGCCGTCCGGGCCCGGCGCCCAGCCGCGGAGCACCACCTCGTCGCCGTCCTCGAGGAACGCCCGCGTGGTCCCGTCCGGCAGCACGAGCGGCTCCTCGCCGTTCCACGTGAGCTCGATGAGCGACCCGCGCTCGTCCCGCGCCGCCCCGCTCACCGTGCCGGAGGCGAAGAGGTCCCCCGTCCGCGTCGAGGCCCCGTTGACCGTCATGTGCGCGAGCTGCTGGGCCGCGGTCCAGTACATGCCGGCGAACGGGGGACGCGACACGACGTGCCCGTTGAGCCGCACCTCGAGCCGCAGGTCGAGACCCCACGGGGCGGCCGCGTCGTCGAGGTACGGCTGGACGGCGTGCTCGCGGGCCGGCGGCGCAACGCGCGCCGCGGCGAGCGACGCGAGCGGGGTCACCCACGCCGACGTCGTCGTGGCGAACGACTTGCCGAGGAACGGCCCGAGCGGCACGTACTCCCACGCCTGCAGGTCCCGCGCGGACCAGTCGTTGACCAGGCACACGCCGAAGACGTGCGCGGGCAGGTCGGCGACGCCGACCGGCTCCCCCAGCGGTGAGCCGGCGCCGACGACGAAACCGACCTCCGCCTCGATGTCGAGCCGGCGCGACGCCACCACCTGCGGCTCGTCGGTACCGGGAGGGCGGACCTGCCCGACCGGGCGACGCACCGGTGTGCCGGACACGACGACGGTGCCGGAACGGCCGTGGTACCCGATCGGCAGGTGCGTCCAGTTCGGCGTGAGGGCGGGCTGGCCGGGGCGGAACATCGCGCCGAGGTTGGAGGCGTGCTCCCGCGAGGCGTAGAAGTCGACGTAGTCGGCGACCTCCACCGGCAGGTGGAGCGCGACGGGGGCGGGCCCGCCGAGCGGGTACGACGCCTCCCGCACCTCCACCGCGCGTCCCGGGTCGGTGAGCAGCGTCGAGAGCCAGTCGCGCTCCTCCGCCCACGCGTCCGGACCGAGCGCCATGAACGGGTTGAGCGACGGCGACGCGAGGGCGTCCGCCCACGGCAGGCCGTCCCGGCGCGCCAGGGCGCCGACGTCGACGACGCTGTCGTGGAGCCGCACCCCGACCCTGGGCAGGAGACCCGGCAGCGAGAAGACCCCGTGCGCCTGCGTGACGGGACCGAAGAGGTCCTCGGCGTCGGTCGCGTCGTGGGGCTCGGCGGGCTCCGCGGGCACGAGGTCCGCGGCCGTCACGTCCCCGCCCCGACGAGCCCGACCCCGGGTCGGCGGAGCAGCCCGAGCCCGGCGAGGTCCTCGACCGGCTCCACGGTCGAGCACGTCCCGAACGACGTGAAGGCCCGACGGACCCGGACCGCGTCGTCGTCGTCGAGGTGCTCGAGCTCGCGGACGAGGACGTCGGCGTCGGTCGCGGCGACGAGCGCCTCGACACGGGCGAGGTCGGCACCGCCCAGCAGTGCGGCCGACGTCGCGGCGAGCAGGTTGAGGAAGCCGTGGTGCTCGAAGCCGGTGTCCTCGTCGCGGTGGCGCAGGGCGTTGTGCAGCCCCGCGGTCGCCTTGAACGGCACGCCCGCGGTCACGGCGGCGTGGACGAACCGCGCCACGCCCCTGACCGGGGGGAACGCCGCAGCCGTGATGCCGCCCGTACGGATCTTCGCGCGCACTCCCGCCTCGGCGAGGACCGGCATGGCGACGGCCGGGTCGACCGTCGACGACAGCTCGACGTGGAGCGGGACACCGGCGGGCACCTCCATGCGGGTGCGCAGGAGCAGGACGGTGTCGGGTGCCACCGCCCCCAGCGGCACGTCGACCCCCGCGAGGCGCAGCCGCTCGTCGGCGGCCGCCGCCACCGCGCCCGCCACCTCGTCGAGCCCGCCGGGCGTCACGACGACCACGGGCAGAGGCCGGACAGGGCCGTCGTCGGTCGCCTCCAGGGCCGCCAGGAGCTCCGGCACGCGGTCGGCGCGGACGACGAAGGCACCGACGAGCGGGGCGTACCAGCTCGACTCGTACATGCCGCGCGCTGCCACCGCGTCGGCGGGCGCGGCGTTGCCGGGCGGGAACAGGGCGGCGTCGTCGAGGAGGCCCGCGACGAGCGGGCAGGGCAGCGGGCTCACGCGGTCGCACCCCCGCCGGCCGGCGGCACGGGACCTGTGGGGCCGCGCCCGCTCCACGTCCACGCGTAGCGGCCGTCGTCGGCGGCCAGCCCGCCCTCGCCGAGCTCGAGCGGACGGAACGTGTCGACCATGACGGCGAGCTCGTCGAACCGCTCCGCACCGAGCGAGGCCTCGATGGCCGACGGCTGCGGGCCGTGGCTGTGGCCGCCGGGGTGGACGGTGATCGACCCCTTCGCGATGCCCGAGCCCTTGCGCGCCTCGTAGTCGCCGTCGACGTAGAACATGATCTCGTCGCTGTCGACGTTGGCGTGGTAGTAGGGCACGGGGACCGCGAGGGGGTGGTAGTCGACCTTGCGGGGCACGAAGTTGCAGATGACGAAGTTCCATCCCTCGAAGACCTGGTGGACGGGCGGCGGCTGGTGGACCCGGCCGGTGATGGGCTCGAAGTCGTGGACGCTGAACGTGTACGGGTACAGGCACCCGTCCCAGCCGACGACGTCGAACGGGTGCCGCGGCACGACGTGGACGGTGCCGGCGAGCCCGCCCGGACCCGGTCCGCGGTGCTTGACGTACACCTCGACGTCGGCCTCGTCGCGCACCTCGGGGGCGCTCGGGCCGTGGAGGTCCCGCTCGCAGTACGGCGCGTGCTCCAGGAGCTGGCCGTAGCGCGACAGGTACTTCTTCGGCGGTGCGATGTGGCTGTTCGCCTCGATGCAGTACGCGCGCACAGGCCCGTTCGCGGCGACGTCGACGGGCAGCCAGCGGTGCGTGGTGCCGCGGGGCAGGAGGACGTAGTCGCCCTCGGTCGCGTCGAGGTGGCCGAACACCGTCTCGACGCGCGCCGCGCCCCGCTCGACGTACACGCACTCGTCGCCGACGGCGTTGCGGTAGAGCGGGGAGTCGGCCGCCGCGACGACGTACGACAGCCTCACGTCGGCGTTGCCGAGGACGAGCCGCCGCCCGCGGACGACGTCGACGTCGGCGACCTGCGAGGCCTCGGTGCCGCTGCCGCCCGGGAAGAGCCCGTGCAGCTGCAGGTGCCGCGGCTGCAGCGGGTGGTTGGGCGTGGTGCGCTGGTCGGGCAGCTCCCAGGGCCGGGCGTCGACGAGGGCCGACGGCACCCCCACGTGGTAGAGCAGGGAGGAGTCGGACGAGAAGCCCTCCTCCCCCATCAGCTCCTCGTGGTAGAGCCTCCCCTGGCCGTCCCGGTGCTGCGTGTGCCGCTTGGGCGGCACGTCCCCCATGGTGCGGTAGTGGGCCACCGCGGTCTCACCTCATCCGTCAGGGCGTCGTCGTCGACGCCTGTTGGCCTGGCGATGCCTCAGCCTAGCCGCCGCATCCCGGCCCCCGGTCCTCCGTGCGGGTGTGAGGGTGCTCACCTGCGATGATGTCCCCCGACCGGCGCAGCCGGTCTCCCCCTGGTCACCGCCTCACCGGAGGTCTCCCGTGCCCCGACCCCTGCCCTCGCGCACCGTCCGCGCCGCCGCGCTCCTCGGCGCCACGGCCCTCGTCCTCGCCGCCTGCGCCGACGACACGGCCGACGAGCCCGCCGCGACCGGCGCACCCGCCACGATGGACGCCGCCACCGACGCGGCCACCGACACCGCCACGGACACCGCCACCGACGCGGCCACCGACGCCGCGGCCGGCGGCGCGATCGAGGGCTGCGACCCCGCATCGCTCGAGACCCTCACCGAGGGCACCCTCACGATGGCGACGAGCGAGCCGGCCTTCGAGCCGTGGATGGTCGAGAACGACCCGACGAACGAGCAGGGCTACGAGTCCGCCGTCGCGTACGCCGTCGCCGAGCGGCTCGGCTACGCCGACGACGCCGTGGAGTGGGTCCGCGTGCCGTTCGAGGCCGCGATCGCACCCGGCCCCAAGGACTTCGACGTCGCGATCAACCAGTTCTCCATCACCGAGGAGCGCCGGCAGGCCGTCGACTTCTCCAGCCCGTACTACGACGTCCGCCAGGCCGTCGTGACGACCGCCGGCTCCCCCGCCGACGGCGCGACGACGACCGGCGAGCTGGGCGAGGTCCTCATCGGCGCGCAGGTCGGCACCACGAGCCTGCAGGCCATCGAAGAGCTCATCGGGCCGACGATGCAGCCGCAGGTCTTCAACAGCAACGAGGACGCGGTCACCGCCCTGCAGAACGGTCAGGTCGACGCGATCGTCGTCGACCTGCCGACGGCCTTCTTCGTCACGGCGGTGCAGCTGGACGACGGCGTGATCGTCGGGCAGCTGCCCGAGCTGGGCGAGGACCCCGAGCAGTTCGGCATGGTCCTCGACCTCGGCAGCCCGCTCACCGACTGCGTGAGCCGCGCCGTCGACGCCCTCGAGGCCGACGGGACGCTCGACGCGCTGCAGGAGGAGTGGCTCGCCGACGTCGCCGGGGCCCCCGAGCTGGGGTGAGCGTCCCCCCGCTCACGCGTGCGGGGTCGGGAGGCGCCGACCGGCTCCTCCTGACCCCGCTCGAGCAGCACCGGGCCCGGGTGCGGCGCGCACGGACCCGCCGCTCGGTGCTGACGTCGCTCGCGAGCACCGTCGTCTTCGCGGTGCTGCTGTACGTGTCGGTGACGAGCGCCCCCGGCTGGCCGCGGGTGCAGGAGACGTTCTTCGACCCGGCCGTGGCGCGCGAGTGGCTGCCGAGCATCCTGCGCGGGCTCTGGCTCAACATCCGCGTGCTCGCCGTCGCCGCGGTGCTGACCCTCGCGCTCGCGCTGCTGCTGGCGGTCCTGCGCACGCTGCGCGGGCCCGTCTGGCTGCCGGTGCGGCTGCTCGCCACCGCCTACGTCGACCTGTTCCGCGGCATCCCGCTCATCGTCCTGCTGTACCTCGTCGGCTTCGGGGTCCCCGCCCTCCGCTTCACCGAGGGCCGCATCAGCCCCGTCGTGCTCGGCGCGGCCGCGATCGTCCTCACGTACTCGGCGTACGTCGCGGAGGTCTTCCGCGCGGGCATCGAGACGGTGCACCCGAGCCAGCGGCTCGGCGCCCGCTCGCTCGGCCTGTCGTACGCCCAGTCCCTGCGCCTCGTGGTCCTGCCCCAGGCCGTGCGCCGGGTGACGCCGCCGCTGCTCAACGACTTCGTCGCGATGCAGAAGGACGTCGGCCTCATCTCCGTCCTCGGCGCCGTCGACGCCGTCCGCGCGGCGCAGATCGGTGCGCTCGACTCCTTCAACTTCACCCCGTACGTCGTCGCGGCCCTGCTGTTCGTCCTGCTGAGCGTCCCGACGGCGCGCCTGGCGGACTGGGCGGCGCTGCGGGCGACCCGCCGCGAGCAGGCGGGGGGCGTGCTGTGAGCCGCACCGCGGACCGACCCGACGCGGACAGGTCGCTGTGGCTGCCGCAGGGCGCCGTCCGCGGTGACGTCGTCCTCGACGTCCGGGGCCTCGTCAAGCACTACGACGACACCCCGGTCCTGCACGGGGTCGACCTCACCGTCGCCGAGCACGAGGTCGTCGCCCTCATCGGCTCCTCCGGCTCCGGCAAGTCGACGCTGCTGCGGTGCGCGGCCCTGCTGGAGGAGGTGACCGACGGGCAGGTCCTCCTCGACGGCGACGACATCACCGACCCCGGTGTCGACGCCGACCGCGTCCGCTCGCGCTTCGGCGTCGTCTTCCAGGCCTTCAACCTGTTCCCGCACATGACGGTGCGGCAGAACATCACCCTCGCCCCGCGGGTCGTCCACGGCGTACCCGCCGGGGAGGCGGACGCCAGGGCCCTCGAGCTGCTCGAGCGGGTCGGTCTCGCCGACAAGGCGGACGCGTACCCCGACCGGCTCTCCGGCGGCCAGCAGCAGCGGGCTGCGATCGCCCGCGCCGTCGCCGTCGAGCCGCGGGTCCTGCTCCTCGACGAGGTGACGTCCGCGCTCGACCCCGAGCTCGTCGGCGAGGTCCTCGCCCTGGTCCGCGAGCTCGCCGAGGGCGGCGCGACGATCCTCATGGCCACCCACGAGATGGGGTTCGCCCGCCGGGTCGCCGACCACGTGGTCTTCCTCGACGGCGGCCGGGTGTGCGAGGAAGGGCCGCCGGCCCAGGTGCTCGGGGAGCCCACGCAGCCCCGCACCCAGCAGTTCCTCCGACGGGTGGTCGACGCCGGGCGGCTGTGAGCGCGGTCCCGCACCGGGACGCTCCTGCCGGTGACGGGCTCGACCGTCCGCACGACGTGCGCCTCGCCCGGTCGGCGAGTCGCAGGACGGTGCCGTCACGGCCCGTGAGGGCTGCCGTCCAGCCCCGTGGCACCGGTGTGGTCGCCACGGCACGGGCTCGCCCGGGCACGCCCGCGCGCCGAGGCACGGAGGGTATGTCGTGTCCCCCTGGAGGTCCCGTGCCCATCGCCGCGCGCCGCTCCGGCGTCGTCCTCGCCCTGCTGCTCGCCCTCGTCGCCGGTCTGCTGGTCGTGCCCGGTCCGCCCTCGCACGCGCACCTCACCGCCAAGGCCGCGGCGCCGCGTCAGCTGCCCGGCACCACGGGCACGCTGCGGGTCTGGACCTCCGGCACGCCGGCGGTCACGACCGTGCGTGACGACCGCGGCGTCGTCGCGACCTTCACGCGCGGCGCCCGGACGGTCGGCGTCCGCGGGCCCGCCCGCTCGTTCGCCGAGAGCACGACCACCGCCATGGTGACGTCGACGACCTGGGTCCGTCTGCTGCCGGCCCCCTTCTCGGGCAGCATCAACTGGTCGTGGCTGGGCGTCGCGCTGCAGGACCGCACACCGGACGTCCTCGCGGTCGCCGTGCAGTACGTGACCGGCGCCCCCGACGTGGTCGACGACACCGGTCGACGTGTCGCCGGTGACGCGTCGTACGGCCCGCTCGTCGACGGTGCGAGGCAGGAGGGCTCCGACGCCAACGACTTCCTGGGCGAGATCTGGACGTACCCCGACGGCACGACCGACGCGCCCGAGCCGGCGCAGCTCGGCGCCATGGACTGCTCCGGCTTCGTCCGCATGGTCCTCGGCGTCCGGTCGGGCCTGCCCCTGTCCCTGCGCCCCGACGGTCAGCGGCTGCCGAGGCGCTCCTTCGAGATGCTGGCGTCGGGCCCCGGGGTCGTGGTCGCGGCCGACACGGGAGCCCGCGCGCCGGTGTCGGGGCTGCGCCCCGGGGACCTCGTCTTCTTCGACGCGAGCACGGACGACGGCACGCGCGTGGACCACGTCGGCATCCACCTCGGCACGGATAGCGCCGGCGCTCCGCGCTTCGTGTCGAGCCGGAAGACCGTCGACGGCCCGACGTTGGGGGACGTCGGGGGGCGCTCGACGCTGAGCGGGACCGGGCTGTACGCCACCGCCTTCCGGGCCGTCCGCCGCCCCTGAGCTCGGCGCGGCAGCGCGACCGCCCTAGGGTGCTGGGGTCGGGGACATGCAGCCGGTACGGGAAGCAGGAGATGTCGTCCACCACGCAGATGTCCGAGACGGGTGCGCTGCCCGTCACCGCCGATCCGGGACGACTGGAGGTGCTGCGCCGCACCGGTGTCGCCGACGGCCGCTCCGACGAGGTCTTCGACCGCTTCGCCCGCCTCGCGGCGACGCTGCTCGACGCCCCGGTCTCCTACGTCTCCCTCGTGGGGCACGACCGCCAGGTCATGCCCGGCGCCGTGGCCCTCGACGGCGGGGGCGAGCGCCGGACGCTCGCCCTCGAGGACTCGGTGTGCGCGTTCTCCGTCGCGACCGGTGACGAGCTGGTGATCGAGGACATGGCGACCGACCCGCTCGTCCGCGACAACGACCGCTTCCGGGACCTCGACTACGCGGCCTACGCCGGGTATCCGCTCACCACCGAGGACGGGTACGTGCTCGGCAACCTGTGCGTCGTCGACCGCTCGGCACGCCACTGGTCGGAGGAGGAGATGCGGAGCCTGCGCGAGCTGTCCGCCCTGGTCGTCCAGGAGCTCGAGCACCGCATCACGCGCTCGCGTCTGGACGCCCTCCGCGACGAAGTGGTGGCCGTCCTCGCCGAGGTGCCCCCGACCCACGAGGCGGTCCGCCTGCTGAGCGGCGCGGCGGACCGCAGCGAGGACCCCCGGCTCCAGCGTCTGGCGGCCACGGCGTCGGCGCGCGCGGACCGGCTCGTGCGCGCGGCGTCCGCCGTGCACGAGGACATGGCCGCAGCACCCGTCGCCACGACCCCGGCGGTGCGGGGTCGGGTCGACCTCGTGCGCACCGTCCGGCGCACCGTGCAGGGGACGCGGGCCGCCACCGGGGCCGACCTGAGGCTCGAGACCGATCCCGCGCTCCACGGCACGGAGGTCGACGGCGACGTGCTCGCGCTCGAGCGTGCGTTGTCCCACGTCATGCTCGCTCTCCTCCACCACAGCGGGGACGCCGTGCCGACGGTGACGCTCGAGCGGGACGGCGACCTGGCGCGGCTCACGCTCGCCACCGACGCGGGGCACCTGCCCACCGGGCAGCTCGGGCGTGCGGTCGGCCGGCTCGCGGCCGCCGTCCAGCCAGTGGGCCAGGGAGCAGGGCGGCCTACCGGCGTGCGCCTGGTGGACGGTGCCGTGCGTGCCGTGGCCGGGGACGTCGAGGGAGAGGTGTCACCGGAGTACGCCGCGGTCCGGGCCGTCATGGCCGTGCACGACACCCGCTGACGGTCGGCTCGACCGTCGCCCCACCGGGTCACAACCAGCCGAGGAGCCGTGCCACGCCGGCCGACAGCCACACGAGGCCGAGCACGCCGACGGTCGTGAGCCCCGCCCCCCACAGGGTCCGCTCCCAGCCCTGCCGCTGGGCGTCGTTCGCGAGCAGGGCGGGGACCATGAGCGCCATGATCGGGAGTCCGCGCCACGGCACGTGGTCGCCGGCCGTCAGGGTCGCGACGAGGACCTCTCCCGTCCACGCGACGAGGGCGCCCACCAGCACCATCGTGCTGAGCTTGCGCCGACCGAAGACGAGGAGCCGCGGCATGATGACGTGGACGACGAGGGCCCACGTCACGACGGCGGCGGCGAGGGCGAAGACGATGTCGCCCCAGCGCGGTGCCACCATGGCGAGGTAGGCGCCCGAGATGAAGCCGCCCGAGCGCAGGCCGAGCCGGCTGAAGACGAGCATGCCGACGGCGACCGAGGCGAAGGCGGCCGGCAGCGTCAGCTCCGGCGGGTAGGCGGTGAGCGCCGCGAGGTCGTCGAGCGGCTCGTCGCGCAGCGGCGAGATGGCGAGCAGCGACGCGTAGAGGTAGACGACGGCGCCGAGCACGACGGTCGTGACCGCGACGGCGAACAGCGTCCTCCCGGGCCGCTGCCGCGACATGTCGTGCGCGATGACCCCGGGCACGAGGTAGCCGAGGGCCGCGACGCCCGCGAGGGCGGGGTCGACGTCGTCGAGCAGCGCCGCCGCCGAGCTCAGCAGCGCGACGAGCACGAGTCCCGCGAGCACCTCCAGCTCGAACTTGCGCCGCCCGTACACGATCAGCCTCCTGCTGAGGACGACGCTCACCAGGAGGTACGCCCCGAAGCCCGCCAGCAGCGTGCTGAGGACGTGCAGCGGCGCGGGCAGGCTGATGGCGAGGTAGGCGGGCACCACCGCGCCGCCCGTCGTCAGCTGGACGCGCTCGTAGAACAGCACGCTGACGACGACGCCGACGACGAGGGCGACCCGGACGACCTCCGGTCGGAAGAGGTACTCCGTCACGCCCCCGGCCCCCCTCCGCCGCGCCCACGGGCGGCCACGCCCCGCAGCCGGACGTGACCCAACGGCATCCGCGCGGGGTCGCGGGACTCGTCCAGCTCGTCGGACCCGTGCGAGCCGCGCAGCTGCTCGAAGTGGTGGATGAGGAGCTCCGCCTGGTCGGTGTGGATGTTGACCATTCCGACGAGGACCGCCCTGCCGTCCACGGCCAGTCCCTCGATGGTCGTGAGGATCTTCTCGAGCGTCGGTTGCACGGTCTCGCCCAGGAGGTGGACCCGGTCGGCCGGGTAGCCCCCGTCGACGATCCGCTGCTGCACGGTCTCCTCGTAGGCGCCGAAGGTGACGACGTGGTCGAGGTGGTCGGCGAGGTCGGTCGGCACCATGGTCGCGAAGAGCTCGGCCCGACGGCCCCGGTCGCGACGGTTGTTGAGGATGCCGATGACAGGGGCACCGGGGGGGAACTGGGGACGCAGCGTCTCGAAGGTGAGGACGACGCTCTCGCGGTCGTTGGCGGCGAACATCGGCACCCACAGCAGCTGCGCGTCGCCGACCGGGTACGTCCGCAACCGCACGACCCCGACGTCGGGGACCGACTTCCACATGCCGCGCAGCGCCGTGTCGCGTCCTATCCCGAGCAGGCGCGCGAGGGTGAGCCCGACGGCCACGTTGGACTTGAACTGCAGGTAGTCGAAACCCCGCATGTCCTCGTCCGCGACCTGCTCGGGGTCGGCGTACACGAGCCGGGAGCCACGCGCCTCGGCGTTGCGACGCAGCCGCTCCCGCAGGTGGGGACGGTCCTCGGCCGTGATGAGGACCCCGTTGCGGGGGATCGTCACGGACATGCTGTCGGCGATCTCCTCGAGCGTCTCCCCCATCTCCTCCTGGTGGTCCTCGCGCACGTTCGTGATGACGGTGACGTCGGACTGGACCATGAACTCCTGGGAGTACTGCTGGTAGAGCGGCCGCACCGCCATGCACTCGATGACGAGGGCCTCCACGTCGTCGTGGACGTGGGCGGCGACGACGTCGACCTGCTCGTTGATCGTCGCGGCGCCGCGCCGCGCGATCGGTGTCTCCTCACCGCGGGGACCGATGACCCGGGCGGCGCTCCCGGTCGTCTTCGCCACGGTGTAGAAGCCGCCCTCGCGCAGCACGCCCGCGACGAGGCGGGTCACCGTCGACTTGCCGCGGATGCCGTTGACGTGGACCCGCACGTCGAGCTGGCGCAGCCGCTGCTGGTGCCGCGACACCGACACGCGCCAGTAGCCGAAGGTGCCGACGGCGAGCGCGAGGAGGAGTCCGATGGCGTCGAGGTCGGCGATCACCGGACGGACTCCCCGTGGGGCGCGCGCGCCGGCTCCTGCTCGTCACCGCCGAGCGAGCGCAGGGCCGCGGCGAGCAGCGTGCGGGCGTCCGCCCCGTCGTCGGGCAGCGTGGCGATGCCGACCGCGACGGTCGCGTGGTCGCCGAGGCGCTGCCGCGAGCGCTCGTCGCGGTCGGTGAAGGTCGTGTCGGCCACCCGCTCGAGCAGGGAGCCGGCGACCTGCCACGCCCCCTCGGCCGGAGTCTCCGGGAGGATCGCCCCGACGAGGTCGGGCGCGAGGGCGAACGGGACGTCGGTGCGCCGCAGGGCCGCCTCGACGTGCCGGGCGGCCACACGCTGCGCGGCGTCCGCCCGGTCCGCCGAGCCGTCGACCACGCTCGTGCGGACCAGCATGACCGACAGCACCCTGCGATGGCGCTGGGCGCGCAGCGCCTCCTCCTCCAGACGCGCCTCGGCGACGACCTCGGTGACCAGCCCCATCGAACCGAAGGCCGCGGCCTGGGCGAGGGAGGGTTCGGGACGCGAGGACCCCCGCAGGCGCTTGCCGAGCCGGCCCACCGCCCAGCCGAGGAGAAGGAGGAGGACGGTCGTGGCCAGCGAGCGCCCGAACGACTCCGGCGTCCACGCACCGGTCCACTGCCTGACGACGACGAGGGCAGCGGCGGACAGCAGGCCGACGAGGAGCCCGACCAGCCCGTCGGCGGCCACCGGGACGACCGCGCACACCGCCACCGCGACGAGCGTGGCAGTGGCGGGGACGGCGGGGTCGCCGACGGTCAGGGCGCCGACCACGGCGGCGGTGACGAGGGCGACGGCCGCGAACGCCTGCCGCTCGCCCCAGGGACGACGTCGTCGCGGCTCAGTCGAGCCCGCTGTCTGATGTCTCACGCGGGGTGGTCCTCCTGAATCGAAGCCTGGCCCCCGAGAACAGCGCGACGAAGACGGCGAGCGCGGCCAGACCACGGAGCAGGTCGTCCTGCCAGGAGCCGTCGACGATCACGCGGGGCACGCTAACGGGCCGCCCCGGGTCCCGCAGTCCGGTGCAGCACAGTGCGCTCGGGGCGGTGCGTGGCAAGGTGGGCGGGATGCGGACGACCGGGCGGTTCGTGCTGACCGGCGTCGCCGTGGTCGCCGTGGTGGGCCTCGGGGCGCTCGAGCTGTCGGGCTCGGTCCCGGACGGCACCGTTCCCGCGACCGTGCGTGTCGTCGACCCGGACGGGCAGCCCCTGACGGGTGTGGGCGTCACGGCCGGCGACGTGACGGCGACGACCGACGGCGACGGCGCGGCCGACCTCCCGCTCGACGGCCCCACGCTGCTGGAGCTGAGGGGGCCGGAGGGCGAGGAGCGGACTCTCGCGCTGGCGCCGGGCGAGGAGCGGAGCGTCGTCCTGGCGGACGGGGCCCTCACCATCCGCTTCGGCGGCGACGTCATGGCGGGACGTCGGTACTACGCCGACAGCGGCGAGGCCGGCTCCCCCCTGCTCCCTCCCGGCGCGGACGCCGCCGACCACACGACGCTGCTGGCCGCCGTCGCGCCGCTGCTGGCCGACGCCGACCTCACGGTGGTCAACCTCGAGACACCGCTCGTCGACGACCCGCTCGTCGAGGGCGGGCCCGGCGAACGCCCACCCGGGTGGCACCCGACCAAGGCGTTGGCGTTCGGGAGCGCCGTCGCTCTCGCGGAGGCGCTGCGCGACAGCGGCGTCGACGCGGTCTCCCTCGGCAACAACCACTCCTACGACGCGCTCGACCGCGGCCTGCGCAGCACCCTCGAGGCGCTGGACGCGGCAGGCATCGCCCACACCGGTGCCGGGCTCACCCCCGACGAGGCTTGGGAGCCGGCGGTGCTCGACGTCGGTGACCGCACGGTCGCCCTCGTGGCGTGCACGACCGTCCGCGGGGCCCAGCACGACATCCGCTACGTCGCCGGGGCGAGGCAGGGCGGTGCCGCCGCGTGCGAGGAGGCGCGGCTGCGGCGGGAAGTGGCGGACGCAGCCGGGTCCGCCGACGCCACCGTCGTCATGGTCCACGGGGGGACCGAGTACGAACGGATCCAGGACGACCGCGTCCGGACCGCCACGGAGGTGGCGCTCGAGGCGGGCGCGACCGCCGTCGTCAACAGCCACCCGCACGTCGTCGGCGGGGTGGGGCTGACCGAGGACGGGCGCCTGGTGGCGGAGTCGACGGGGAACCTGCTCTTCGACCAGGACCTGTGGCCGACGTTCCAGTCCTACCTGCTCCACCTCGCCCTCACCGACGGCCGCGTGGTGTCCGCCGACCTCGACCCCGTCCTCGTCGACGACTACGTGCCCCGGCCGGTCACGGGCCCCGTGGCCGAGGCGGCGCGGGCGGTGGCGCGCGACCTCGCACCCCCCGGTACGGCCCCGCTGCAGGAGGCTCCCGGTTCGGTCGGCGACCGCGACCTGCTCCTCGGGACGGGCGGCTTCGAGGACGTGACGGCCGACGACCAGCGTGACGCGGCACCCGCGTGGACGTTCGGTGCGCCTGCCGGTCGCCTGTCGCCGCAGGCCGCCTGCTCCGGGAGCACGGGCGTGGAGCTGCGCCGCGGCACGCTCAGCACGCAGGACGGCGTCCTCACGCCCGACCACCGCCAGCCCGTGGGGGCCGGGGTACCCCTGCGCCTGGAGGTCGACGTGCGCGCCGCGAGCGGCGACGCCGTGCTGGAGCTGCGCACGTACGAGGGCTCCACCGGCGGCAGCAGCACGGTCGTGTCGGTCCCCGTCCCCCGGCACACCGGCGCCGGCTGCCGGACCGTGACCCTCGAGACGACGACGCCGCCGGGGACCGTCGCCGTGCAGCCCTTCCTGCGCCTGCGGCCGCCCGAGGGTCTGCAGGGCTCCTCGCGCCTCGCCGTCGACGACGTCAGGCTGCTCGCGCCGTAGCCGTCCCGCGTACCCTCGCAGGCACGGAGGTGGCAGACGATGGAGGTCCTCACCGCGCTCGGGCTCGCGTCGGCGGCGGGGCTCAACGCGTACGTCCCGCTGCTCGCGCTCGGCCTGCTGGCGCGCTACACGGAGCTGGTGGCGCTACCGGCGGGCTGGGGCTGGCTCGCCGACCCGTGGGCCCTCGGCGTCCTCGGCGTGCTCCTGCTCGTGGAGGTGACCGCCGACAAGATCCCGGGCCTCGACCACGTCAACGACCTCCTGCAGACGGTCGTGCGGCCGGTGTCCGGCGGCCTCGTGGTCGGCGCCGGCACAGGGCAGGAGTCGCTCCTGAGCGACCCGTCCGCGTTCGTCGAGTCCGGGGACTGGGTGCCCGTCCTCGTCGGGATGGGCATCGCCCTCGCGGTGCACGCGTTGAAGGCGGGCGGCCGGGCCGTCGTCAACGCGACGACCGCGGGGGTCGGCGCACCGGTCGCGAGCACCGCGGAGGACGCCCTCAGCATCGGGCTGAGCCTCGCGGCGCTGCTCCTGCCCGTCCTCGTCCTCGTCCTCCTCGTCGTGCTCGTCGTGGCGGTCGTCCGGACGCGCAGCAGGAGCCGGCGACGCCGCGAGGCGCCGAGCGGCGGCCTCAGAGCATGAGCGCCCACTGGTCGGCGAACCGGACTCCGACCAGTGCGGCCACGAGCGCCACCCAGAGCAGGACCGGCAGGGGGTGGGCGAGCACGAGCGTGCGCACCGCGGTCGAGGCCGCCACGCGTCGCCCCAGCAGCCCGTCCGCGGCGTTCGCGAGCGTGACGTAGGAGAAGAGCGTCATGGTCGCCACCCACACGACCATGCAGTACGGGCACAGGACGCCGAGCCGGAAGACGCTCACGACCACGAGCCAGTGGACGAACACCGCGCCCAGCACGACCCCGACCTGCAGCCCGAGTCGCACGCCGCGCGGCAGCCGCACCCCCCACAGGCCGAGCACACCGAGCGTCACGACGACCGCGAACGACGCGACGCCGATCAACGTGTTGGGAAAGGTGCCGAACAGGCTCGCCTGGTCCGAGCTCGCCACCGCGCCGCAGTCGAGCAGCGGGTTGACCGAGCACGTCGGCCGGTACGACGGGTCGACGGCGAGCAGCAGCCGCTCGTACGACAGGTCGAGTGCGGCGAGGAGCCCTGCGGCACCGGCGACCGTCAGCACCCACGGGAGCAGGCGCGGGACGACCTCCGAGCGGACCGCCGCCTCGGCTCGGGTACCCGCGGGCGCGCTCAACGCGGCCCCTCCTCCCCGGTGAAGTCGTGGAGCACCTGCCAGGTGGACGGGTCGTCGTGCCGCCGCTCGGCGAGGTCGACGAGCCGCTCGGCGACGACGGCGGGGTCGAAGGCCGTCCCCTCACGGAGGAACCCGCGCACGGTGAGCGTCGCGGCGTGGACGCCACGGTCGGCGAGGTCGGGCGCCATCGCCTGCAGCAGGGCCCGCACGCCCGCCTTCTGCACGCCGAGGGTGACGGCGTCGGTCACGGGCCGGTCCGCCGCCCCGCCACCGGTGACGACGACGCTGCCCCGGCTCGCCTCCAGCACGGGCAGCGTCGCCCGCACGCTCGTGAGCAGGCTGCCCACCCCGGCCGCGACGTCGGTGAGGAGGTCGTCCGCCGTGACGTCCGGCGCGCGACCCGCCCTGTAGACGCTGACGTTGTGGTGGAGCACGTCGAGCCGCCCGGTGTGGGCGACGAGGCGCTGGAGCGCGGCGGTCAGGCCGACGGGGTCGGCGACGTCCGCGGCCGCCCAGCCGATCGACGCCCCGGGCACCTCGACCCGGCCGGCGAGCTGCGCGAGCCGACCCTCGTCGCGGGCCACGAGGGCGACGTCGTACCCGGCGCGGGCGAACGCGCGGGACGCAGCGAGGCCGAGACCGGGACCTGCGCCGACGACGCACGCGACGGGGCGGGCAGGGGTCACCTCGGTCGTCACCGTCCGAGCATGCCACCGGGTCCGGGGTGCCGACCCGGGACCGTGGCCGCAGGATCAGGACGGTGCGCACCTCCCCCGAGCCCGGGCCGCCCGGTCTCGCCCCCGCTGCCGCGTGGACCCCCACGCGGGCCGCGGTCGTCCTCGGCGTCCTGTGGGGCCTGGACTCCCTCGGCACGTCGGCCGCGAGCGTCGTCATCGGACCGCTGTCCGACGAGCTGGGCCTCGGCACCGCCGGCAGCGCGTGGGTGCTCACCGCGTTCGCCCTCACCTTCGCCGCGTCGACGGCCGTGTGGGGCCGGGTCGCGGACTCCGTCGGCGTGCGCGGGCCCTTCGTCCTCGGGGTCGTGCTGCTGTGCGTGGGCGCCGGCGTCGCCGCGGCGGCGACGACGTTCGAGGTGCTCCTCCTCGGCCGGCTCGTGCAGGGCGTCGGCGCGGGCGCGGTCCCCGTGCTCGCGACGACCACCCTGTCCGCGCGCTTCGCCGGCCGCGACCGGGCGGTGGCGCTGGGCCGGACGAACTCCGTCGTCCTCGTCCTCACGAGCCTCGGACCGCTGCTCGGCGGCACCCTCGGGGTCGTCGTCGGGTGGCGGGCCGCGATCCTCCTGCCCGTCCTCTGCCTGCTCCTGCTCCCCGTCGCCTACCGCTTCACGCCCGCGCGCGGCACCGGCGCCCCGGTCGACGTGGTGGGGGCCGGCCTCGTCGCCGGGTCGGCCGCGGCGCTGCTCGCCGTCGTCCAGACCGTCGGCGACCCGAGCGCCGTGACGGCGGGGGCTGCTCTCGTGCTCGTGCCGCTCCTCGCCGTGCTCGCCCTGCGCGTGCGCCGCCACCCGGACGGCTTCGTGCCCCTCGCCGTGCTGCGGGAGGACGTCGTCCTGCGGGCCGGGGTGGCCGCGGCCGCGATGCCGGTCGTCTACTTCGCGGGCCTCGTCGCGGTCCCCCTGCAGCTGGCCGCCCGCGGCTGGGACCCGCTGCAGAACGGGTTGCTGCTCCTGCCGGGCGCCCTGCTCGGCGCCACGGTGTCGTTCAACAGCGCCCGGGTGCTGGCCCGCCTCGGCCGGCGGGGCACCGCGACGCTCGGGCTCGGCCTCTCGGTCGTCGGCGGCCTCGTGTCGGCCGGGGTCGGGTTCAGCCCGTGGCTGGCGGGCGTCGGCTTCGTCGGGATGTCGACCGGCTACGCGCTCGCCCAGCCGTCGCTGGTGGGCTCGGTGGCGGCGGCCGTCGGCGACGGCCTGCGGGGGGCGGCGCTCGGTCTGTTCACCCTCGTGTTCTTCATCGGCGCCGGGCTCGGGTCCGCGGTCGTCGGCGGCCTCGGGGACCTGCTCGGTCTGCCGGGGGCCCTGGCGGTCGCGGCGCTGGCGCCCGTCGTCGCGATCGGGGTCCTCGCGACGGCGCGTCCGTCAGCCGCCTGGGACGGCCGCGCGGGAGACCCGCACGCCCCACGCGACGAGCGGCGCCTGCAGCGGTAGGCGGGCGAGCGCCGCGGCCCGGTAGGGCCAGGGCCGGCGGCGCCACAACCACGCCATCCACAGGTTGCCGGGGAAGACGGCGACGAACAGGCCGGCCGCGGCGAGGCCACCGAGGCGGCGCGTGCGGGGGTGGGCGACGGCAAGCCCGGTACCGACCTCCGCGACCCCGCTGGCGAGCGTCCAGAACCGCTGGGAGGGCGGGAGCCAGCGCGGCACGATGGCGTCGAAGACCCTGGGCCTCAGCACGTGCAGCACCCCGGCGCCGACCAGGAGCGCCGCGAGACCGCGGTGCTCCTCGGGCCGTGCCGCACGGCCGAGGGGCACTACAGCGCCCGGTCGTGCGGGCCCACGGGCGCCGGCAGGCGCGAGGAGCCGCGGACGGCCGCGTCGACGGCCGCGGCGCACGCGCGCCCGTCCGCGATCGCCCACACGACGAGGCTCGCGCCGCGGGTGGCGTCGCCGCACGCGAAGACGCGCTCGCTGCTCGTCGCCCACCGGTCGTCGACCTGGACGGCGCCGCGCTCCCCCACGACGTCGACCCCGGCGCCGCCGAGGAGGTCGTCCGCGCCCGTGCCGACGAAGCCGACGGCGAGGAGCACGAGGTCCGCGGGCAGGTCCCGCTCGGACCCCTCGACGGCGTGGAAGGACCGGACGCCGTTCTCGTCGTAGCGGCGCTCGACCGTCCGCACGCGCACGTGCGTGAGGCGCCCCTCGTCGTCGCCGACGAACGCGACGGTCTGCGTGGCCCAGGACTCCTCGACGCCCTCCTCGTGGGCGGGGCTCTTGCGGTGCGTGCGGGTCCACTGCGGCCAGGGGTTGCTCACGGGGTCGCGCACGACGGGCGGGGTGGGGTTGTGGTCGAGCACCGTCACCGACAGGGCGCCCTGCCGGTTCGCGGTGCCGAGGCAGTCGGCCGCGGTGTCGCCGCCGCCGATGACGACGACGTGCTTGCCCTCCGCGGACACCGGGACCGCGGGCTGCTTGCCGGCGACGTACCGGTTGGCCTCCGGCAGGTAGTCCATGGCCTGGACCACGCCGTCGAGGTGCCGGCCCTCGACGTCGACCTCGCGGGGGCGCAGCGCCCCGACGGCGAGGACGACCGCGTCGAACTGCTTGCGCAGCCGGCTCACCGGCATCGCGTCCGTGCCGACGTCGACCCCCGTGACGAAGCGGGTGCCCTCGGCCTCCATCTGCGCGACGCGCCGGTCGATGGCGCGCTTCGGCATCTTGAAGTCGGGGATGCCGTAGCGCAGCAGCCCGCCCACCTCGTCGGACTTCTCGTAGACGACGACGGTGTAGCCCGCGCGCGTCAGCTGCTGGGCCGCGGCGAGCCCGGCCGGGCCCGACCCCACGACGGCCACCGTCTGGCTCGTCATGCGCTCCGGGGGTCGCGGGACCACCCAGCCCTCGTCCCACGCCCGGTCGATGATCGACAGCTCGACCTGCTTGATGGACACGGGGTCGTCGCCGATGGCGAGGACGCACGAGGCCTCGCACGGCGCCGGGCACAGCCAGCCGGTGAACTCGGGGAAGTTGTTCGTCGCGTGGAGCCGGTCGATCGCGCGGCGCCAGTCGGCGTCGACGACGAGCTCGTTCCACTCCGGGATGAGGTTCCCCAGCGGGCAGCCCTGGTGGCAGAACGGCACACCGCAGCCCATGCACCGCGACGCCTGGGTGCGGACCGTCGCCTCGTCGGCGCGCTCGTACACGGGCTTGTAGTCGAGCAGGCGCAGCTCGACCGGGCGCTTCGGCATGTCCTGCCGGGGTGCCTTGGTGAAACCCCACGGGTCGACGGGCATGCCGCCAGGGTACGGGGCGTCCCGGGGGGTGGACAGCGTGTCCACCGCCCGGGACGCCTCGCTCAGGCCCGCGCCGCCGCGTTCGCCTGCACGGCCGTCGACACGTACTGCGCGAGACCGGGCGCCTTCGCCTCGTACGTGGCCGTGAACCGCTCGTCCTCGACGTACGTGCGGCCGAGCGCCGCGTGCATCTCGGGGGTGCAGTCGTAGTGCCAGCGGCTGATGAGCTGCCGGTGCGCCTCCGCGGCCTCGCGGGCCGCCGGGCCGTCGGCGGGCTCCCCGGCGCCCAGCAGCGCGACGAAGCGCGCGTCGATCTCGTCCGCCTCCGCGCGCATCCGCGCCCAGTCGTCCGCCGTGTAGCGCGCGGATCGCTCGCGCGACTGCCGCCACGCGTCGGTGTCGCCCCAGCGCTCCTGCGCCTCGCGGGCGTACTCCTGCTCGTTCTCCGTCCAGGAGTCGCCGAACAGCTCGCGCTTCTCCTCCTGGCTCAGCCTGACGCCGCTCACGTGCGCCTCCCTCTCCCTCTCCAGCGCCGCCCGCACCTGCTGCAGGCGGTCGATGCGGGCGCCGACGAGCACCAGCTGGTCCTCGAGGACCTGCCGGCGCGCCTCGTCGTCCGCGTCGAGGAGCACCCCGACCTCCTCCAGCGGCACGTCGAGCTCGCGGTACACGAGCACGGCGCGGAGCCGGTCGAGGTCGGCGTCGGAGTACACGCGGTACCCGCCGGTCGTGCGCCCCGAGGGGCGCACAAGGCCGATCGCGTCGTAGTGGTGGAGGGCGCGCACGCTCGTGCCGACCGCCGCTGCGGCCGACCCGACGGTGCGCCCCTCCACGCCTGCCATGGTGCTCCTCATGACGGGGAGCGTGGCGCCTCACGTCGCGTGAGGGTCAAGCGCGCGAGCCCTGCCGGGTGTCCGCGGGCTCGTCGGGCCCGTCCGGCCCGTCCGGCGCGGCCGGCTCGTCGACCTCGTGCGCGTGCCCCGTCGCGAGCTCCGGCGGACCGCCGTGGCCGGGGCCCGTGTCGCCACGATGGCGGTGGGTGTGGACGTGCACCGGCCCGTCCCGCTCGGCGCGCAGCCGCCGCAGCACCGTGACCGCGCCCCACGCCACCGCGAGGAGCGGCACCGCGAGGATCGCGCCGATGATGCCGGCGGCGATGGTGCCGGCGGCCACCGCCAGCAGGATCGCGAGCGGGTGGAGCTTGAGCGCCTTGCCCTGGATGAAGGGCTGGAGGATGTTGCCCTCGATCTGCTGGACGACGACGATCGCCGCCACCACGAGCAGCGCGTTGACCGGCCCGTTGGCGACGAGCGCGACGAGCGCGGCGAGCAGACCCGCGGAGACGGCGCCGACGATCGGGACGAACGACGCGATGAACGTGATGAGCGCGAGGGGCAGCGCGAGCGGCACGTCGAGGACGACCAGTGCGATGCCGATGCCGGTCGCGTCGACGAAGGCGATGAGGGCGGTCCCCCGCACGTAGCTGCCGAGGACGTGGAGGGAGTGGTCGCTGACCGCGTCGACCCGCTCGTGGGTGCTCGCGGGCAGCTGCTCGCGGAGCCAGCGGTAGAGCGTCTCGCCGTCCTTCAGCACGAAGAAGAGGACGAAGAGGGCGAGGACGGTCCCGGTGGCGATGTTCGCCGCCACGGTGGCCCCGCTCAGGACACCCGAGCCGATCTGCGCACCCTGCAGGGCGTTCCGCGCCTGCTCGAGCAGCTGGTCGACGTCGGCCTGCGTGAGGCCGAACGGCAGGTTCTCGCCGAGCTCCTGCAGCTGCTCGAGACCGCCGGACACCCCTTCGGTCAGCTCGTCGGCCTGGCCGGCCACCGCAGTACCGACGAGCGTGAAGACCCCGCCGATGATGCCGAGCGCGGCGAGGAACGTCACGAGCACCGACAGGACCCGCGGCAGCCCCCTGCGGTCCAGCCACGACACGACCGGCCAGAGCGCCGCGCCGAGGATGAGCGCGATGAGGACGGGGATGACGACGACGCGCAGGAAGATGAGCGCGTACGCGAGCGTCGTGAACGCGATGACGACGAGGAGCGCCTGGCCGCTGCGCAGCGCGAGGCGGCCGAAGTGGTCGGCCCACCGGTCCTTGCGCCACGCGCGTTCCTGCGTGCGGCTGCGCGTCGGCGTGTCCACCACGTCCTCCTTCGTCGCGGTCGTCGTGGTCGTCGTGGTCGTCGTGTCGGCGCTCATCGGGGGTCGTACCAGTGCAGGCCGGACTCCAGGAGCCGTCCCGCCTCGTTGGGTCCCGTGCTCCCCGGGGCGTAGCCGTAGACGGGGATGCTCGCGCTGATGAGCGGCTCCACGACCCGCCACGCCTCCTCGACGGTGTCCTGCCGCGCGAAGCGGCGCTGGTTGCCGTCGAGGATGTCGTCGAGCAGCCGCTCGTAGGCGTCGTCGCTCTCCCCGAGGCTCGGTTCGAAGTCGACGCGGAGGTCGACGGGCTTGGTCGCGAACGTCTTGCCGGGGCGCTTCGCCTCGATCGACACCGACACCCCGCCGGAGCCGCCCAGGCGGAAGCGGATGAGGTTGGGGTGGGGTCGGGGGGCTGCCTCGCCGGCGAACAGCAGGGTGGGCGTCGGCTTCAGCTCGACGACGGCCTCCAGCGCCGTGCTCGCGAGCATCTTCCCCGTCCGGATGAACCACGGGACCCCGGACCAGCGCCAGGAGTCGATCGACAGGCGCAGCGCGGCGTACGTCTCGACCTGCGAGTCGGGCTTCACGCCGTCCTCGTCGAGGTAGCCGTCGAACTGGCCGTACACGACGTCGTCGGGCGTCACCGGCCGCGTCGCGCGCAGCACCTTGAGCTTCTCGTCGCGCAGGGGGTCCGCTCCGCCGCCGGCCGGTGGCTCCATCGCGAGCACGCAGAGGATCTGCAGGAGGTGGTTCTGCACGACGTCTCGGACGGCGCCCACGGAGTCGTAGAAGGCGCCGCGGCCGGCGACCCCGAACGACTCGGCCATCGTGATCTGGACGCTCGCGACGTGGTCGCGGTTCCACACGGGCTCGAAGAGCGAGTTGGCGAAGCGGAACGTCAGGAGGTTCTCGACGGTCTCCTTGCCGAGGAAGTGGTCGATGCGGAACACCTGGTCCTCGGCGAACACCGTCGCGATGGCGGCGTTGAGCTCGCACGCGCTCGCGAGGTCCCGACCGAACGGCTTCTCGATGATGACGCGCGCGCCCGTGTCGAGGTCGTGCTCGGCGAGCTCCTTGACGACCGTCGGGAACAGCGCCGGGGGGATCGCGAGGTAGTGCGCGGGGTGCTCCGCCCCCTCGAGCCGCTCGCACAGGCGCGTGTACGTGTCGTCCTTGAGGTAGTCGCCCTGGACGTAGCGCAGTGCGGCGCACAGGGCGTCGAGCTGCTCGGGGTCGGGGTCGCGGCGCCCGTGGGTGCGCACGGAGTCGCGGGCGCGGGCTCGGAGCGTCTCGTCGTCGCCCTCGCTGAGCGCCACCCCGATGACGGGCACACCGAGGCGTCCCTTCGCCTGCAGCTCGTAGAGGGCGGGGAACAGCTTCTTGAACGCGAGGTCGCCGGTGGCCCCGAAGAGGACGAGGGCGTCGCTGCGGGTCATGCCCCCCAGCCCACCACTTCCCGGCGCTGACGGCGACGGGACGCCACGCGGCCGGTGCTTCCCGTCGCGCTCCGCAGTCGTTCCGCCGGGCGGGTGAGGCCATCGGGTGGTCGTCCGCCCCGGTCCTCAACGGGGCGGCCGGGCGCCCCGACCACCGTCGTGGGAGCGGGACCGCCCCGGCCCCGCAGGAGGTGTCACGGTGCGACGACGGCTCGTCGGCACGGCGACCGCAGCCACGCTCGCGACGGCGCTCGTCGTGGGCGGCTGGCTGCCGGTGCCCGGCACGCAGGTCCCGGCCGCGCCGGACGGCGGCGTGGTGGCGGGCACTGTCGCTCCGGGCGCGGCGGTCAGCCCGCCGGTCACGCAGCCGGCGACACCGGCCCCTGACGTCACCGCCGGCGCGGAGCCGGCGCACGAGGCCGGCACCCCGTCGGCGCCCGGCACCCCGTCGGCGCCCGGCACCGCGTCGGCGCCCGGCACCACGTCCGTACCCGTCACCACCTCCGCGCCCGACACCGCACCCGTACCCGCCACCGCGTCCGTGTCCGGCCCCGGCGGCACCCCGGCGACCGCGCCGGTCCCGGACGTCCCGTCGACGACGAGCCGGCAGCAGACGACGAGCCCGGCCCCCCGCGCCTCCCTGCCCGCGACCGAGGGACCGGGCCGCGTGACCGGCACCCTCGTCCGCGTGTGGGCCGAGGTCCACGAGCCGGGGCCGCACAGCGAGGCGCTCACCGACGCCGCTCACGTCGAGCCGGAGCAGCAGGCGTGGCTCGAGGTCGGGGACGGCCTCGCGTACCGGGTGCCGGAGGAGTCCGTCGCCGAGCTGCCCGACGGCGCCGTCGTGACCGCCGACCTGGGCCCCCGGAGCGGCTCGGAGGCCGTCCACGCGTGGCAGGGACTCGTCGACGCGGAGGTCGTCGCGCCCGCCGCCGACGAGGCGGTGTTCGGCGCGGGCAGCGACGACGTCTTCGGCGTCGCCGCGGCCGCCCAGGTGCACGACGTCACCGTCGTCCTCGCCCGGCCCCGCAGCGGGTCGGCCGACACCACGACGACCACCGCCCTCGCCGACGCCGTCACCCGCGCGGGCACCTGGTGGGACCAGCAGAGCCGCGGCCAGCGCGCCTTCCGGGTGGTCCGCCAGGTCGGCTGGACGACGTTCTCCGCGCCGTGCTCCGACGCGTTCGGGGTGTGGGACGAGGTCGCGGACGCCGTCGGCTGGACGCCCGGTCCGCGCTCGCACCTGCTGCTCTACATCCCGCCGTCGAACGGCTGCGGGGCGGGGCTCGGCACCGTCGGTGCGGGCCCGGACAGCGGCGGCCGCACGTGGGTCGGCTACCCGACCCCGTCGATCATCGCCCACGAGCTCGGGCACAACCTCGGCCTGGGGCACGCCAACGGCCTGCTGTGCACGGGCGCCGCCGACGGCACCTACGCCTCGGGCGCCTGGCAGAGCGGCTGCGCCGACCACGAGTACCGGAACTACTACGACGTCATGGGCGTGTCGTGGGCCAACCTCGGGTCGCTGTCCGCCCCGAACGCCGACGCCCTCGGCCTGCTCCGCTCGACCGAGCGGCTCGTCGTCACCGAGCCCGTCCGGGTGCGGATCGCGCCGCAGACCGGCGCCGGGCTGCGGGTGCTCCGCATCGACGAGGGCACGGCCACGTACTACGTCGAGTACCGCGTCGCGACGGGGTGGGACGCGTGGCTGGGCAGCAACTACAAGGGGCTCGACGCCGGAGTGCTCGTCACCCGGCGCCACCCGAAGGACCCGCGCAAGACCCTGCTCGTCGACGGCTCCGTGACCTCCGGCACGCGCACGGACGACTGGCGCTCGGCGCTGCGGCCGGGGACGACGCTGCGGACCGCGTCGGGTCGTACCACCGTGCGCGTGGAGAACCAGTCCGGGACGGGCGCGACCATCGTCGTCACGCGCGACGGCAACGCCCCCGCGAGCCCGACCAAGCCGTCGGGCGGACGGCAGGTCGAGCTCCGCACCCCGACGGTGCAGGCCGCCGACGACGGCAGCACCGTGCCGGCCACGGTGTTCGGCGGCACGGCGACGTCACCCGGCACCGTCGCGTGGGAGGTGCGCCAGGGCGGTGTCCGCCGGGCGTTCGGCACGACCGAGGCGGCCGCGACGGAGAACGGCGCCGGCGAGTTCGTCGTGCCCGTCGCGCTGCCGCCCGGGACCTACTCCTTCCGGGCGTGGGTGCCGTCGGTCGAGGGCGCCCCTGTCGAGCCCGCGTCGCCGAGCGCGGACACGACGGTGACGGTGCCCTGACGGCACACCCGTCAGATCGACGTCACGGCGCGAACTCGCCGGTGTCCCAGACCTCGCTGATGATGTCGGCCGCCTGCGTCTCGAGAGAGTCCTCGCAGCGCTCGACGACCGCGTCGTGGAACGCCTCGATCGTCTCCGGGGAGGGCGTGTCGGCAGTGAGCTCGGTCAGCCAGTAGGCGCGCAGCAGCGCCCCCGCGTTCTCCTCCCGGGTCCGGACGGGCACGTCGAGCAGCTGGTCGCACGTGCCGTTCGCGCGCTGGAGGGCCTCGTCGACGGCGTCCCCCGCAGCCGCCCGCGCCGACTCCTCCGCGGCCGTGCCTGCCGCCTGCTCCGCCTCGGCGACGGCGTCCCGGGCCGCCTGCTCGACGACGCCGCGCGCCGCCTGCTCCGCCTCGGCGCAGCCTGCGACCCCGGCCGCCGCCAGCAGCGCGGCGGCCGCCACGGCGAGGGGGCGGGTGGGTCGGGGTCTCACGGCAGCCGAGTGTTGCAGACCTCGTGGCCCACGTCAGGAACCGCGCGGCGCGCCGCGTCGTGACACCGCAGGTCAGGGGCTGTCAGCGACCGGCGGCGTACCCCTGGGCGCCGCGCGCGTTCGCCGCGGCCCGGAGGAACCCGCCCTCGACCCCGACGACGCAGGTACGGCCGAGCGACCACCCGTCCGCCGTCGCGACCCGGTGGCCGCGCCGGCGCAGGTCGTCGACGACGTGCGGCGCCGTGCGGTCCTCGACGAGCAGGCTGCCCGGGTCCGCGCCGCGCGGATGGAAGGAGCCGGGCGCGTGGTCGGTGTGGAGCATCGGCTCGTCGAGCACCGCCTGCAGCGGGGTGAGAGCAGCCGGGCGCTCGCCCTCGCGGCGGCCGTGGGCGGCGGCGGCGAGCATCCGGACGAGGCTCACGGTCGTCCACTGGTCCTGCTGGTCACCACCGGGGGTACCGAGTGCGAGCCACGGCTCCCCGTCGCGGAGGACGAGCGTCGGCGACAGCGTCGTCCGCGGCCGGCGGCCGGGACGGAGCGAGGCGGGCAGCCCGGGCTCCACCCGGAACATCTGCCCCCGGGTGCCGAGCGGGAAGCCGAGCGCCGGGACCACGGGGCTGGACTGCAGCCACGCCCCGCTCGGTGTCGCCGACACCACGGTGCCCCAGCGGTCGACGACGTCGAGGTGGACGGTGTCGCCGCGGGTGACGCCCGCTCGGTCGACGGTCGGCTCCCCCGCACCGGCACCCGCGGCCGCACCGGCACGGCCCGCGCACCAGTCCGCCCACGACGCCGTCACCGACGTCGGCAGCACGGGCGCGCGCCCGCCGGGGGCGCCGGGGCGTAGTCCGTGCGCGCCGAGGTCGGCGTGCGTGCCGATCTCACCGGCGCGGGCGGCGAGGTAGGCGGGGTCGAGGAGGTCGGCGAGCGGCGGCGGGTCGTCGCCGGAGTCCCCGAACCACGCCTCGCGGTCGGCGAGCGCGAGCTTCGTCGCCTCGACCCACGCGTGCAGCCACGCCGGGTCCTCCCGGCCCTCCGCGTCGGCGAGCGGCCCGGTGCCGACGCCGAGCGCGCCGAGCATGCCGAGGACCTGCAGCATGACCGGGCCCTGTCCCCACGCGCCCGTCTTGCACACGGTGACGCCGGGGTGCTGGGCGAGGTCGAGGGTGGCGGGCTCCTCGACGGTGGCGTGCCACGCCGCCATGTCGGCCCCGGTGAGGAACCCGCCGTGGGCCTCGCCGCTGGAGTCCAGCCACGACGTCCTCGCGCAGAACGCGTCGACCGCCTCGGCGACGAACCCCTCGTACCATGCGGCGCGGGCGCGCTCCCACTGCTGCTCGTGCGGCCCGGTCCCCGCCGCGTCGACGACACGGCGGTACGTCTCCGCGAGCACCGGCAGCCGCAGCCGGGTCCCGGCCCGGGGCACCCCGTCGGGCCCGTCCCCGACGAGGTAGGTCTCCGCCGACGTCCCCCAGTGCTCGCGGAAGTGGCCCGCCATGCGCTGCAGGGTGGCCTCGACGCGGTCGAGGACGGGCGCGCCGTCGGCGGCGAGGGAGATCGCCGGGCCGAGGACGTCGGCGACGGACCACGTGCCCCACCGCTGGACGAGCAGCGCCCACGCGCCGAAGGAGCCCGGCACGGTGGCAGCGAGCAGCCCCGTGCCGGGGACGTGGTCGAGGCCGAGGTCGACGACCGCGTCGACGCTCGCACGGGCCGGTGCGGTGCCCTGGCCGCACACGACGTGGACCGGCCCGCCCGCCGGGCGGACGATCACCGGGACCTCTCCTGCGGGCCCGTTGAGGTGCGGTTCGACGACCTGCAGCGCGAGACCGGTCGCGGCGGCGGCGTCGACCGCGGTGCCCCCGCGCTCGAGGACCGACTGCCCGACCGCGGTCGCGAGCCAGTGGGTGCTCGCCACCATCCCGAAGGTGCCGGTGAGCTCGGGGCGGGTGACGAGGCTGGTCGGGCTGTGCACCCGCGGCATCGTGCCGTGGCCGGTCCGGGCGCGCCCGCCGGGGCGCGCCCGGGCCCGCCGCGCGCTCAGGCGGCGACGGGGGCGAGGAACTCCTCCCAGGCCGGGTCGCGCTGGTCGGCGCCCTTGACGACCCAGGCGGAGCCACGCGGGGTGTAGGGGCGGATCCGCATCGTCCAGCCCATCTCCTCCGGGGTGCGGCTGCCCTTGACGTTGTTGCAGCGCACGCAGCAGCCGACGAGGTTCGCCCACGTGTCGGCTCCGCCTCGGCTGCGGGGCAGGACGTGGTCGACGGTCGTCGCGCCCGCGCCGCAGTACACGCAGCGGTGCCCGTCGCGGCGCAGCACGCCCCGTCGGCTCACCGGGACGCTCGCGCTGTACGGGGCGCGGACGTAGCGCCGCAGGAGGATGACCGACGGGCGGACGAAGCGGGACGTCGCCCCCACCACCTCGTCCGGGTGGGCCGTGAGGACCGTCGCCTTCCCCGCGAGGACGAGGACGACCGCCCGGCGGAACGACACGACGGCCAGCGGCTCGTAGCCGGCGTTGAGGACGAGGGTGCGCACTACCGCCTCCTGCACGGGGAGACCGGGGCGGTACGAGGGCCCCGGAGACGACGAAGGCGCCGTCCCGGACGGGACGACGCCTTGGGCGACGGGCAGCAGCGCGGGCCGCTCGGCCGACTGCTGCGGTGGGGCGCGCTCGGCGCCACCACCGAACGGTGCTCATGGCCGCGCACGAAGACGTGACCGCGCCCGGGGCCGTCGCCGTGACCCCGCGGCTCGTGGTGCTGCGGACCGTGCACGGGTGGAGCGTAACCCCCGGCCCCCGCGCCCGGGCAGGTTGTGATGCACGCGTGACCTGACGTGTCGCGGGCGCCCGGGGCGCGACCTACCGTCGGTCGCGTGACGAGCAGCGAGGCGCCCGCGGTCATGTGGTTCCGACGGGACCTGCGTCTGGCGGACCACCCGGCGCTGCTCGCCGCGACCGGCTCCGACGGCGCCGACGGGCACGGCGCAGGCGACCGCGCGGTCGTCCCGCTCTTCGTCGTCGACCCCGCCCTGTGGGGCCCGTCCGGGGACCCGCGGCGCGCCTGGCTGCTGCGCTCGCTCCGGGCGCTCGACGGCCGCCTCGGCGGCGGGCTCGTCGTGCGGGAGGGCGACCCCGCGGACGTCGTCCCGGCCGTGGCGCGGGACGCCGCCGCGGCCGAGGTGCACGTGACGGCCGACACCGGCCCCTACGGACGGCGCCGGGACGCCGCCGTCGAGAGGGCGCTCGTCGGCCTCGAGGACCCCGTCCGGCTCGTGCGGACCGGCACCGCCTACGCCGTCGGTCCGGGCAGCGTCGTCAACGGCTCCGGCGACCCGTACAAGGTCTTCACGCCCTTCTACCGGGCGTGGCAGCGGCACGGCTGGCCGGCGCCGGCACCGGACGTCGACCCGGCGTCCGTCGGCTGGGAGAAGGTGCGCGGCCGCGAGTGGCCGTCCGAGCCCGACCTCGGCGACCTCAGGCTCCCCGACGCCGGGGAGGCCGCCGCCCGGCACCGGTGGGAGGAGTTCCTCGACGACGGGCTCCTCGACTACGCCGGCACGCGCGACCGGCCCGACCTCGACGGCACCTCGGCGATGAGCGCGCACCTGAAGTACGGCGAGGTCCATCCCCGGTCGCTGCTCGCCGACCTGGGGCAGCGTCTCGGCGACGGCCGGCTCGCGGACTCCTCGCGGGAGTCGGTCGAGACGTACCGCTCCGAGCTCGCGTGGCGGGAGTTCTACGCCGACGTGCTGTGGCACCACCCGAGGACCGCCCGGGAGTACCACCGCACGGAGTACGCGGACATGCGGTACGACTCCCCGACGTCGGCGACGGGCGAGAAGCGCCTGCACGCCTGGCAGGAGGGGCGGACGGGCTTCCCGTTCGTCGACGCCGGCATGCGCCAGCTGCGCGCGGAGGGGTGGATGCACAACCGCGTCCGGATGGTCGTCGCGAGCTTCCTCGTGAAGGACCTCCACCTCGAGTGGCAGCTCGGCGCGCGCTGGTTCCTGCGCTGGCTGCGCGACGGCGACCTCGCGAGCAACAACCACGGCTGGCAGTGGGCCGCGGGCTCCGGCACCGACGCCGCCCCGTACTTCCGGGTCTTCAATCCCGTGACGCAGGGCGAGAAGTTCGACCCGTCGGGCGACTACGTCCGCCGCTACGTCCCGGAGCTGCGGCACCTCGGTGGCAAGGCGGCGCACTCGCCGTGGGACGCGGAGGACGGGTACGCGGACGGCTACCCGCGCCGGATCGTCGACCACAAGGCGGAGCGGGAGGAGGCGCTCGCCCGGCTGTCGGAGCTCACCCGCTAATCCCCTCGACGGACCGGCGACGCCCGACGTACGGTCCTCCCACACGGAAGGGAGGTGATCCGAGGAATGCAGAACCTTCGGACGAGTGAGGTGGCTGTCCGCTGAGGCGGAGCCCTTCGACCGGACTCCGACTGCCGGCGTAGACCACGGCAGCCACCGCAGCCCCCGGGTGTCGCACCTCGTCCACGCGACGGGTGACCGTGTCACCGCCCCGGGGGCTGTCCCCTGCCCACCTCCCCCCCGTCTGCAAAATTGCAGACAATCGACCCGGATGTCGGCAAGAACGCAGACAGACGGGGCGCGCCTAGGGGGCCCGGCGCTCCACCACCCAGTCCGTCGCGTCGTCGAGCCACCCCGGGCCCTCGGCCCCGGCCGGACGGACGAAGACGAGGCGGTCGTGCAGGCGCGAGGGCCGGCCCTGCCAGAACTCGACCTCGACCGGGCGGACGACGAAGCCGCCCCAGGAGTCGGGCAGGGGGACGTCGCCGACCGAGCCGGTGTCGGGGAAGCGGTCCCGCATCTCCCGCTCCCGCGCCTCGAGCGTCTCGCGCCCGTCGACGACGCTCGACTGCTCCGACGCCCACGCCCCGATCCGCGAGCCGTAGGGGCGCGTGACGAAGTAGTCGCGCACCTCGTCGCGGCTCAGCGGCTCGGCGACCCCGCGGACCCCGACCTGCCGTTCCATGTCGTGCCAGCCGAACAGGAGGGCGCACGCCGGGTCGGCGGCGAGCGCCCGGGCCTTGCGCGAGACGAGGTTGGTGAAGAGCCGGAACCCGGCGCCGTCGACGCCCTTGCACAGCACCGTCCGGCTCGAGGGACCCTTCGGCCCGGCGGTCGACAGCACCATGGCGTTCGGCTCCACGACCCGCTCCGAGGCGACGGCGTCGGCGAACCAGCGCCCGAACTGCTCGAGCGGGGTCGCGGCGAGGTCGCGCTCGACGAGCGCCCCGGCGACGTACGTCACCCTCATGTCCCTGATCCGCTCCGCCGTCACGTCGGTAGTGTCGGGCGCGGACACCGGTGTCACGACCTGGGAGGCGGCATGTCGGAGGGGACCATCGCGCACGGCCTCGAGGGCGTCGTCGCCTTCGAGACGACGATCGCCGAGCCGGACCGGGACGGCGGTGCCCTGCGCTACCGCGGCGTCGACATCACCGAGCTCGCCGGCGAGGTGCCGTTCGAGCAGGTCTGGGGGCTGCTCGTCGACGACGCCCCGCTGCCCGGCCTCGTCCCCGGCGAGCCGGTCGAGCTCCCGGTCTCCACCGGTGGCGTCCGGGTCGACGTCCAGGCGTCGCTGCCGACGCTCGCTGCCCGCTGGGGCCTGAAGCCGGTCCTCGACGTCGACGCCGACACCGTCCGGGACGACCTCGCGCGCGTCAGCGACGCCGTCCTGTCGTTCACCGCGCAGTCGGCCCGCGGCGAGCAGGCGCCGGTCCCCCACGACGCCGTCGACGCGGCCGGCACGGCGGCGGAACGGTTCATGGTCCGCTGGCGCGGCGAGCCGGACCCCCGCCACGTCGAGGCCGTCGACGCGTACTGGGTGAGCGCCGCCGAGCACGGCATGAACGCCTCGACGTTCACCGCCCGCGTCATCACCTCCACGGGCGCCGACGTCGCCGCCGCGATCGCGGGTGCGGTCGGGGCGATGAGCGGCCCGCTGCACGGCGGCGCACCCAGCCGGGTCCTCCATATGCTCGATGGGGTCGAGGAGCGCGGCGACGCCCTCGCCTACGTGCGCTCCGAGCTCGACTCCGGCGCGCGGCTCATGGGCTTCGGGCACCGGGTGTACCGCGCCGAGGACCCCCGCGCCCGCGTGCTGCGCGCCACGGCCGAGCGGCTGGGTGCGCCCCGCTTCGAGGCCGCCGCCGCGCTGGAGACCGCCGCGCTGCAGGAGCTGCAGGCCCGCAAGCCGGACCGGGTGCTCGCGACGAACGTCGAGTTCTGGGCGGCCGTCGTCCTCGACTTCGCCGAGGTCCCACCGGACATGTTCACCCCGATGTTCACGTGCGCCCGCACCGCGGGCTGGGCGGCCCACGTGCTCGAGCAGAAGCGGACGGGCCGGCTCATCCGCCCGTCCGCCCGCTACGTGGGCGAGGGGCCGCGCAGCCTCTGACGGCTGGGACGATGGCGCCCGTGATGGTGTCGTGAGGATCCCCGCCGACCTGCTGCCCGCCGACGGCCGCTTCGGCTCCGGTCCGAGCCGGATCCGCCCCGCGCAGCTCGACGCGCTCGTCGCGTCGGTCGGGCTCCTCGGCACCTCGCACCGGCAGGCGCCCGTCCGCTCCCTCGTGCGACGGGTCCGCGAGGGCCTCGCGGAGCTGCTGGGCGCCCCGGACGGCTACGAGGTCGTGCTCGGCAACGGCGGGTCGACGGCATTCTGGGACGTCGCGACGGGCGCGCTCGTCGGCGAGCGGGTCCAGCACGCGGTCCACGGCGAGTTCTCCGCGAAGTTCGCCGCGTGCACCGCCCGAGCGCCGTTCGTCGGCGAGTCGGTGCAGGTGCGGGTCGAGCCGGGCGGGGCGGCGCAGCCGTACGCCGTCGCGGGGGTCGACACGTACGCGTGGCCCCACAACGAGACCTCGACCGGCGTCCTCGCGCCCGTGCGCCGCGTCGACGGCGCCGACGCCGACGCCCTCGTCCTCGTCGACGCGACGTCCGCCGCCGGCGCGGTGGACGTCGACCTGGCTCAGACCGACGCGTACTACTTCGCCCCGCAGAAGGCGCTCGGCTCCGACGGCGGCCTGTGGTGCGCCGTCCTGTCCCCCGCCGCCCTCGAGCGGGCCGAGGCGGTCGAGCCGGACCGCTGGGTGCCGGACTTCCTCTCGCTGCGGGCCGCGGTCGCGAGCAGCCGCAAGGACGAGACCGTCAACACCCCCGCGCTCACCACGCTCGTGCTGCTCGCCGAGCAGCTCGACTGGCTCCTCGGCCACGGCGGCCTCGGGTGGGCCGCAGCCCGGTCCCGGCGGTCCTCCGACGTCCTCTACGGCTGGGCGAGCGAGCGGGACTGGCTCGTGCCGTTCGTCGCGGACCCGGCGCTGCGCTCCCCCGTCGTCGTCACCCTCGACGTCCTCGACGTCGACGCCGCGGAGGTGGCGCGCGTCCTGCGCGCGAACGGGGTCGTCGACGTCGAGCCGTACCGCCGCCTCGGCCGCAACCAGCTGCGTGTCGGGACGTTCCCGTCGGTCGAGCCGGACGACGTGCGCGCCCTGACCGCGTGCGTCGACCACGTCGTCGAGCGGCTCGCATGAGCACCCAGGAGGTGGCGCCGCCACTGCGGCGCGACGCCGTCACGGCCGCCGGCTACACCGCCGTCGTGACGTGGGGCTGGTTCGTCTTCGCGTCCGGTCCGGTGCTGCCGCTCGTCGGGCTCGACCTCGGCCTGTCGAAGACGCTCGTCGGCCTCCACGCGACGTTCCTAAGCATCGGCAGCATCAGCTCCGCGCCGCTGCTCGTGCCCCTGGTGCGTTCCCTGCGCCGCTACGGCGCGATGACGGTCGGCGCGGGCTGCGTGAGCCTCGCGGCGGTGCTGCTCGCGGTCGGGTCGCTGTTCCCCGGCTGGGGCCTCGTGCTCACGCTGCTCGGCATGGTGAGCGCCGGGTTCGGCGGAACGCTGCTCATCGGGACCTCGACGGCCGTCCTCGACGGCCACCACGGGCGGTCGTCGAACGCCGCGGTCAGCGAGGCGAACGGCCTCGGCTCCGGCCTCGGGCTGTGCGCACCGCTGCTCGTCGGCGCGTGCGTCGCGCTCGGGCTCACGTGGCGACCGGCGCTGCTGCTGCTCCTGCCGCTCGCCGCCGCCGGCACCGTGCTCGTCCGGCGCGTGCTCGACGCCGACCGGGCCGGTCGCCTCGACGCCGCCCCGCTGCGAGCGGCGCCCGCGCCCGCGCGCGACGCGTCGGGTCGGCGCACGCCGCTGCCGCGTCGGGTGTGGGTGATCCTCGCCGTCGTCATGTGCGGGGTCGGCAGCGAGGTGAGCCTCAACACGTGGTCGGCGGAGCTGCTGCGGGAGCGCACGGTGCTGGAGGAAGCAGGCGCGAGCGCGTTCGTCGCGGCGTTCGCCGCCGGCATGACGGTCGGCCGGTTCGTCGCGGTGCCCTTGGCGCGTCGGTGGACGAGCGCCGCCCTGCTGCGCGCCGCGGTCGTCCTCGCCGGAGGCGGCTTCGCCCTGCTGTGGTTCTCGACGCTCACCTCGACGGGGTGGGTGTCGCTCGCGGTCGTGGGGCTCGCCTTCGCGGGGGCCGGCGCGGGGGCGTTCTTCCCGATCGGGGTGGCGTGGCTCGTCCGCAGCACCGAGGGCCAGTCCGAGCGGGGCATGACGTTCGTGTCGGTCGGGGTGGGCGCCGCCGCAGGTCTCGTGCCGTTCGGGGTGGGAGCGCTCGCCGACCTCGTCGGCATCCACCTCGCGATGCTCGCGATCCCGGTCGGAATCGCGCTCGTGACGCTCGGGCTCGGCGTGCTGGCCCGCGCGCGCGTCCACGACTGAGACACCCGACGGACGATCGGCTAGCGGCGGCGTAGCCGGAGACAGGTGACGCCCGAGGCCGCAAGCGCCGCGGTGACCCTCTCGTGCTGCTCCGGGCGGAGCCGGGCGCGGACGCCGGCCAGGGTGCCCGAGGACGTGAAGAGGTCACGGAGCAGGCCACCGCCCTGGAGGGACAGGTGGCTCGCGTAGGGCGCGATCGTGAGGAGCGCCTCCCACTGCACGGGGTCGGAGTCGTTCACGACCACCCCCTGGAAGGGGTTGCGGTCCATGGTCACGAACAGGCTGGGCCGATGGCGGCGGTGGAGGGTGAGGGCGGCCTGCCGGGCGGCGGGCGGCAGTGGTCCGGTCCGTCCGAAGAGGTCGGCGACGACCTGTGTGCTGTCGGGCCGCAGGCTCGTGAGGACGGACCGGTAGAAGGCCTCGATCTCCTCCATGGTGGGAGTGCGCTCGCAGCCGTCACCGGTGTCCCAGCCGATGACGTACGTGTGCCGCCGGTGCCGCCTCACCGCGGGGTAGGCCCAGCTCGAGGGGTGGGCTGAGGAGGCGTCACGGATCGTCCCTCCTGTCGTCGAGCGGTGCGGCCGGGCCCTACCCGGGGCGTGGTCATCGCCAGCATGGTCTACGGCCGGTCACCTACAGGCTGTTCGACCCATCGCGGAACCGCGCCGCTCCTCCCGGGCGTCACAGCCGTAGCCGTCGTTCGCGAAAGGGGCCACGTGAGCTCGTCGAGGGGTCGGTCCCTGGTGGTCGGTGCCGTGGCGTGGTTGCTCGCCGGCTGCGGGTCGGTCGAGGTGGAGGATCCGGTGGTCTCCGACGGACTGGACTGCCCGAACGGCACGAGGGTCGGCTGGTCCCTTGATCGAGGTGAGCCGGTGGCGGGCTTCGGCAGCCCGGAGGCTGCGGTCCGCGCCGACGTGGGCACCGGCGGCGCCCACCTGATCGTGGGCGAGGAGCGTGGACGTGGCGACACCACCGCGGTCGAGGTCATCGTGGCGCGTGGGGGGCGGGCGGAGATGCGCGTGGAGGTGTGGCGGACCGACCGCGGCTGGCTGGCAGACCACGTCGAGGCCTGCGGCTAGCGCTCGTTCCCTCCGCCACGCCTGACCACCGGGCGTTCGTCAGCCAGGATCAGAAGGCGCTGGCGGCTCCCGAGGGTGAGCCCGTCACACGGCGGCGAGCAGGTCGTCGATCTGGTTGATGGCGGCGGAGGCGCCCTCGACGACGCCCATGTCGAGGACCTGCTGCAGCGCCTCGGCGGAGGCGTAGGTGCTGACGTAGGTCGCTCGTGTACCGCCGTCGTGAGCGGTGAAGGAGTAGGAGTTGTGGCTCACGGGCAGGTCGGGGTTCACCTCGAAGTGCTCGTCGGCGAAGGCGTCCTCGAACGTGAACCGTGTGGTCGGTTCGACGGTCTGGATGTCCCAGACGCCGGCGAACTTCTCCCCCTCCGGCGAGGTCATGTAGTAGGTGGAGCGCGACCCCGGCGTCAGGGCGTGGTCGACGAACGTGGCGGGGTAGGTGGGCGGGCCGAACACCTTCTCCAGCTGGCGTGGGTCGGCGTACACCTGCCAGATCCGTTCCACGGGCGCGGCGAACTCGGCGACGATCGTCAGGGTGAGGGTGTCGATGTCGTGGGTGACGTCGGTGACGGGCATGTCAGTCGTTCCTCTCGGTGGGTGGGTCGGTGGCGATCAGGTCGTCGATGCGGGCGATGCGGCCGCGCCAGACGGCCTCGAGCTCGGTGAGCATCGAGGCCACCGAGCGCACGGCCTCGACGTCGCCGCTGGTGAGGGACTCGCGGCCACGGCGTCGCTTGGTGACGAGGCCGGCCTGCTGCAGGACGGCGACGTGCTTCTGGACCGCGGCGAAGCTCATGTCGTAGGAGGCCGCGAGGGCGGAGACCGACTGCTCCCCGGCCAGCACCCGACGGAGGATGTCCCGGCGGGTGCGGTCGGACAGCGCGTGGAACAGGGCGTCGGCCCGGTCCTCGTCCTGGTCGGCGCCCACACTCGCAACATACAACCGCTTGGTTGTATGTTGTCAAGTGCGCGGGCGACGCCTCCTGTGAGAGCCGAGAATGACGCCAGGACTGGACTGCCGCATCGTTCTCAGACAATATTGCACAGTGACGATATTCACGGCGGTCGCCGACCCTCGTCGTCGGCAGGTCCTCGACCTGCTGCTGGAGGGGGAGCGCACGGTCGGTGCCGTCGTCGAGGCACTCGACCTCGCTCAGCCCACGGTGTCGCAACACCTCAAGGTGCTGCGCGAGGAGGGACTGGTCGAGGTCCGGGCGGAGGCCAACCGCCGGGTCTACCGGCTGCGCCCGGCGGCCCTGCTCGACCTCGACGCCTGGCTGGAGCCGTACCGGCGGCTCTGGTCCGCCCGCCTCGACGCCCTGGAGACACACCTGGACGGAGACCCGACATGACCACCCACCACCCCCTGGGACGCATCGTCCGCGACGAGGACGGGGTCGCGCTGCTCTTCGAGCGTCGCCTCGGGCATCCGCCCGAGCGGGTCTGGCGCGCGCTGACCGAGAGCGACCAGCTGCGCCACTGGCTGCCCGCGGACATCGTCGGCGCCCGCGAAGAGGGCGCGCCGGTCCTCGTGACGTTCTGGGACGACGTCGCGCAGCGGTACGCCATCGACGAACCGGTGATGACCGGCCGCATCCTCACCTGGGACCCGCCGCGCCGCTTCGTCTGGCTGTGGGACGACGAGCTGCTCACCTTCGACCTCACGCCGGTCGACGGCGGGACCGACCTCGCGCTCACCGTTCGCGTCGGCACCAAGGCCCCCGCGGCGGACAAGGTCGCCGCCGGGTACCACGTGTGCCTCGACCAGCTCGCGGCGCTCGTCGACAC